>NZ_JACVTU010000002.1:0-536472 GCF_016624705.1 Acinetobacter sp. S40
ATCAATTAGTAAAAATCCACACAAGTTGTTCTTCTATGCTCTTAATGATCTATTCCTTGCCTCGTCAGCAAAAAATTTAACGCAAAACTCTTACCAAAATCTTAACCCTTAATAGCCAAGATCTTCATCGTGTTTCGCGTCGGGATGCTGCGTATTCTATACATTTTGTAAATCAACGCAAGTCATAATTTTAAAAAAACTTTTAACAGGGTAATTTTTAATCAATATTGATCTTTTCTTCATATTCCTTGTTTGCTTTTCCATCAATTATACCTTTTTCATTTAATTGATTAAGTTGAGCATCTGATTTATAGCGCTTCAATATTTTAAAAGTATGTTCACCCAATTGCGGTGGTGCATTGCGATATTCAATTGGAGTCTCTGACAATTTAATAGGCGAGGCAATCATATTAAATGCCTGATTCTGTAAATGTGGAATATTTACGATCATCTGACGTGCCTGAATTTGTGGTTCATTTAACGCATCTTCAATCGAGTTAATCATGCCTACAGGAACTTTTTTAGCGTGAATCCTTTCTACCCAATAATTTGCAGCGTGCGCTAGGAAATGAGCACTCAATATCGCGATTAGTTTATTTCTATTTGCAACACGATCTTTATTGGTCAGATAATCTGAACGTTCTAACAAATCGGTTCGTTCAATAGCAATACACAAATCCCTAAATTGTTTATCATTACCACAAGCAATAATAAAATCTTTATCTTTAGCTTTGAATAACTGATATGGAACAATATTAGGATGTGCATTTCCCATTCGTACAGGGGATTTTCCTGTAGTCAGAAAGTTCATACCTTGATTAGCGAGTGCCGCAACTTGTACATCTAAAAGAGACAAATCAATATGTTGTCCTTTACCTGTAGTTAAACGTGACCATAATGCTGCCTGAATCGCAACTGTGGCATACAGGCCAGTTTGAATATCTGCAACCGCAACACCGACTTTTTGTGGTTCTTGATTCTCTTCACCAGTAATACTCATTAGCCCAGACATGCCTTGAATAACAAAATCATAACCAGGTTCTTCTGCACGCGGACCTGTTTGCCCAAACCCTGTAATTGAACAATAAATCAATTGGGGATTAATTTTATTTAGCGTTGCATAATCCAATCCATATTTTGCCAATGAACCTGCTTTATAATTTTCAATCAGCACATCTGCATCTTTGACCATTTCCTGAATCAGTTGTTGTCCTTCTTCAGAGGCAATATCAATAGCTACAGAATATTTATTACGATTAGCTGCTTGGTAGTAACCTGCTTCTTTAGTGAGTTGTCCCTGATTATTTAACATCCACGGTGGTCCCCACATACGAGTATCATCACCCACTTTGGGACGTTCCACTTTAATGACTTCTGCACCCAAGTCTGCCAGAATTTGACCACACCACGGTCCTGCTAAAACCCGACTCAGATCCAGTACAGTTAAACCGGTCAATGCGCCCATATTTGCTCCTCCAAAAGCTGACGTCCGAACGAAATGTCAGCCTTGTTTAATTCATGATTTTTGCGGATCGTACTGACGATCTTTAATAAATAAACCCGGCAATACACCTGCGATAAAATAGGCTGCACCCATTACAATAAATGCCATCGTAAAAGTGCCACCAGATGCCAAAAAGCCAATAGTTGCAGGTGCAATCGCAGCACCAACACGACCAATGTTATAAGCACCGCCAATAGCAGTTCCACGTACATCTGTTGAGAATGATTCCGCCATATAGGTTGCATTCACACCATATGGAATACCGTAAAGAAAACCGAAGGTGATCAATAAATAAAGAATATTGTCAGGCGTGTTAAAGAAAATAATCACAGGCAAGAAAATTGCGCTAGCAAGCGTACCAAAGACAAAAACGGCACGGCGATTAAATTTATCGGCTAAATATCCTGCTAAAATTTTGCCAAGAATCATGGCGGTATACGAACCAACCATATAACTCGTCAGCGATTTAAAGTTCATATGGACTTCAGTTTCAAGATAACTCGGCATCCAGTTGTTAATCCCGTAATAACCAAATTGCAAAAAGAATGCGGTGGTCATCCAAAGTAAAAACATTTTACGATGCTTAAAATTATTGAAAATTTGTTTATAAATACTGCTGCTTTTAGGTTTGACGTCCTGTTGCTCAGTTTTTTGTTTTTCTGGGTTTAAAGCTGCAATTTTTGTTAATTGCCATGATTTAGGTTCAGGAACAAAGCGCTGTAAAATGACATTAATAATTGCAGGAATCACCGTAATAAAAAACAGAATACGCCAGCCATGTTCAGGAATAATCGCTCCTGCTAAAAGCGTTGCGACAATATAACCCACAGTTTGCCCAGTCTGTAATGTTCCTAAAACAGTAGTACGGTATGAAGTCGGTACATATTCAGCCATCAAGGTATTACATGCCATATAAAGTGCACCAATTCCTAGAGCACCAATAAAACGAAGTGCCATAAACTGATCAAAGCTTTGGGTAAAGCCCAAAAGACACGTTGCAATTGAAAAGAATGTGACCGAATGGGCAATGGTTCTGACACGTCCAAACTTGTCACATGCCCACCCCCCTAAAATACCACCGATTCCCATACCTGCTAGCGATGCACTGCCTAATGCACCCGCCTGAAACGTCGACAAACCAAAATCTGCTTTTAAACTGGTCAAACTATAAGACAGCAACATAATATCGATCCCATCGACCACCATCGCAAAGTAGGCAAATAACAGCGCCCACTTCCATGTGTTGGGGGTGATTCGATCATAAGTTCCGATATTGGAAGCTAAACTACGGGGAAGATTTCCTGCAACCGTTTGAACATCATTGTTCATGTTATTTCACCTCATTTTTCCTAAATGAGTCTTGGTTTTTCATCGATTGATCATGTCCTGATCGCTTTGCTACTGATGTTGTATCTAGCCCAAGCAAAGTGTCACGTTCCCATGAAAAATTTCATGATGAATCCCTGACTGTTTGTTTGTATTATCTTTTTTTAGACAAAAATCCTTAAAGACACGCGCTAAGCGCATCTTTAATTAAGCTTGATTTGGATTTAAAAAATTTGAAGCGACTTAGTTGCCAAATGCTGCGATACCAGTTTGAGCACGTCCCAAAATTAAAGCGTGTACATCATGTGTTCCCTCATAAGTATTTACGACTTCAAGATTAACCAAATGACGCGCAACGCCGAATTCATCACTAATGCCATTGCCGCCCATCATGTCACGAGCTAAACGTGCAATATCCAATGCTTTACCGCAATTATTACGTTTGATTAACGAGGTGCCTTCGACCGCAGCAATCCCTTCATCTTTCATACGACCAAACCGTAATGCCACCTGTAAACCAAGAGCAATTTCAGTTTGCATATCTGCCAGTTTTTTCTGAATAAGTTGGTTTGCAGCCAATGGACGCCCAAACTGTTTACGATCCAAGGTGTATTGACGTGCTGTATGCCAGCAAAATTCAGCTGCACCCATTGCGCCCCATGCGATCCCATAACGTGCACTATTCAAGCAGGTAAATGGCCCCTTTAAACCACGAACTTCGGGAAATGCATTTTCTTCTGGAACAAATACATTATCCATGACAATTTCACCAGTAATTGAAGCACGTAAACCAACCTTACCGTGAATTGCTGGAGCAGAAAGTCCTTCCCAACCTTTTTCTAAAATAAAACCGCGGATTTCACCCACATTGCCTTCAGCAGAAACTTCTTTTGCCCAGACCACAAACACATCCGCAATTGGGCTGTTAGTAATCCACATTTTGGCGCCCGTTAAACGATAACCACCTTCTACTTTTTTGGCACGTGTAATCATGCTTCCCGGATCAGAACCATGATCAGGTTCAGTCAATCCGAAACAGCCAATGTATTCACCCGCGGCAAGTTTTGGTAAATATTTTTGCTTTTGTTCTTCTGTACCAAATTCATTAATTGGTACCATCACTAAAGAACTTTGCACACTTGCCATTGAACGATAACCCGAATCGACACGTTCTATTTCTCGTGCGATCAGACCATAGCTGACATAATTTAAACCTGAGCCACCATATTGTTCTGGAATAGTGGGTCCAAGCAGCCCCAACTCACCCATTTCGCGAAAAATAGCAGGATCAGTGGTTTCATGACGAAATTGTTCTAACACACGTGTCATCAATTTATCCTGACAATATGCGTGTGCAGAATCACGAATCATGCGCTCTTCTTCAGTTAACTGTTGTTCGAGTAAGAATGGATCTTCCCAATTGAAGTGAACACGTGCAGATTTTTTAGCTGTATCGACCATTTGATTCATCGCTTCCCTAGCCTGTTTGTTTGTCATTGACCTGATGCTACGATGTCATGCTCAAAGCAGCAAACGATAAATTTGCATACAGTCATTCCATTTACGCATATCTTATGCTTGTTTTAGATCAGAGTTTGATCTAGATTCTAGGAAATAAGCTACTCTGATCATAAATATGATATAGAGCATTTAAAAATTATATGTGATTTCCAAATATCTTGATTTCACAACTGCAACAAGGAAGTATGATATGCGGCGCATGATTCCATCTTTACAAGCATTGATTTGTTTTGAATCAGCTGCCAAGCACAAAAGTTATACCTATGCTGCTCAGGAACTTTCCATTACTCAAAGTGCAGTGTCTCGACAAATCCAACAATTGGAAGAATTTTTAAATATTGAGTTGTTTAATCGCACCCGTCACGGTGTTGAATTGACACAGGCGGGTGAGCAATATTTTAAGAGTATCAAACCGTATTTGCTTGGAATCGAACAAAGTACATTGGATTTAATGTCACATAAAGGCTTGGGTGGAACGTTAAAACTCGGTGTAGTCCCCACTTTTGCCACACGCTGGTTATTGCCCCGTTTATATCGTTTTAATGAAATTTATCCTGAAATTACGATCCATCTTGAAACTAGTACTAAACCTTTTTTATTTAGTGATCATATTTTTGATGCGGCTATTTATGCGGGGACACCTTCTCAAATTGAAAACTGGCCAGGTGCAAAAATTCAATTTCTGATGCAGGAAGAAGTTGTACCGGTTTGCTCTTTAGCCCTGATTCAAAAACATTTTTCTGACATTCATATTGATCACAAACAACCCATTGATTTATCGCCTGAACAAATTAGTCAATTACCATTATTACAACAAACCACACGACCTTATATCTGGAAAGAATGGTTTACTGCTGCAGAATATGATTACCCGTATGCTATGGAAGGTCAGCGTCATGAGCTTTTTTCCATGCTGGCGGTAGCAGCGACCCATCATTTAGGTGTAGCTTTAATTCCACAAATGTTACTTGAAAAAGAATTGGGCAATGGTGATCTGGTTATTGCATCCTCATTAAAATTGGTCGGAGCGCGCTCTTACTATTTCGTTTATTCAGAGCAACACAACAATACACTAATTCTAAAGTTTACCGAATGGTTGGAAAAAGAAGTGACCACTTATCAGTCCAAAACTTCTCAGCAATCAAACCAAGATTAATCAGGACTAAACCCCACATAGCGTGATAAATTTTGAACGCCCAAATCAGTTTGAATGATGGTTAACTCAGGATATGCTGTCTGACGAATTGCTGCAAAAATATTCATATCTGGATCTTCATGTAACTCATCTACAGTTTGTTGCATGTGAACTTCAAATCGATCTGCAATAAACTCAAATCCCAGATCCATAGCAATAAATAAAATATGCTCACAAGGCTGAACGTATTGCTCCTGCGCCCAGTCAACCACTGCATACTGGCAAATTGGACAGCAAATATTGGTAGAAGCATCAGACTGCTGAATAAGATGGTAAGACATATGCTTTACTCAAAAATTTAGCTCAATAGTGTAAAAGAAATATTTGCTTGCATCTAATTTTTTTAAAATCGACCTTGGGTGAATTGCTATTCATTTCAACTCATGCTTATTATTCTATAAAGAAAAAAACGTGCTCAATTGTGTGAATTCTGAATTAATGACATTTTTGAAATGGAGATTTCATGTCAACACTAGAAAAAGCCATTGCACTGGCAACAAAAAAACATGCGGGACAACTTGATAAAGCGGGGCAACCTTATATTTTACATCCTCTACGATTGATGCTAAATGTTGAAGGTATGGATCAAAAAATGGTCGCAGTAATGCATGATTTATTGGAAGATACAGACACCACGATTGTGGATTTAATTACTTTGGGGTTTAGCCAGAATATAATCGATGCGGTAGTCGCATTGACGAAGAAAGAAGGTGAAAGCCGTTTAGATGCAGCCAAAAGAATCGTGAAAAATTCACTGGCTAGAACCATCAAGCTGGCAGATCTTGCAGATAATATGGATCTAAGTCGAATCCAATCGCCAACTCAACGCGATTTTTTGCGGCTAGAAGAATATAAAAAAGTAAAAGAGTTTCTACTTAACCCTCCCGCAGCTTTAGCATAATTTGACTTATTTACTCAGGTTTAACATAACACTCTAAAATTATTGGGTATAATGTGCAGCAATCCTTATAACATTAAATTTTCTGCCGAACGGAAACCCATTATGCTCACTGATTTAGACGATTTTTATTGTTTTGCTTTAGTCGTTGAACATGGTGGATTTAGTGCGGCCGAACGTGCCACTGACATTCCAAAATCCAAACTCAGTCGTCGTGTCTATAACCTCGAAGAACGCCTTGGTGTACGTCTAATTCAGCGCAGTTCTCGCCATTTTGCAGTGACTGAAATCGGTATGAATGTGTATCGACATGCTCAAGTCATGATGAATGCTGCACAAGCTGCGCATGATCTAGTCGATCACTTGAGTGTTAAACCTCGTGGTGTAATCAAAGTAACCGTCCCAGTTGATATTGCACAAAATCAGATGTCACAAATTTTGCCTGATTTTTTGAAATTGTATCCTGAAATTCGTGTACAGCTTATTATTAGTAATCGACGTTTTGATGTGATTAATGAAGGGATCGATCTTGCCTTACGCGTACGCTCCAATCTAGATGATGACCCGAGTCTGGTAATCCGCCAGTTTAGCACCATTGAACAACATATTTTTGCCAGTCAGGCGTATTTAAACGAATACGGCTCAATCAAAAAGCCTGAAGATCTTGCTGAACACCGCATTTTAAGTCTGGCCGATGATCATTTAGATCAGCAAATCATCTTACATAACATGCAAAATCAACAAGATAAAATTAAAGTCAATCCGGTGGTTATGGCCTCAAATCTCTTAATGCTAGCAAAACTAGCAAGCCAAAACTGTGGTGTGGCTTTACTTCCGGATACGATTGCCAATGAATATTTGCGCACGGGTGAATTGGTGCGAATTTTGCCTGACTGGAAAGCACCGCACGGTATTTTTCATGCAGTTTATCCATCACGTCGCGGTCAATTGCCTGCTGTTCGAGTGTTTATTGATTATTTAGTTGAACAATTAGGCACAAGATAACAATAAATACAGCTTATTTCTGTAGAAATAAGCTGTATACAAATATTTACTGAGCCACTGTTACAGCTAAAACTTCAATATCAGGATATGAGCCCGTGCCATTTGGCCACGGCGTAAGTAATTCATAACCTGTTTCAGTTACCGCGACCATATGCTCCCATTGTGCCGATAGCGATTTATCTTTGGTAATCACTGTCCAGCCATCACTTAACTCTTTAACTTGTGCATGCCCTGCATTGACCATTGGCTCAATCGTAAAGACCATTCCTTTTTGCAAAACCATACCCTGTCCTGGCTGACCGTAATGCAGAATATTGGGCTGTTCATGATAAATTTTTCCAATACCATGACCACAGTATTCACGTACAATACTATAGCCTTCAGCCTGAGCAACCGATTGGATCGCATATCCAATATCACCTAAGGTTGCCCCGGGCTTAACGACTTGAATACCCGCATGCATAGCTTTATAAGTAGTTTCAACGAGTTTTTTTGCGTCTGGACGAACATCACCCACCAAATACATACGACTCGTATCACCAAAATAGCCATCTTTAATAATAGCAACATCAATATTAATAATATCGCCATCTTGCAGAATTTTAGTCGGAGAAGGAATTCCATGACAAACCACTTCATTAACTGAAGTACAGGTGGTTTTAGTAAAACCGTGATAACCTATATTGGCTGGAATCACCTGCAATGTATTCACAATATAATCATTGCAAATATCATCCAGATATTCAGTACTAACACCCGGGTTAACATGTTCAGCAATCATCTCCAGAACCTGCGCAGCCAGACGACCAGAAATACGCAAATTTTCAATATCTTGTTCAGTTTTGATGGTAACTGTAGATGCTCGCATTGCAATCCCCTCTATGATTGTATGAATTATACTCCCTTTATCATCCGACTTGCATCGTATTAATGCTTATCATTTCTAATTAGAAAGTATCATCATAAAATTTAGATCATTTTTTAATCAAATGATTCTTATCTTTCCTCCTGTTCATAACAAAAATTTATAAGTAAAGCATTGAAGCCACTAAAATTTCAATTTTGTTTTCAAAAGTTTAATTTAACCATTTTTACCATTTATTCTAATTTCACTTTAATCCTCAACATTTCATTTGCTTAGATAATTGCACAAACATCCTATTTTTATACTAAAATTTGCATGTTTTTATTACTAACACCCATTTTATGACCAGTCTTCGCACTTCAGATATTATTGCACTCGGTTTTATGACCTTTGCTCTATTCATTGGGGCCGGTAATATTATTTTCCCACCGATTGTTGCTCAACAAGCAGGTGAACATGTATGGTTAGCCGCAGCTGGCTTTTTGATTACTGCTGTAGGTTTGCCTGTTATCACAATTATGGCGCTTTCACGTATGGAAGGCTCTATTGCCATGATTAGTTCGCCGCTTGGACGTGTCGCTAGTCTACTATTAACGATTGTATGCTATTTATCGGTTGGACCATTATTTGCCACCCCACGGACTGCCACCGTTTCTTATGAAATCGGCTTCTCCTCTTATTTTGGTACATCAAGTCACAGCTTACTTATTTATAGTATTGTTTATTTTGCGTTTGTTACTTTAGTTTCGCTTTATCCAAATAAACTATTGGATACTGTGGGTCGTTTTCTCGCTCCTTTAAAAATTGCTGCACTGGCAGTTTTAGGTATTGCTGCCTTTCTGATCCCTTCAGGTTATATCCCACCTGCGATTAATAACTATGTGGCTCATCCTGTTTCCGAAGGCTTTGTAAATGGTTATTTAACCATGGATACTTTGGGTGCATTGGTATTTGGTATCGTGATTATTCAAGCGATTTATTCGCGTGGAGTACGTGAACCACGATTAGTGACACGCTATGCGGTGATTGCCAGCGTTATTTCAGGCATTGGCTTAACCTTGGTTTATATTAGTCTGTTTAAACTTGGGCTAGGTAGTCATGAAGTTGCACCAAATGCAAGCAATGGCGCTGTCATTTTACATGCATATGTACAACACGCTTTTGGTGATTTGGGTTCCTTATTTTTAACTGTCTTAATCTTTATTGCCTGTATGGTGACTGCAATTGGCCTAACTTGTGCGTGTGCTGAGTATTTTGCACAGTTAACCAACCTACCATATAAATTGTTTGTGTTTGTTCTTGTTGGCTTTTCTTTATTAATTTCTAATTTGGGATTAACTAAACTCATCGCAATTTCAGTTCCTGTTTTAACTGCAATTTATCCCCCCGCTATCGTTGTGATTATGCTAAGTTTTTTCTGGAAATTCTGGCATGTACCCGCTCGCGTAGTGGCACCTGTTACAGCTATTGCATTTTTATTTGGCATTATTGAAGGGTTAAAAGTGGCTGGTTTTGAAGCATCTCTTCCTGATTTCGTTCAGAACTTACCATTAAATGCACAAAATTTGGCATGGCTTATTCCTTCTATTGCAGTACTTGTCATTTCTATTGTGATCGACAAAATCAAAAAACCTATCGTTTGATTATTTTGTTGTTAAATTAGACTCTCGTTTTACCCAAACTTGATTTTAAGCCCAATAAAAATGCCACTGTTTTTACCCAAAACAGGCATTTTTGTTTTAACTCCAATTTAAAACACGACATTTTGCAAAAACCTTCATTCACTCCTATCAACATTTTCGTATAAAAATACTGCATCAAATTTTTTCGAAGAAATTTCTAAACGAGCTATAGAAATAGACTTATTACTCAATATTTTTAATTAAATTTTAAGAAAAGCCTTTTAGGCTAAAAATCAACCTCAGGTAGTGTACTTTTCAAAATAGCTGGCATGATTCATGCTTTATTTAGCTTAAGTCGTATGTTTCTTTTTAAAGAATTTACATACGATGTAAAAGGCTTCCAAATAATTTCTCAATATATATAAATATTTTTGATAGGAATACCGATATTTCTTACAAAAATACAAATAACTATCATATTTTTTATATATAAGGTAAGTATTTTGGAAAATAATGTTATCACCCCTTGAAATACCATCAAATTCAAAGTACAACTGTAATATTAATTCCGACTAAAACAATTATGTTTAGTCAAACTTAAAAGGAGGGATGGAGATGTTATCATTACATTTCAATAAGCAAGTCTTCATTAACGCTCTGAAGACCTCAGATACAGTGATTTATGGAATAACCACTGTTGCCCTGATGTTGACGCTTGCATTTCAGGGAATGATAAAAGGCAATTTAAAGCCCGAATACTTTATGTATGCGCTAGTGGTGTCTGTTGCCTTTTCAGTCTGGGCCTTTGTCGATCACAAATTCCGCCAGCTCAGTCTCGAACGCGCTAAGGCAAAAATGGAGAAAATGGATGATTAATCATCCATTTTTTATGCCTTATTTTACGTTAGACCTTCAAATAAACTGAAGTATCACTCCAACTAGAAGAATAAATGTAGCGCCTACTTCCGCTACAATTAAAGCCAGCATAGCGAATGTCATCATCCAAGTCGGTAAACGATGTTGACCCAGCTTATGGGGTGTTTGAAACTGATTAGTTGTGTCTTTTAAAAAACCATGCAAAACATAAGCACCCACTGAAAAGCTAAAAAAAATTAAATTTAAAATGACACAGATTAAATTAATCGATTCTGGCCAGACAGAAAAATAAGCTAACACTGACAATATCAAACTTGCCGGGGCATACAAAAGACTACTGCGGTGCGCTATATCAACATAATAATGTGCGCGTGACTGCGGAGACTGACGAATTTGATAGTACTTCCAAACGCCTGTAAGCATGCCAATCCAAAGAAAAATTCCACTAAAAATAATTCCCAGCTTTACAGCAAAACTCAAAAAAATCATGAGATTCCATCTCTATATTTATTTTTGGAAGCCCGTTATATAGCACATTTTGACTTTTAAGTCATAAAATTATCGGGTTTCTTTTTGGAACTCATATAAAGTAAAAATATAATTTTTTTGCTTTATGACACTCTATGGAAAATATTGAAAAGTTATGGATAAGTTGTAAAGATGGCTATCAACTTGCTGCCCAGCTCTACACTCCTTCTCAAATCAGTAAAACCTACCCTATTTTGATTTGTCCTGCTACAGGAATTACCCAGTCGTTTTATCATGCTTTTGCAAGTTGGTTGTGTCAACAAGGCTATGTTGTCATGATTTTCGATTTTCGTGGAATTGGGCAATCATTACATGGCCGTCTAAGTCAATCTTCTGCCAGTATTGTGGATTGGGGAACATTAGATATTCCTGCCGCAATCACAACGTTGTTAAGTCGAACACATGCAGAGAAAGTGATATTGCTTGGTCATAGTGCAGGTGGTCAACTTTTAGGGATCAACCCTCTTTACCATCAAGTTCATCGAGTGATTGCTGTTGCGGGTTCAACTGGCCATATAAAAGGCTTGAAAGGAAAAACTAAACTTCTTGCTCCCGTGATGTTTAATTTAGTATTTCCTGCATCAAGTCTCATCAAAGGATACGGAGCGACACAATTTATCGGCATGGGTGAAAATTTACCTAAACTAGTAGCCAAACAATGGCGTCAATTTTGTAGTCAATCTGGATATATTAAAAATGCTATAGGAAAAACTGTGCATCACGATTTCCATACTCAAATTGTATGCCCAGTGACTTCCATCTGGGCAACAGATGATGAAATTGCCACAGAAATAAATGTCAAAGATTTACTACGTCTTTATCCAAATGCACCTACAAAAATGATTGAACTAAATCCAAAGTCATTTGGATTTAAATCGATTGGCCACATGCTCATGTTTAAAAAATCTCATCAAACTTTATGGCCGTTAATTCAACAACAAATTGAGTCTTGATGTTTAGCATCTAAAAAGATCGAGAGTATTTTATCTATTAGGAGTACTCTCGATTTTTTAACGTAAATCGCGATCTTTAAAGTATCGAAAGTAATACTTAAATATCCCATATTGTCAGTGTAAGTTTAGCTCCCTCACTAAAATTCGTTCTTTGTCATGATGTTAAACATTAATTTTAAGTCGCGTCTGGAGTTTTTAGATTTCATTTGTTATCTTGATTACGTTACAAATTCATAATTTATGATTCTCATGAATAAAACCCTATCTGAACCACCTCATAAACACGGTGGAAAACGCAACAATGCAGGTCGAAAAGCACAGTATCAGGAAAAAACCGTAGTCATGCGTGTGCCTGTATCACGAGTAGATGCCATCAAATCATGGCTACAACCTCGGCCTCAAAATGATATTGAATCAATTCATAATATAAAAAAACTTGTAACAACAAGCTCTATTCACATTCCTTTCCCGCTGGAATCTATTGCCGCAGGATTTCCCTCACCTGCTCAGGATGATATTGAGCAAGAACTTGATCTTAATCAATATCTGGTGAAAAACCCAATATCCACATTTATGTTAAAAGTCAATTCACTGTCGATGCGTGATGCAGGAATAGACATAGGAGATAAAATTATTATTGATAAAGGATTGGAAGCCATGCATGGCGATATCGTGGTTGCATTACTTAATAATGAATTTACGGTAAAACGCTATATGTGTCCAAACAACACGCCTTATGATTTTTGGCTAAAAGCTGAAAACCCTGAATTTCCAGATATTTATCCCCATGAAAATGATAGCCTACAAATCTGGGGTGTCGTGACTTGTATTCTTAAAAAGCTGCGGTGAAATATGGCTCAATTTCATCAGGAATATTATGCGCTTATCGATATCAACAATTGTTATGTCAGTTGTGAGCGATTATTTCAACCCAAACTCAGTGATCAACCCGTTGTAGTTTTATCTAATAACGATGGCTGCGTAGTTTCGCGCAGCAATGAGGCAAAAGCGCTGGGTATTAAAATGGCAGTACCATGGCATCAGATTAAAGATCATCCTCTCTATCAAGGCGTACAGGTGTTTTCTAGTAACTATACTTTATATGCTGAAATGTCACGCCGTTTTTTCCTTATTATTCAACAATTCTTTTATGCAGATGATACAGAAGCTTATTCTATCGATGAATGTTTTATCCATCTTACCGCCTACTCTACTATATTTGATTTAGAAGAGTATTGTCATCAACTGGTAAAAACGCTAAAACAATGGCTAGGATTACCCTGCTCTATTGGCATCGGCCATAGTAAAACTCAGGCAAAACTAGCCAATCATTTCGCAAAAAAAATTGAGAGTTTTAACGATGTTTGCCATCTAGATAAACTAGATCCACTTATTTTAGAAGACTTAATGATCAACACACCTGCCAAAGAAGTCTGGGGCATTGGTCATCAAATCAGTAAAAGATTACAAAGCTATAATATTTATAATTCGTATGACTTAACTTTTGCCAATGAGCACTATCTTGGGAAAGAGTTTTCTGTGATTATTGCGCGTACAATCCGTGAGCTAAAAGGCCAATCCTGTATCTCACTGGATGACCCTCAAATTCCAAGCAAACGTATTTTGGCATCTCGAAGCTTTTCACAAAACCTAAATGATTTATCCCAACTAAAACAGGCTTTAATTTTTCATTTAAACCGAGCGCATCGCCGTTTGGTTAAGCAACAACAGCTATGCAATTGTATTCAGGTTTTTCTATATGAAAAAATAGACACCAAACCCTATAAAAAAGCGTGTACTCATGCGATTGGCCTTGAATACGCTACAGATGACTTACTTATTTTAAGCAAGCTTTCTTTACAACAACTTGATGTTTTATTTGATAAAAATAAAAAATATATCAAAATCGGCGTTATGTTTTGCGGATTATATCCTCGGCAGCAACATATCGATGACCTTTGGCAGCCCCTACAACAAATTCATGAACGGCAAAATTTGATGCTCACCCTTAGTTCAATTAAAAAACGCTTTGGTAATGAAAGTCTGCAAGTGGGTTATCATTCCTGCCAGTCACAATGGAAAATGAAGCAACTTTATCGCTCTCCTTATTACCTGACTCGATGGAATGAAGTTCTATGTATTGACGATTCACATATGGCTATTACACAAAATAAATGAACTGTTTTAGTCAATTAGGTTTAGAATAATAGCCAACTAAAAAACCTTAAAATTTGTCATTTTTTAACATTGTCAATTTTCAGCAAAGTTTGCAATATAGGTGCTGAGTTTTGGCAAACGCTTTCTGCTTCAATTAAAACAAATTATAAAAAACATGTAGAAAATTATGCCATAATAAGCAAACTTTGCAGACATCTTGCAAAGATTATTTGCATTTATGAATTGGAGCAAACAGAATGAGTTCAACCATTTTGGTGATTCATGGACCGAATTTGAACCTGTTAGGAAAACGTGAACCAGAAGTTTATGGGGATCTTACTCTTAATGATATCAATCAACAATTGATTGCCCAAGCTCAAAACTCCAATATTCAGTTAGAAACATTTCAGAGCAATTGGGAAGGTGCCATCGTTGATCGCATTCATCAAGCCCAGTTAGAAGACATTAAATTTATCATTATTAACCCTGCCGCGCTAACTCACACTTCAGTTGCTCTACGCGACGCCTTGCTTGGCGTTGCTATTCCTTTTATTGAAGTTCATTTATCTAATGTACATGCGCGCGAAGCATTTCGCCATCACTCATATTTATCCGATAAAGCCGTTGGCGTTATTTGTGGTTTGGGAGCAAAAGGATATTCCTATGCGCTCGACACTGCCATCGGAAAACTGCAATCTTTTCATTAATTCACCATGATTTAGGAATACTCACCTATGGATATTCGCAAAATTAAGAAACTCATCGACTTGATGATTGAATCTGACTTACAAGCGATTGAGGTTAAAGAAGGTGATCAATCCATCTCACTTACTCGTCCAACCCCTGTTTACACTACTGCACCTATAGCAGCACCTGTTGCTGCTCCTTCAGCAGCACCAGCAGCTAAAACACCACGTGGTGCGGTTGAAACTTCACCAATGGTGGGTGTGTTCTATGCTGCACCAAGTCCAGGTGAAGCACCTTTTGTAAAAGTTGGTCAAACTGTTTCTGCGGGTGAAACCTTGGGTATTATTGAAGCCATGAAAATCATGAACCCAATTGAAGCAACCCAAAGTGGTGTTGTTGAAGAAATCTTAGTGAAAAACGGTGAAGTGATTCAGTTCGGTCAACCATTATTCCGTTACCGCGCATAATCCACGGGGGCTTGTATGTTGCAAAAAGTATTAATTGCAAACCGTGGTGAAATCGCATTACGAATTACCCGTGCTTGCAAAACATTGGGCATTAAAACCGTTGGTATCTATTCAGATGCTGACAAAGATTTAATGCATTTACGTTTCGTGGATGAAGCTGTATGTATTGGCCCGGGTGCAAGTAGTGATAGCTATTTAAATATCCCAGCAATTATTACAGCAGCAGAAATTACAGGTGCGGATGCTATCCATCCCGGTTATGGTTTTCTTTCAGAAAATGCTGAATTTGCTGAGATTGTAGAAACTTCGGGTTTTACCTTTATTGGTCCTCGCCCTGAGCATATTCGCTTGATGGGTAATAAGGTTTCTGCCATTGTTTCTATGAAAAAGGCAGGTGTTCCAACTGTTCCTGGTTGTGACCATGCTGTGACTATTCATAATGCCTTAGCTGAAGCCAAAGAAATTGGCTTTCCATTGATCGTAAAAGCGGCTGCAGGTGGCGGTGGTCGTGGTATGCGCATTGTCGAACGTGTGGATACCCTGCTCGAATCAGTTCAGGCGGCACAACGTGACGCGGAAATGTGGTTTGGTGACGATACCGTATATATGGAGCGTTTCCTGCAAAAGCCACGTCACGTTGAAGTACAAGTACTTGGTGATGGTAATGGTCATGCGATTCATTTATATGATCGCGACTGTTCACTACAACGCCGTCATCAAAAAGTTCTGGAAGAAGCACCTGCGCCTAACTTACCCGAACAGGCACGTGCTGATATTCTGGAAGCTTGTGTGAATGCATGTAAGCTTATGCAATATCGTGGCGCTGGAACATTTGAGTTTTTGTTTGAAGATGGTGAGTTCTTCTTTATCGAAATGAATACCCGTGTTCAAGTTGAACATCCTGTAACTGAAATGGTTACTGGCATTGATATTATTGAACAGCAACTGCGTATCGCAGCGGGATTAGGCCTTGACATTGAACAATCAGATGTCGAAGTTCGTGGCCATGCCATTGAATGTCGTATCAATGCAGAAGATCCAACCAACTTCTTACCCTCTCCTGGCAAAATTGAACATTTTTATGCACCAGGTGGGGCTGGAATTCGCCTAGATTCTCATATCTATCCAGGTTATAGCATTCCGCCTTATTATGACTCAATGATTGCAAAATTGATTGCTCACGGCAAAGATCGTGAAACATCATTGGCTCGTATGCGTCAAGCGCTGGATGAAATTATCTTAACGGGTGTAAAAACCAATATTCCTTTGCACAAAGATTTAATTTTGCAGGATAAAAAATTCTGCGCACAAGCGATGGATATTCACTATCTTGAAAAACATTTGCTAAAACAACTAGAAGCACAGGTTGAAAAAGCATAATAAAAAAAACCTCTTATTTTGATAAGAGGTTTTTTTTATTCTATGTGACTATTTTCCCTAACGAAAATAGTCACATATTTAATTATACGGAATTAAGGCAAAACACGTTGCAAAGTTGCAAAGCATTGTTGGCCATTTTCACCTGCACAGAAGTTAATGGTGTTAGGTGATTTCCACTGTACGAAATATTGTGATACCTCACCCGACTGATCTTCCTGACGACCCGAGCAATCCACTTCGTTATTGTCATATTTGATCTGCATAATTAATGCGGGCAATTTTTCTTTCATATCCTGAGACGGCTGATAATCATAAACACCATATGACCACTCTTTACCACTCTTTACCACAACTTCATTGGCATTACGAAAATTATAATACTCCACACACTTCTTATTGGTGGGAATTTCCATTCCCCATAATCCCATAATTTCTGGGCGGGTTTCAATTTGAATCGTATTGGCACTTAAATCCATCGCTTGAGCTTTTGCTTCCGCTTCATCCTGCTTTGCTTCATCTGCCATAGCAAATGAACAGCAAAGACTTAATAAACCAACAATATAAATATTTTTCATAGATTTATTGATAACTAAACGCATGAACTTAACTTACCATACTTTTTTAAAATTACCTTCGATCATAACGATATAAAAACAATATTTTTATCCAGATCGGTTACGTCTCAAATTGAAACATTCTTATTCCCCTTGAATAAGTTATTTAATTGATTTAAAAACTAATTCAAGAAAATAAAAGACGAGTAAAAAGGGACATATGAAACTCAATGAATATCTCAATTATGATGGCTTAGGATTGGCAAAACTGGTACATGAAAAAGAAGTTCAACCCATTGAATTGCTCGAACTTGCCTTAAATCGTTCAAATCAAGTCAACTCTAGACTCAACGCGATTATTATTCCAATGCATGAATATGCACAAATAAAAGCAAAACAAACTCTGACTGGCCCATTTGCAGGTGTACCCTTTTTAGTAAAAGATTTATTTCAGGAATATGCAGGTATTCCCACTTCGTATGGGTGTAAAGCACTTAAAAAACGTCACTACATTCCGGATACGAATGCCGAAATTGTAAATCGCTGGGAAAAAACAGGCATCATGACTTTTGGTCGCACCAATACGCCCGAGTTTGGTATCAAGGGAGTTACAGAGCCTGAGGCTTGGGGCAGCTGCTCAAATCCATGGAATCTTCAACATAATAGCGGTGGCTCTTCGGGAGGTTCAGCCTCTGCGGTTGCAGCAGGCATTGTACCGGTTGCTGGTGCTGGAGATGGTGGTGGTTCAATTCGGATTCCTGCTTCTTATTGTGGGTTATTTGGTTTAAAGCCTAGCCGTGGACGTACCCCTTGGGGCCCACAGATGAGTGAAGCCATGCATGGTGCGGCTATTCAACATGTCCTGAGTAGGTCTGTACGTGACAGTGCAGCTATGCTTGATGCAACTCATGGTTTTGAACACAGTTCACTTTTTAAGATCGAAAAACCAGAACATCCTTTTTTAGATTATGTTTATAAACCGCCGAAACAATTAAAAATTGCATTTAACACCCAATCGCCTATTGGCACAAAAGTTTCTAAGGATGCCATAGCAGCGGTGAAACATACTGCCCAATTTCTAGAATCGCTAGGACATATTGTAGTTGAGGATGCCCCTAAGATTGATGGAATGGCAGTCGCTAAAGATTTTATTACCACATGGTTTAGTCAATTTTCCTACATGTTGCACCAAATCAAACAGATGTCTGGGGCGCTACATGATGAATTTGAACTCGACTCACTTGCTCTTGCTGCCTTTGGTGCTCAAACAACAGCACATGAATATATTCACAATTTGAATAATTGGGGGATTTACGTGACGCAAATGAATCAGTTTTTTGATCATTATGATTTATATCTAACGCCTGCTACAGCTTCCGTTGCCCCTAAGAATGGAGAAGTCAGCACTCCCGTTTGGCAAAAACCAATTCTAAAAAGTTTACTAAAAATAGGAAAAGCACACTATCTAGCAAGAGGTAAACTCGTAGAACAAATCATTCGTGAAAATTTGAAATGGGTACCCTTCACGCAGCTAGCCAATATTACAGGTTTACCTGCCATGTCAGTTCCACTTTATTGGAATAAAGATAACCTGCCACTGGGCTCCCAGTTTATTGCGCCTTTTGCTCGTGAAGATTTACTTCTACAACTTGCGGGACAGTTAGAAATAGTTCAGCCGTGGTCAAACAGATACCAGAATATAGTGGTTTAATTTCTTAGGTTGACAGGTTGTTCACACTGGTTGGGCAACCATTTCACCCCCAGTAAACCAAACAATACAACGCCCGATGCAAATATAAAAATTACGGATCCATTGTATATCGTCCAATAATGACCCGCCAATATACTTCCAAAAGCTACTCCAAGCCCCCACATGGTACTATATAATGCTTGGCCGCGACCCTGTTGTCCTGCTGTAAAATTCTGAAAAATCATCCTCATTGCAATAAGATGAAATAATCCAAAACTAAAAGCATGCATACTCTGGGCTGTAAATTGTGCTACAAAACTGCTGGCAAATACTCCTGCAATCATCCAGCGGATACTGGTCATTATTAAACATAAGCTGACTAATTTTTTTAATGAATAACGCGATAAAAACAAATGTGCATAGGCAAACATTATTATTTCAGCAATTACCCCAACCGCCCATAAAAAACCAATTTCTGTTGTGGAAAAATGCGATTCTTTTAAATAATTGCTATAAAAACTATAAAATGGTGCATGTGAAAACAACAAAACAAATTCAATTATAAAAAAAGCCAGAACCGCTGGTCGTTTTAAAATCGGCATTAAAGGTTCAAGTTTTGTCTGTACACGAGGAGCTGAGTCGGGTTCCTGAATCGTAAACGACCAGATAAATGCTAAAAATGCGACACATAGAAGAATCACTGGAAGCGTAACAATAGGAATAATTTCCAATAAAGCGCCAATTCCAGTCACACCAACAATAAATCCAACAGATCCCCACTTACGAATTTTTCCATAGAGTTTTGCTCGCTGATCTTCGAGCCAAAACAAAGTGACTCCTTCAAACTGCGCTAAGATCGCATTCTGAAAGAAACTAAAAATTAGCATTAATAAGGCAATCGACTGAAACGTATTTGGAATCATGAAAATCGCAAACCAAACACAAGACTCCATCCATGTCGCAATGCGCACCAGCCTCATGCGCTTACCTGATTTATCGGCAATCCAACCCCAGATAAAAGGGGCAAAAAAACGTGTAATGATGGCGATGGAGGATAATAAACCAATTTCCTCATAATTAAATTTTTGATCTTCTAGATACAAACTCCAATAAGGCATGAATGTTCCAACAATTGCATAGTAACAGAAGTAGAAACCACCAAGTTTGGTCGTGATTGGAAGGCGTAGCACTAAGTTAATCCTCTGGAACTTCATGACATAAAAAAACCGCCGAAGCGGTTTTTTAACTTATTTGATTTTAGCTTTGGATTTTAAGTATTGCGTATAATCATCTAATTCTTGCTGCCCACGGAACTGCTGATAAAGCTTACTTAATTCATTCAACTGTTCTGGAGTCAAAGCATTTGCAGTAGTCGAGTTTACATTTGAAACACCGACCACAACTAACTCATCTGGAAGTTTTGCTGTTGTTACAGACCAGAAACCTTCTTTTGGAGCTGAAACACTAAATGCTGCACGTTCTATTTCACGCTTTAAACCCTGTGAACGTGTAAACGTACCAGCATCTTCAAACTTAATACCACTTGCTGCCACCACTTGCGCAGCGGGTTGATTTTTAAATGCCTCTAAAGATTGAGTAAGTTTAGCTTTAGCAGCCTGATATGCTTTATCTTCAATCAATTTAGCTTTTACATCGGCAGTGGCTTGTGCCAATGGCTTAACACCTGCAGCATAATAATTACGAACTTTCACCCAAACCGTATCGCCATTGGCAAGCTGGATATTGCTTGAAACATTGCGATCGCCATTTTTTACGTCGTCATTAAAAATACGTGTTTTAACATTCGGGTCACTTAATACAGGATGTCCCGCTGCCAATGTAACGCCTTTTGTAGACTCAACATGTGTTGATTTGACTTCCTGAGTGATTACCGTTAAATCATCGCTGCTTACCACCATCTCATTCAGATTATTTACTGCATCTGAATATGCATTTGCCGCTTTAGATTTTTGTACCTCAGCAGTTAAGCGTGCTTTTTCAGACTCAAATGAAGGAATAGTTGCTGCAACAGTATTTGCTTCAATAATATGATAGCCGTATTGAGTTTTAACAGGTTTGGAAATCTGACCATTACTCAAAGAGTTTACTGCTTGATCAAACTCAGCTGAAAAAACACCAGCTTGATAAGCTGTCAGCAAACCACCTTCATTTTTAGAGCTGGTATCATCTGAATATTGCTTAGCGGCATCAGCAAAAGATAAAGTGCCTGCATTAATTTTCGCATATACATCATTAGCAAGTTTTTGTGCATCAGCATCTGAACGTGCATCTGTCGTAATCAAAATATGTTTCACGTCACGCTTTGCATCTTTTTGCTGTTTTTCAACAAAAGCTTTATAAGCTTGCTGCAACTCTGCTTCTGTTACCGCAGCATTAGTTACCACTTGCACAGGTGATAAAACCACATAATCCACATCAACACTAGCCACCTGTTTGAAGCTATTTGGGTGCTTGTTATAATAATCAGTAATTTCCTGATTGCTAACTGTAATCCCTTTTTTATAGTCATCAAGTTTAATGCTTGCCAAATGCAAAGTACGCTGTTCGGTTTGCAAAGTAGCAATTTGGTTAATATCAGCTTTACTCACCAGTGCAGTATTATTGATGCTTGACGTCAGCATTTTAAGTGCATGATCCTGACGTAGACTGGTAATTAATGCCTGACTTGTCATTCCGACTGAACGCAAATAATTTTCATATAGTGTTTGAGAAAACTTGCCATTTTCCTGAAAACTAGGTTGTTGCGCCAACATTTTCTCAATTTGCCCATCACTCAGAGAAATTCCGAGCTTTTCAGCCTGCTGCAAAAGTACTGTACGAGCAACTAACGTATCTAATGCGGTTTGCTGTATAAAAGGTTGGTTCAATAAGGTTTCATCACCATGAACCATTGATAAGTACTGATCTTTATAAGTTTTTGTTAGGTTCTCAACGTCTTTTTTAGGAATATCCTGACCGTTTACATTTTTTGCAACATCTGCCTTATTATGACTACCAAAATACCCTTCAATACCTACAAGCGCTAAAGGCGTCAAAAACAAGACTAAAAGCACTTTGCCAAGCCAACCCTTAATGATTGTACGAAACGATTCCATAAGTATTCCACTATTTTATTTCGGAGAGATTTTAACTGAAAAACCTTGCGGAATGAATGAGTAATCTCTTGCTTTTGCACTTTTTAATAAAAAACGCGCCCAAAAAGGCGCGTTAATTTAACTAATGCAATTAAGCAACAGAATCTTTCAAACCTTTACCCGCTTTAAAGCTAGGTACTTTAGTTGCTTTGATCTGTAACTCTTCACCAGTTTTAGGATTACGTCCTGTACGAGCTGCACGGTCTTTAACACTGAAAGTGCCAAAACCCACTAAAGTAACAGTATCACCTGCTTTAAGGGCTTCTGTTACTGAAGCGATAGTCGCATCCAATGCTTTACCAGCATCAGTCTTAGACAATCCCCCTTTTTCTGCAATCGCATCAATTAATTCTGATTTATTCATGAAGATAACGTCCTCTTATTTCGTTTATTTAAAATCTAAGGCTGTAAGTTTAAAAGGCCATGACGCCTTTATAGCAATGCTTTAGGGCAAAAGGCAATACTGAATCAGACGTTTTATCAAAAATAAACGTGAATTTTTTGTAGAAAAACGCATAAATGCTATTTTTTTTATTTTTCACTCAATTTTGACTTTAAGTTTTCATTCTCTGCCAGTAACACATCCACCTTGCTATGAAGCTGTAATAATAGCTGTTCAATGTGTTGTAAATCCTTTGCCGTCACCAAACCAATTCGATTCAAAGAATGATTTATACTTTGATCAATCATACGCTCAACTTTATCTTTGGTATCCGTTACAGATTCTTTAGCTTTTTCTGTCACCTTATTTACTGTTGTATCCGCAACATCCAGTGTTTTTGATTCAAGTTCTTCGCCGACTTTGACTAATGAGTCAAATAATTTATTGCCTTCTTCTTCCGCACGTGAAAAAGCACCTAAACCAGCTAGCCAGATTTGTTTGGTGTACTTTCTAAAATCAAGTGCAGATTTACGGGAAGCTTTGGTTTTTCCTGTGGTTTTTTCAGATTCAAGTTCAGTACCTTGTTCAATGCTTTCCTTTTCCATTATTTCATTACTCCTGATCACTTTACCGTCATGTAGCTACATTTAATCATAAAATGTATTCATAATAGCAAACCAAAGACTTGATCCTTTTGCTAAAGTGTTCTACAAAGCAGTTTAATTACTTTATTTTTTATTTATTTTTATAACTTGAGATCGGATCTCGAAATTTTATAGCGTTAAGGACCATATTGGTATGAGCGAGTCGCAACAAAACAAAGAACAGTCTCATTTGTTGCTTAACATTTTGTTAATTGTACTTGAAACCGTTTTCTCTTTTATTTTAAAGAACGATGGAGTTATAAAACTTCAGGCTAAAACTTTTGTGGATAAAAAGGTTTTATTAAGAATCAATAGCTATATACCCTACTTCGATTTTTATGTGCAATTTACAGACAAAGGCGTATTGTTTGATTTGCAGGCGCCAGATCGCACTATTGATCTTGAAGTGAGTAGCACGCTGCTTGATCTAATTAAAATTTTTATCTTTGGTAATCGTCGCAGCATAAAAACCATGCGTATAGGGGGCGAAACTGAACTTAAAGAGCAGTTTAAAGATTTACTCTTATACTTTAGCTTACCCAAACTTTTTGCAGACTGGAAACAATGGCTGCATCAACCTGATGAGCCAAATCAGGCGATTGCTTCCAAAAAAAGAATTGCGCCATTACTTGAGAAAATTGATACACAGCGCTCCCAAATTAATGGTTTGCATGTCGAACTTAAACAATATAAAAATCGTATTAGCCGTTTGCAGCAACGACAACGTTCTATCAATATTGGCTTTAGTATAATAACAGTCGTTTTAGCTGCTTTATTAGTGTATAATTTATGGGCAGGATAATTAAGAAATAACCCCTGTCCAATAAATCAATTGAATAACTATAAAAATACTTGACTATTTTAGTCGGGATTCTTAAAATTAGCCTATCTAGTCTAAACATGTGTACCGAATCATGCGCCTTACAACTCGCGGTCGCTACGCAGTGACTGCTCTCCTTGATCTAGCTTTGCAGCCAACTGAACAAACGATCACGCTCGCCGAAATTGCAGCACGTCAATCCATTTCAGTCGCTTATCTTGAGCAGTTATTTGCGAAATTAAAGCGTCATGGGTTAGTTTCCAGTGTTCGTGGTGCAAATGGTGGTTATCATTTAGCCCGTAAAGCCAACGAAATTACCATATTAGAAATTATTGAAGCTGTAAATGAAACTGTAGATGCAACGCGTTGTGACCATAAAGGTAACTGTCAAAATGGTGCAATGTGTTTGACTCATGATTTATGGCAAGAACTCTCCCATCACATTGCCGATTACCTTGCAAAAATCACATTGTCTGATTTGGTTAATCGCGACACCGTACAAACTGTCGCACTTCGCCAGAATTCAACAGACTATGATTCTGCCCTCTTATCGGCTACAGGTATTTGAAATGAAACGTCCAATTTATCTTGATTATGCTGCAACTACGCCTGTGCTACCTGAAGTTGCAGAACGCATGATGGAATGTCTGACTTTTGATGGTACGTTTGGTAATCCTGCATCACGTTCTCATGCTTATGGTTGGCAAGCAGAAGAAAAAGTTGAATATGCGCGTGAACAAGTCGCAAACCTAATCAAAGCAGATCCTCGTGAAATTGTTTGGACATCAGGTGCGACTGAATCTGACAATCTTGCACTAAAAGGAATTGCTCAGTTTTATGGTTCAAAAGGTAAACATATTATTACCAGTAAAATTGAACATAAAGCGATTTTAGATCCTTGTCGTGAACTAGAAGAACAAGGGTTTGAAATCACTTACTTAGAACCAGAGCCGCGTACAGGTCTCATTACACCAGAAATGGTAAAAGCAGCTTTGCGTCCAGATACAATTTTAGTATCACTTATGATGGTGAATAATGAAATTGGTACAGTGACTGATGTTGCTGCAATTGGTGAATTGACTCGCGCTAATAAAACGTTTTTCCATGTCGATGCTGCTCAAGCCACGGGTAAAGTCGAAATTGATCTTTCTACCATGAAAATTGATTTGATGAGTTTCTCAGGTCACAAAGCTTACGGTCCTAAAGGTATTGGCGCGCTTTATGTGCGACGCAGTCCTCGTGTTCGTTTAAAAGCACAAATTCATGGCGGTGGTCATGAGCGTGGCATGCGTTCAGGTACTTTAGCGACGCATCAAATTGTAGGTATGGGTGAGGCATTTGAAATTGCTGGAAAAACCATGCAGGCAGAACAAGCCCGTATTCGCCAATTACGTGACAAACTTTGGAATGGCTTACAAGGTCTTGAACAAGTTTTCCTGAATGGTCACCCTACTCACAACGTAGCAAATTATCTTAATGTCAGCTTTAACTTTGTTGAAGGTGAATCATTGATGATGGCATTAAAAGATGCTGCTGTATCATCTGGATCAGCATGTACTTCTGCAACTCTAGAGCCATCCTATGTATTACGTGCTTTAGGCTTGTCTGATGAACTGGCACACAGCTCGATTCGTTTTAGTTTTGGTAAATATACAACCGAAGCTGATATTGATCACGTGCTTGAAATTACCAAGGCTGCTGTTGAGAAATTACGTGAACTTTCTCCGCTTTGGGATATGTACAAAGAAGGTATCGATCTTTCCACAGTAGAGTGGGCTGAACACTAACTTACCGATCTGTCGATTGAAAAACGTATTTTTGTCCTTATATTTAATATTAGGCTGACCCCGAGGTTTGGAGAAGCAACATGGCTTATAGTGAAAAGGTTATTGATCATTACGAAAACCCGCGTAATGTTGGTGTTTTAGATAAAAACGCTGAAAATGTAGGTACGGGAATGGTAGGTGCGCCAGCATGTGGTGACGTAATGCGCCTACAAATTCAAGTCAATGACGAAGGTGTTATTGAAGAAGCACGTTTTAAAACGTATGGTTGTGGTTCAGCAATTGCATCTAGCTCTTTAGTCACTGAATGGCTTAAAGGTAAGACATTAGATCAGGCACAAGCGATCAAGAACATTGATATTGCAACTGAACTTGCTCTACCTCCAGTGAAAGTTCACTGTTCGGTGTTAGCAGAAGATGCAATCAAGGCTGCGATTGATGACTATCGTAACAAGAAAATCAAAGCTTAATTGATTGCCTTAATTTGACGGAGTTTTCATGATTCATTTAACTGAAAATGCGGCAACTCACATTCGCAATTATTTGTTGAATCGTGGTAAAGGTGAAGGCATTCGCGTGGGTGTGAAAACTTCAGGCTGTTCAGGTCTGGCTTATGTGCTTGAATTTGTCGATGACATGGATACACATGACCAGATGTTTGAGCAACATGGCGTAAAAGTTTTTGTTGATCCCAAAAGTCTTGTCTACCTTGAAGGTATGGAAATGGACTATGTTAAAAACGGTCTGAATGAAGGCTTTGAGTTTAACAATCCCAACAAAAAAGGCGAATGTGGCTGTGGTGAATCTTTCACAGTTTAAGCCCCTTAGCCTTTTCATTTCATATTAAAAGCAGTGTTTTTACACTGTTTTTAATATATTTATTTACTACGGAATTCATCTCCCATGAATCATTTTGAGTTGTTTAACTTACCCGTAGCACTCGATATCGATTTAGCCACGTTAAAAGCAAATTTCCTGAGCTTGCAGCAACAATATCATCCAGATAAAGCTGAAGATAAAGATCAGGCACTTATTAAATCCAGTGAAATTAATCAAGCTTATAAAGTATTGTCACAAGTGGACAGTCGTGCAGCTTATTTATTATCACTTAAAAAGCAAGATTATCATCTGGATCAATCGATTAGTGATTTTGAGTTTTTACAATCTGCTTTGGAAATTCGTGAGCAACTTGATGAAGCAAGTGATACAGAACAACTTCAAACTTTAAAAGTCGAAGTCAATCAATGGATTGATGGTTTGATTCGTGAGTTTAAAATTGACTATGAAGACGAAGACTGGGGGGAAGCGCGCGATACAGTCCGTAAATTGCGTTTTTTCCAACGTGTTCTCAATGATATCAACAAAGCCGAAGATCAAATGCTGGATGATGACAGCTTCGACTTAGATGATGAATTTTAATTAAGTTGTACCGATTTATATTCAAGGGATTTAACTCATGGCACTCTTGCAAATTGCTGAACCTGGTCAATCAAGTGCCCCGCATCAACATCGTATTGCGATTGGGATTGACCTTGGAACAACACATTCTTTAGTTGCCACAGTACTGTCTGGCAAATCAAAAGTTCTACAAGATGACAAAGATCGCGTCCTACTGCCATCGATTGTGCATTATGCTGAAAAGACAACAGAATATGGGGATGATGCCAAAGCTTTCCTTACCACAGATCCCAAGAACACCATTGTTTCAGTCAAACGCTTTATGGGCCGCTCCAAAGCGGATATAAAATTTCAACATCCTTATACTTTAACCGGTGCGGATAATGAAATGCCTGCTTTTGAAACACGTGCTGGACGTAAGACACCCGTTGAAATTTCAGCAGAAATTCTCAAGCAATTAAAAGAGCGAGCAGAAGCCAGCCTAAAAAATCCTGTCAATGGCGCAGTTATTACTGTACCTGCATATTTTGATGAAGCCCAACGTCAGGCAACACGCGATGCGGCTCAGCTCGCAGGTTTAAATGTTTTACGTCTGTTGAATGAACCTACGGCCGCAGCAGTTGCTTATGGTCTAGATCAGGAAGCAAACTTACAAACAGATCATAACTATGTCATTTATGATTTGGGTGGTGGTACGTTTGATGTTTCAATCCTGCGATTTTCACAAGGAGTTTTTGAAGTACTCGCGACGGGCGGTCATACGGCTTTAGGTGGTGATGATCTTGATCGTTTAATTGTGAAATGGGCCAAGAAACAACTTAATATTGATATATTAGATGATATTGAATATGCAGCATTTATCGTGGCTGCGCGTAAAGCCAAAGAGGCTTTATCTGATCAAAATCAAGTTCAGTTTAAAGCACTTGACTATGTTTTAGATGTGGATCGACCGACTTTTGAATCTATTATCCAAATCGCACTAGATAAAACAATCAATGTTTGTAAGCGTGTGCTACGGGATGCAAAACTAGGATTAGACGACATTCAAAATGTTGTATTGGTCGGCGGCTCCACTCGCTCCTACGCTGTACAAAAAGCGGTCCGTGATGCGTTTAATCAGGAACCTTTATGTACTATTAATCCAGATGAAGTGGTGGCTATCGGAGCTGCGATCACGGCTAATCAATTGATTGGTAATTCACAAGATGGTTCATTATTGCTTGATGTCACCCCTCTTTCTCTTGGCCTAGAAACTATGGGGGGTTTGGTTGAGCGATTAATTTCACGCAATACCGCGATCCCAGTCGCACGTCGTCAGGAATTTACCACTTATCAAGATGGCCAAACTGCCATGCTAATTCATGTGGTACAAGGCGAACGGGATTTGGTTGATCATTGTCGCTCACTTGGTCGTTTCGTATTACATGGTATTCCGCCAATGACAGCGGGTCAGGCACGTATTGAAGTAACTTTCCAAGTGGATGCTGATGGCTTATTAACTGTATCTGCCCAAGAAGCCACTTCTGGCGTAAAAGCCCAGATCGACATCAAACCGTCTTATGGTTTATCAGAAACAGATACCGAACGACTACTTATCGAAGGCTTTCAACATGCCGAAGAAGATAAATTATTGCGTCATTTGCAAGAAACCAAAGTCGAAGCTCAACGTGAACTTGAAGCCCTTGAGCAGGCCTTGAAAGTTGATGCATCGTTATTGTCTGAACAGCAGCTAACTGCTTTAAATGCTGCCAAAGATCATTTAAATGTTCAACTAAATGCAGACAATATTCAAGCCATTGAGGACGCTGTACAGCAGCTGAAACTCTATAGCGACGAATTTGCAGCTCAACGCATGAACCGTCATATTGATGATGCGCTTAAAGGTACCAAGCTTAACGACTGGTCAGACTCAAATTAAGAAACAGGTGAATATATGCCACGTATTAAAGTTCTTCCACATGCGCAAATTTGCCCTGAAGGCGCTGAGTTTGAAGTTGAGGAAAATGCCAACCTTTGCCAAAGTTTGCTTAACAATGGCATTAAAATTGAACACGCTTGCGACATGTCATGTGCATGTACTACTTGCCATGTAGTTGTGCGCAAAGGATTTGATAGTCTTGAAGAAATGAATGATGTCGAAGCTGACTTGCTTGATCGTGCTTGGGGTCTTGAACCCGATTCACGTTTATCTTGTCAGGTAAAAATAGTGAATGAAGATCTGGAAGTTGAAATTCCGAAGTACACCATTAACCATGCATCAGAAAATCATTAAATAATATTATTTAAACGTTTAAGCCACTCAAACGAGTGGCTTTTATTTTACTTCATCTTCAAGTTTTAATTTAGCAACGCCTTGCGCATTCGTTAGATTTTGCTGGACCTGAATACGTTGAATCATTTTTTCAAGTACATCAACTAATTCTGGATATTCAAAGTTTTGCACTTCTTCAAGATTTAATACCAAATGGAAGCCTTTATATTCATAATCAAACCACTGTTGATTATCAGACATTTTACCCGTATATTTTTCCATGACTTGCCATGTTTTGACCGCACCCTGAATACCTTTTAGATAAATAGGTGCTTTTGGCGCACACAAAAATTCATTTTTAACCAATTGATAAGTATCATCAGAAATTAAGATTTCGTCGATTTCCGCTGCATATTGTAAACGCGCAGCTAGATTTGCATCACGCCCTACAATGGTATAGGCCATACGGTGGGTAGCGCCATAATTTCCCACGTGACAATAACCTGTACTAATTCCCATACGAATATGTAAAGCTGGATAACCCATTTTGATCCATCGCTCACGCAATAGTTTCATTTGCTGCCGCATGGCAATCGCCATTTCTACGCAAGATTTTGCATCTTTTTCTACCCCTTGCGAAGTTGGATCACCAAAAAAGATGAGGATGGCATCTCCCATAAATTTATCGACAGTCGCTTCATATTGTTTAGCAATTTCTGTCATGTGGCTTAAATAGTCATTGAGTAAAAACGCCAAATCATCTGGAATTAAACTTTCTGAAAGTTCAGTAAAACCCTGAATATCAGAAAAGAAAATAGTTAGTTTTTTTCGTTTATATTCAATTTTTGCTTCTGATTCACCACGCATAATCGACTGCCAAAGTTGCAGTGGTGCATAACGACTCAGTTGGTTTGAAAACGCCATATAGCGCGTCATTTGATTATAATAATGCTGACGCAAGTGATTGAGTTTTTCAATCCGGATATGCTGGTAATAGTTACCAATATTAATAAATGTAATCAGGGAAATTAAGCTAATTACCGTAAGTTCCTGACTCGTTGGTTCAAAGTAGTCCTGAAAACCAAAGATAAAAATTGTACTGGCATAAAAAATGGTAACGCCAATCATGCCTGACAAAGAGGCAGCCATAAATGAAATTTTGCTATTTATAGCGGTATATAATAATGCAAATAATGAAGCAAACGTGAGAACCAGGCTTAGGTGGACACCTGCCAAAGAGACGGCAACCACCACACTATCTATGGCAAAAAAAACATTTCTGGAAAGATTTTTATCAAACTTATACTGTAACCAGCGATCTAATTTAGGATTAATGATTAAGATGATAACAAGAAAGACTGGAATATAAAGTTGATAGTTAGCATCAGGCGAGGTAAACGAATAAATTACCTCAATCAATGACAGTATGAAATATCCCATCAAACGATGAAAATAAGCAAACTGACGCGGTTCTCTATCGACCAGCCTATCTAATGGCACTCTACCCTCCAACCTTTAACTTAAACCACATAAGTCCCTATGTGGTTTAACACAGACTTAGTCCATACGCCAATCAAATGGCATATCACCCTGTCCACGTAAAGCTAACATCAAAGTCTGGCGCATATGTGCAAGTACATCGTTGCTATAAGGTACAGCAGGCGTTCCCCAAACAGGTTTAGGCCATGCCACATCATTTTGATAACGCACAACATGATGAAAATGCAACTGTGGCACCATGTTTCCAAGCGCTGCCACATTCATTTTATCTGCACGAAAAACGCGGGATAATTGGCTTGATAACCAGCTTGATTCACGTAGGAATTGTTCCTGATCAGCTTGGCTTAACTCATAAAGCTCAGTAATACCTGACACACGCGGTATAAGAATCAACCATGGAAATTGCATATCATTCATTAAACGACATGTTGAAAGCGGAAAATCGCCTACAAAAAAAGTATCTTGAGCAAGTTGGGGATGCAAACTAAACATATCTTTATAAATGACGCATGAATTATGATGGCTAATACTATCACAACACTTGTGATGTGAGTATTATTAGTACCTTGTTTACTTACAAATAACAATGATTTTATTCACTTATCCATTCGTAAAAGCTTAATTTTACAGCAACTTGATCGCATATTTTGACAATATAAAGTTAAACTAAAAAGTATGATGAAAATCGGTCGATTTCCATCATACATGCTTAACAAAAAATGCTTTTATTAATGTAACTCATGTACAAGTTTTAAAAGTAAATCCTGAATAAATTGAGTCCGTTTGTCATATTCCTGTAATTGCACTGTAATTTTTAAACGTTGTCCGCCTTCCATTCGATAATAAGTTGGATTTTTTTGCATTAATTGAATAATACTTATGGCTTGAACAGGTGTATCAGGTGAGAACTCCACATAACCGCCATTTGCATTGAGATCAATCTTAGTTATTCCCAGATGTTCCGCTTTGAGGCGAATTTGGTGCACACTAAATAGCTGCTTAACTGCTTGAGGTAAAGTACCAAAACGATCAATCAATTCCATACGGATATTATCGAGCTTTTCCTGTGTATCTGTATTACTGATACGTTTGTAAAATAATAAACGCTGATGTACATCGCCCAGATAATCATCTGGGATCAATGCTGGCATATGCAGGTTAATTTCAGCCGTCAAAGATAATGGCGCATCGAAGTTCGGAGTTTTACCTTTCTGAATAGCTTTGGTGGCTTTTTCCAGCATTTCCATATATAAGCTATAACCGATTGCTTGCATAGAACCACTCTGCTGCTCACCCAGTAATTCCCCCGCACCACGAATTTCCAAATCTTCGGTGGCTAGCATAAAACCCGCCCCTAAAGTTGAAGCACGTTGAATTGCATCCAGACGTTTTTCAGCATCTCCTTTTAAATGCTTGATCGACGGTACAAGTAAATAAGCATATGCTTGATGATGCGAACGTCCTACACGTCCGCGTAACTGATGTAGTTGCGCCAAGCCTAATTTGTCAGCACGTTCAATAATGATGGTATTGGCATTAGGTACATCAATCCCAGTTTCGATAATCGTTGAGCATACCAATACGTTAAATTCTTTATGATAAAACTGCTGCATGACCTGCTCAAGTTCGCGTTCACGCATTTGTCCGTGGGCAACTGCAACACGTGCTTCAGGTACTAACTGACGAATATTCTCTGCAGTACGCTCAATGGTATCAACTTCATTGTGTAAGAAATACACCTGACCACCGCGTAACAATTCACGTAAGATTGCTTCTTTGACGGATTCATCAGTATGTTCCTGCACAAAGGTTTTCACTGCCAAACGACGTGCAGGTGGAGTCGCGATAATTGATAAATCACGCATACCTGAAAATGCCATATTTAAAGTACGAGGAATTGGAGTCGCAGTTAAAGTCAACATGTCAACATCCGCACGTAATGCCTTTATGCGCTCTTTGTCTCTCACTCCAAAACGGTGTTCTTCATCGACAATCATCAAACCTAGATTTTTAAACTGGACGTTTTCCTGAAGCAGTTTGTGGGTTCCAATCACAATGTCGACTTTGCCATTTATCAAATCTTCGATATTTTTCTGATGGGTTTTATTAGATCCAAAACGAGATAAAACTTCAATTCGTACTGGCCAATCTGCAAAACGATCTTTGAAGGATTCATAATGCTGTTGCGCCAAAAGTGTGGTTGGGACTAATACCGCGACTTGTTTGTTATTTTGCACAGCCACAAATGCGGCTCGCATCGCGACTTCAGTTTTACCAAAACCGACATCACCACAGACTAAACGGTCCATTGGCTTGGCCAAATGCATATCATGCAAAGTGGCATCAATCGCATTCGCCTGATCCAAGGTTTCTTCATAAGCAAAACCGCTAGCAAATTGCATATACAAAGTCTGATCCAGTTCAAAGGCAAATCCTGGCTTAGACTGTCGACGCGCTTGTATATGCAAAAGCTCAGCAGCTACATCATGAATTTGCTCTAAAGCTTTACGCTTTGCCTTACTCCAAGCATCTGTACCAAGTTTATGTAAGGGAGCAAGATCCGGGTCTCCACCACTATAGCGACTAATCAAATGCAAATTGGTCACGGGTACATAAACTTTTGCACCCTCTGCATAATCAAGTTGTAAAAACTCATGGTCCTGTCCATCTATTGCTAGTGTAATCAGCCCCGCATAACGTCCAACTCCATAATCAATATGCACGACAGGCGCGCCAATGCTCAGTTCAGTCAAACTTCGAATGAGAAATTCTTCGGAAACTTCCTGTTGTCGTTTACGACGACGCTGAACAACACGATGTTCATAAAGCTGATTTTCAGAAATTACGGAAAGCTGATCAGGAACGACCAGTCCCCGATCTAAAGGCGCATTGGTAATCGCAATGGCATATTGCTGCTTTAAAAAGTCCGTAAAACCTTCTACGTTTGGAATATCACCCAAACTCGGTCTAAGCGAATCTTTCAAGCTTTCACGACGACCCGCGCTTTCGGCTACCAAAAGTACCGGATGCCTTGATTCATCGATATACGTCTTAACACTTTCAAAAGGCTGCTCTTTTTTTGCGTCTACTGGCAGTTTTGGTGGTGGCAATGTATTGAGATTAATCCCTCCAGCACGTATTGCCGTTTGTTCAGCACTCGCTAAAATTCGTGGAAATTGATTGAGATACTCAAGCACCATATTCGGCATTAAAAATAAATCTTCAGGTGCTAAAACTGGCTGATCAATGTTATGCCTGCGACTCTCATAACGCTGCATAACATCTTTCCAAAACTGATTTAGAGTCTCATCAAGATCTGCGTTTGTAATGACAATGCAATTCTTTGGTAAGTATGAAGTCAATGCACCTTGGCTTTGCATGATTGCTTTTTCAAAGAATAAAGGTAAATAAAACTCGACTCCTGGTGAAGAAATGCCGTCCAATACATCCTGATAAATTGGATTTTTTTTAGGATTTGCTGTTGGAAAACTTTCAGCATAGCGGTCTCGAAAGACTGACCGCGCTTCTTTTAATGGGAATTCTTTGGCAGGTAAAACCGTAAATTGAGTTAAACTTTCAGTCGTTCGCTGTGTTTCCGGATCAAAAAATTTAAGCGTATCAATCTCATCATCAAAAAGATCAATACGGATTGGCTGCTCTTGCCCAGAAGCAAATATATCCATAATGCTGCCACGAACAGCAAACTCACCATGATCATACACCGTATCGACCAGATGATAACCGGCCTGAATCAACCTTAATTTTTCTTTCTCCAGACCAAACTTCTGGCCAACTCGAATATCAAAATGTTCTCCCAATATCCAAGAAACAGGAGCAACGCGTTGAGCAAGTGTGGCAGCAGAAATTAGTAATACGCCTTTTTGCGGCATGTTGGATAAAATTGAAAGGCGCTCAGAAACGATATCCTGATGTGGTGACAGGCGATCATAAGGCAAAATTTCCCAATCGGGGAAAATCGTAGGTTTTATACCATAAAACTCAAGCTCACTTTCAAGTTGAGCCAAATGCTGATTATTTGTTGCAACGATCACGAGTAAAGATGCAGATTGGTCAGCAATTTCTTTAAATAATAATGCACCCGCTGAACCCAGGATTGACCCGATCCAGCGTTTTTCGCCTGCTTTTAATTGCTGTAATTTGAGCTGAGAGATTTCTTGTTGAAACATTGAATTCGTTTGAATAAAAGACATAATGCCTATATTACCATGATGCGCCTTTGCCAAACTTCATTTATGTCGTTGTTTATTGATCTCGTTTAAATTTGCGATAATACTGATTCAGCTTTTCAATCAATATTTTAAATTGGTTTAAATTTTCTTCGTTATTGTTCAATCGTGTGACATAACGACCTGTTGCAATTTCGAGATCAACTTTTTCATTAATCAATATTGATCTTAAATAGAGCTGTTCCAGATCATTAAAATTAGATAACTTTCGATTTGAAAAATATTCAAGTCGTTCTGCTAAATCATTCATAACAATACCATCAACACTATAACCACGTATTGCATCGAACTGTATCTGATGCTGTTGCATATATTGCTGTTCAGGCGATGGTTTGCCAGATTTAAATAAATTTGAAAGCTTGTTCAACATAACAGTTCATCAATAATAATAATGCTTGGGACGAGCATGTAAAAATGCAGGAATCAGCCCCGTCAGTGCAGCACGAATATCAGCTCGTTCATTAATTAATTGATGTGAACCTTCTTCGAGCATGAGTAAAGTTTGCAATCGAAATTTTCGTCGAATAAACTCAATGTTATAACGCCAATCTACGGTCTGATCCAATGCACCTTGTGCCAACCACACAGGAATACGGCACGGTGGGCGCTCTTCCATTTCAAGCATCCATTTCGACATAGCTAAAATCCAGTCCATCCCCATCATTCGCGGCTGTAATGGATCTTTGAGACGAATAAAACGTAAAAATTCAGGATTGTGATTATTCCGTCTAAAGTGGCGTGGAACCTGACGCTTTATTCGCTTAATAATGCCCAACCCAACCGAATTGTGCCACCAAGCAGTTTTTGCAGGCCGAATTAATGGTGATAACAAAAGCACTCGATCAACAATTGGATCTTGCCTTTTTTCAGCATATTCAAGTAAATGATGCATCCAAATGGCACCGCCCGTACTTTGACCAATGCCCAACCATGGTTTAGGAAGTTGAGTGGCATGTTTAACGTACTGATAGACCGCCATTAGCACTTGTTGATAATGGTCGAAATTTTGAATATTGGCAGGTGAACCATCACTTAAACCGTGACCCGGTAAATCATAGGTCACAACACTAAAGCCTTGTTCTATTATTTCCCGAATAATTGGTTGATAGATACCGCTATGTTCCAAGTAACCATGTAAAAGACAGACAGTTCCCAATGGTTTCTGATATGGCTTAAATACCTGTACATGCAACTTGAACAATGGCATTTGAATGTAGCCTTGCCATTGTTCACACTCAATTAAATCGAGACCGTACAGCTTACGATAAGCCAAAATATCTTTGGAGGGTTCAAAAGCATGATTTAGATTTAAAGATTCAAGCACTTGTGGAGTTAAATCACGACTTGGAACAGGCAAATCTAACTCTTGTAAAACCGCAGGATTTAAAAAAGGAATCTCTGGCATTTATGGTACCTCCCGACATCCGCTAGAGCCAAAAAGTACATCACGAATAGTCGCCAATAATTCATAGTTGGCACGGCGACTATGATCATAATTTTGTTGGCTAGGTTGCCAGGTAGACAATTTTGTCGGCATCGGTGCTTCAACAGGAATTGTCTCAATCCCATTTAAAGCAAATAAACGGCGCGTTCTAGGCATATGATAAATATCCGTGACCAACATCACAGTGGGTGCACCACCTTTTTTTTGTAGTAATAATGAACTAAATCTCGTATTTTCACAGGTATTCATACTTCTATTTTCAAGAAGTTTTGCATCCACTCCACGTTGTTTAAGCCATTTTTGCATATAGGGTGCTTCTACTCCGCTTAATACAATCGGCAATTGGTTTTGACTGTGTAATTGCAGCGTTTTTTCCAGTCTTAAACGAGTATAAGGATTTACTACAATATCTTTTTTATTTTCAGCCAAGGTTAGTCCGCCGCCTAACACCACAATGGCATAAGGTTTACTATAACTTGTCAATTTTTCATCATTTTGATTTTGTTTAACGTAGGCAATATCCTGCGTAGTCTGTTGATCAATTACATGTTCATGTTCCGCTGGTACTGGATGCTTTTTGAGAAATTCAACATATTGTTGCATCAATGCTTTATTTTCAGAACTGTTTAACTCGAGTAATGGATTGGGAATGTCTTCAACTTCGGGTTCACTACTGGCCGAAGTTACTTCTGGCTCTGAAACAGATGCTTTTAATAAAGGAACTGTTGGTTTTTCTGGCTCTTCGGCATCTTCTTGTTTTTGCTGCTCTAAAATACGTTCCTGTAAAAGCTTATATCGCGTTTGCAGCAAGGTTAAAGATTCTGGATCTTTAGAGTTTAAAGCCTCTTCAATCAGGCTTAAATAAGCTTGACGTGCAATCCATAAATTTGACCCGGGCTCAAGATTATCATGTTCACTTAAAGAAGCTTGTTGCTGACTTCTCGCCGCGACTTGATTAACCTCAACAGGGACAAAATAATTGAGGGCCTTTACAATCAATTTCGAATAAAATGGTGTGTAAATAAAAACCATCAGACATGCAAAAAGTACGAATAGTATTCCCACTATACGCACTAATCGAATCATCCAATGAGTTTTACCCATAATTACTATTCCGAATGTGATCGAATGAATCCATTTGTATCAAATAATACTGGTTCTGGTTCAAGCTGAATATTAAAGCGCTGTTTTACATCCTTTTGGACAGCCTGATAAGTGTGCTTAACTTCACTTAAAGATGCATTGGCATAATTCACTAAAACAAGTGCCTGTTTTTCAAACATACCTACTGCACCTAATTTTTTCCCTTTCCAGCCTGTTTGATCAATTAGCCAACCTGCCGCAATTTTAACGCAGCCTTGTGGCTGAGGATAATGTGGAATTTGCGGAAATTTTGTAAGTAATTGGTCAAAATCTGTTTGAACAATCACAGGATTTTTAAAAAAACTACCGACATTTGGATATTCTTTAGGATCAGGTAATTTATTCTGACGAATTCGAATGACTTGTCGTTGTAAATTTTCAGGTGTTAAATCATCTCCAATAGCCGCTTTTAAGTCGCCATAATTTAATCTAAGTTCTGGTCGTCTAAGTAAACGAAAAGTAACGTGAGTAATAACGTAACGATTTGGATCGTGTTTGAAAATACTATCGCGATAAGCGAACTGACAATCGATGCCCTTAATATTTTGCGTGACTTTGTTATGTCTGTCGTAAACTTGGACAGACTCAATAAACTCACCAACTTCAACGCCATAGGCACCAATATTTTGTACAGGTGAAGCTCCGACTAAACCCGGAATAAGAGCTAAATTCTGTAATCCATACCAACCTTTGCTGGTGGTCATTAAAACAAAATCGTGCCAAACCTGACCAGCACCCACTCTAATTGTTATATGGTTAGAGCTATCCTCGAGTATCTCGACACCCTGAATATCAATATGTAATACCAACGCATGTATATGCTCTGGCAACAACATATTGCTTCCACCTGAAAGAATTAAGCTATTCAATTGGTGCTGTTCAGCATAATCCAGTGCAGCAGTTAGGGCTTGGATTGAATCAATTTTTGCATAATCTGAAGCAATAGAATGCAGATTTAAAGTATTGAAAGGCTTAAGCTGGATATCTTTTTGGATATGAATCACGGGTAAACTCATTTTATTGATCGACAGTCCTAATTTGTTGTTTAAACATTTGCACCCATGCCTTGGCACTCGATTCACATTGATCTAAAACGCGTTCAAAGCCATCGGTTTCACCATAATAAGGATCGGGTAAAGCTTGTTGTTTATAGACGGGATCATGCTCACTCATCAATGCAACACTTGCACGAATCTGATGCGTTTTATATTGGTTTAGAGCTTTTTGCTTCAGTGACTGAATATTTTTAAAGTTTTCATGATCCATCGCTAGAATAAGATCAAACTCCAAAAAATCCTGAGTCGTAAGTTGACGGGCGCGCAACGTAGATAAATCGTAGCCACGTTTCAGTGCGTGTTGCTGACTACGAGGGTCAGGCGCTTTATTTGGATGATAATTACTGGTACCCGCAGAATCTACAACAATATCGAGTTGATGTGCATCACAAAAGTGTCTTAAAACCACTTCTGCCGTTGGCGAACGGCAAATATTACCCAAACAGACGCATAGCACCTTATAGGGTGAGTGTGATGACATATAAACCTCGAAAGTGCTTTATTTTCAGGTGTCTTATGTTAAGTTATTTAAAAGCATAATCCTATAGAAGAAACGAACAGAAATGTTCGATTTATGATGAAAAATAAGGAAATACGAATGAGCCAATTTCAATTTCAGACAGCCTCTAGCATTATTTCAGGTCTTGGCTCGATACAGGAACTTAAACATATTATTCACGATGGCAATTATCGTAAACTTCTTATCATCACTGATCCCGGCATGGTACAGCATCAACTTCATTTACCCATTATCGAGATTTTAGAACGCCAGAATATCGTTTATGCAATTTATTCAAATATACAAGCTGATCCACCAGAACATATTGTGCTGGATGCTGCCGAATTCGCAAAAAAAGAAAAAGTTGATGCGATTTTGGGTTTTGGTGGAGGCAGTTCCATGGATGTCGCCAAGATTATTGCATTATTGGCACACCCAGAACAAAAGCAGACTTTGGCTGAAATGTACGGCGTTAATCATGCTAAAGGCCCCAAATTACCCTTAATTTTAGTTCCAACGACTGCTGGAACAGGTTCTGAAGTCACGCCTATATCTATAGTAACTACAGGTGAAACCACCAAAACAGGCATCGTTTCAGCAGCTTTATATGCTGATGTTGCGATATTGGATGCCAACTTCACTCAGGGTTTACCTGCCCACATTACTGCTGCCACAGGCATTGATGCGATGGTACATGCTATTGAAGCCTATACCTCCAAAATAAAAAAGAACTTCTATGCCGACATGCTCGCAAAAAATGCTTTGCGACTACTCAATGATAATTTGCCTAAAGTCCTAAAAAACGGTGCAGATATGGAAGCACGTCAAAATATGCTATTGGGATCAATGCTTGCTGGACAAGCTTTCGCTAATGCGCCTGTTGGTGCAGTTCATGCACTCGCCTATCCTTTAGGCGGACATTTTCATCTTTCACATGGACATACCAATGCTCTGGTTTTAGCCGAAGTTCTGAAATTTAATGCATCCCATGCCAAACATTTATATGCGGAACTCATGCAATGGCTTGATCCACGAAGTAATGGAAGTTGTGATGGTTTGTGTGATCTATTTATTGATCATATACAAAATCATTTGGATCAAAGTGGTCTAGTTTTAAAGTTAAGTAATTTGAACGTGCCTAAACATAGTCTAGAAACACTGGCCAAGGATGCAATGTTGCAAACTCGTCTTTTACAAAATAACCCTAGAGAAATGACAGAACAGGCTGCTTTCGAAATCTATGAGGCAATCTACGCATGAACAATGAATCTATAAAACCAGTCCGAAAAACCCGTGACCAATTTCATTTCTTTTTAAATATACAAACGCGCTGGGCTGATAATGATATTTACGGTCATGTTAATAATGTCACGTATTATAGCTACTTCGATACCGCTGCCAATTCGCTACTTATTCAACATGCGGGTTTCGATATTCGTCAGTCACCCCTCATTGGACTAGTCGTTGATTCTGCCTGTAGTTTTTTTCAGGAGCTTTCCTTTCCCGATATAATTGAAGTGGGTGTAGCCATTGCTAAAATAGGAAATTCTTCTTTAAGATATGAATTAGCCATTTTTAAACAGCACAATATCGAGCCTTCTGCTCAGGGACATTTTGTGCATGTTTTTGTTGATCGTGAAACGCGTGAAAGCACCGCTATTTCAGATGAGATGAAAAAATCTCTTGAGCCTTATTTACTCACCCCTATAACCTAAATACAGCAAAAGGATGAAGAAAGTTTCATCCTTTTAATTGAATATTTTGCAATTCACCTTCAAAGGTATCCAATAAACTTTTTATGACAGGATCGGCCTTAAGCAGATGCTCTGCACGCTCAAATGCTTTCTGCTTACGTTCTGCTTGTTTAACAAAAGGCGTAGTATCTGAAATCTCAGCATATTGCACAGAAAACTGAGTATTTGGCCATAAAGATTTAATTTCATTTTCCAATGCATACTGAAGTTGTGAAAGCATACCTTCAAATTTCTGTGGAATTGTAAATATACATATTCCATCAATTTGCCCAGACATTAAGCCATGTTGCGCCAATTCTTGAACGGCAGGTGAAAGCTGGCTATTTCTAAACCAATATTCCCATTTTTCCAATGTCCACTCTCCTTCAAGAATCTCGATGGGAAGCTTAAGAATATCTTGTGGCATCAAATCTGAATAATCTTTAGAAATAATGTCATGATTTCCAATAGTATGGGAAACTAGACTTTCTTGAACATGTGCAGATAATAACGTCTCCGAAACCCCATTCTCTTTGATATTTTCAATCGAATTTTCTAAAATTTCTGTGGACTGGATACTATTTTCTGATGACGAAGATACTAATAATTCTGCCGAAATATTGCTCTGCAATGGTGAATCACCCAGATTTTCAATGGATTGCGGTGATAATAAATTCTGTGATGGATGCATAGAATTTAATTCTGTTGATTGCTCATCTACAGGAAAAACTTGCATTTCAGCAACGGATATAGATGACAAAGAGGGTTGTGTTTCAAATCCAATCAATTCATCTGAATTTGCATCAAATATCACAACGCTTTCTGATTCATCGATAGCAGGCGGAGGAAATGACTCTAAAGCATCCTGATCCATCGTGATCAATGGTTCTGGCTCCTCAAAGATTTGAGGCCCTTCATCAAAATTTTCAGTATTTTCTAGCGCAAAATCATCTTCAGCTTCAACGGATTGAGAAGAAGTTTTCTGAACATTTAAAATTGCAGTTGTATCAACGGGGGGCTCCGATGTCTGTGTTTCAAAATTAGATTGTATAGACTCAGATACAATCTGGACTGTCTGTTCAACAACCACTTCATCCATAGCCAAAGGACGAAAAGCCAACAAACGTAGCACACACATTTCAAAGCCTTGTTCCTGAGTCACAGCCAACTGTAATTCAGCACGACCTTTGCATGCAATTTGATAGTAAAGTTGCAAATCCTGAGCAGAGACCATTCTCGACAATGACAGAATCTTTTGATTAATTTCTTCACTATATTTAAGGCTTAATTCAGGCAAATATTGCAATAATGCCAGTTCATGTAAAGTCGAAATTAACTGGTCAAGCACCAAGGATACATCCAGTGCTTGCTGACGAAATTGCAACAATAACTGACTAACATGTGCCTGCTGGTTTTGATGAATAGCAATGATCAGATCATAAATAATCGTACGATCAATCAGTCCCAACATCTCTTTAACATCTTGGTGATGCACCTCACCCTGTCCATAAGCAATAGCCTGATCTGTTAGAGACAAAGCATCTCGCAAAGAACCTTGTGCAGACTCGGCAATCTGCCAAATTGCATCTTTATCTGCACGAATCTGCTCTTTGTCTAAAATTGCAGTTAAATGCTCAGTAATCTCATCTACAGCAAGTGGACGTAAAGTAAATTGTAGACATCGAGAAATCACGGTAATCGGAAGTTTTTGTGGGTCTGTGGTCGCAAATAAAAACTTTACATGCTCTGGTGGTTCTTCCAGCGTTTTCAGTAAAGCATTAAACGAATGCGTAGACAGCATATGCACTTCGTCAATCAAATAAACCTTGAAACGCCCCTGAGTTGGTGCATAAGGAACGTTGTCCAGCAATTCACGCGTATCTTCTACTTTGGTACGTGATGCTGCATCGATTTCAATCAGATCAATAAAACGTCCTTCATTCACCGCACGACAGGTAGCACATACTTCACAAGGCGTGGACGTTACCCCTGTTTCACAATTCAAACATTTCGCTAGAATACGTGCAATTGTGGTTTTACCCACACCACGCGTGCCTGTAAACAAGTAAGCATGATGCAAACGACCACGTTCCAACGCACTGGTCAGTGCACGTGACACATGGTTTTGCCCGACCAATTCAATAAAATTACGAGGACGGTATTTTCTAGCCAGTACTTGATACATGAATGCTCCTTGTTTGCACATAAGCATACTGTTTTTTTGTGCGATAGTGAATGAATTCAGCTAGAATCCATGCACAAGCAAATATTAAATAAACAAATTATCTTGAGTAATAACGAAGCGATGTTTGTAATCTCTTACAATAAAATTTGCAAATGATTTCTATTTACAGATATGCTCAATTAAAAGAGATAACATAAATATATGACCTTAAAATGAACCATTTACCTATTCCGATTGCATCTTCAAGATTAAATATTTTACCTTTTGAACTTAAAGACTGTCCTGATATTTATCCATATATCACCTTAAGTCTAACTCAATTTATGTCATGGGAACCCTCCCAAACTTTTGAAGAATTTGAAAATATTGGAAAAAAATGGCTACAGGCTCAAGCGTATGCGACAGATCGACATTTTGTTTTACGCGATAAAACAACACATCAATTTATCGGTTTAATTGGCATACACCGCATTCATACCCAAACACCTGAATTCGGCTTATGGATACGTGAAGACAAACATGGCAGTGGCTTTGCCAAAGAAGCATTGAAGTCGATTTATGATTGGGCCGTTTTGAACGTTAAAGCTGATTATTTTGTTTACCCTGTGGCAGAACAAAATTTTGCCAGCCGAAAACTTGCAGAAGGTTTGGGTGGAAGCATTAGCCATGTTAAACAGCAACCCAAATATATTCAGATCACTTATCACATTCCTGCACATGCAGAACACTTAAATTAAAACCAGCCTTTACGGCCTTTTAAAATTTGATCTGCACAACGCAAAGTTTCCTGCGTTAACCCCCAAAGACGATAATCACCCGTAATTGAACCAATTTTAAAATTATGGGTATATGCAAAGCTTAAATTTCGATCTGGGTCGCACCACGCTCCTGAACCATTATAACCAATATGTCCAAAGCCATTTTTGGCACGTTTGCCCATAGTTAAGACCCGATGATAGCCAAGCCGCCAATTCATTGGGATTGGCATGACCTTATCTCGTGCATAACTTTGAACGGTACTGAGTTGCTGAAATACTTCAGGTTTAATCAAGGTCTTGCCTTCCCATTGACCACGATTAGCTAACATGGCATACATCTTACTTAGGCTATTTGCAGTAAAAGCACCATTTGCAGCAGGAATAATAGCTTGAAGTCCTTCATCACTAAAAAAACTAAAATGACGCATTCCTTTAGGAATCATGGCATCCTGAAAATCCTGTGGATTTTGCCCAGTCCATGTCACTAATTTATCGGTTAATGAAGGTTTATGTGGTTTTAAAACCTTAGGTTTTTGAGCTTGCTTTTCCTGCTCTGATTTAGGTGGTTGAGGAATTAATCTTGCTACACGGGCAAGTTGCGCAGAAGGTACGCCAAAATAAGCGCCATTCAGATTTAAAGGCTGCACCAAATATGTCTGCATCAAATCTGCCAAGCGCTGCCCTGTTGCTTTTTCCAATACACCACCCACTAACCAGCCAAAAGTAAGCGCCTGATAAGCACTCCCCTGATTAATACTAAAACGAGGAGTGGCTTGTTCACATATTTTTAGCATATGCTGCCAGTCCAGCATTTCACGTGCATCTTCCAACATGTTTCGTATGTCATATAAGCCACTTTGATGACTCAGAACATGCCTAAGCGTTATCCACTCTTTCTTGTTTTTCGCAAATTCAGGCCAGTAATGCATAATAGGAACATCATATTCAAGAAAACCTTCACTGACTAAAATGTGTGCCAAAGTAGCCAATACACCCTTACCCGTTGAATAACAAACCGAAAGCGTATCTTCACTCCATTGCTCAGTGAGTGATTTTTTCCCCGTATAAATATCAACAACGTTTTCACCCTGGAAATAGACAGCTAAGGCGGCCCCACCTTGTTCAGTACGCGCATCTTGCAAACGACTAAATTGCTCTGCCAGATCGTGAAATCGCTCATCGATTAAACCATGATAATTATGTGTATTTGCAAATAGAATTTCAGTTAAACCACTCATTCTTGTTCCCTATTTTTTTCTAATTTTATATAAAAGCCCGAACTGATCAGGCTTTTGAATGTTGGGTTTTATAATGGGTTAATAGTCCCAGAAACATGCGGTTTTTGTGACTTGGCATTACGAATTAAAAAGTCAGTTTCCTGAGATTGCTGCGCAGTCAAAAACTCAACTTTAGAAGGCAAATACATTGGAAGTTTAAACCATACATCTGCTTCATAAGACTCAGGCAAATTGATATTAGCCAATGCTTTAGCCTTACTCCACATCCCATGTGCAATCGCCTGTTTAAATCCAAACGCTTTTGCTGTCACAGCATGAATATGGATCAAGTTAAAATCACCTGAAACTTTGGCATAGCGGCGACCTGTATTTTCGGCGACCTCCCAGACATGTTGAAGCTGGTAATCTGGCATTTTACTTTCTTTTTGTCTTTCGGTTCCCTTTTGCTCGGTCTTTTGACGTGATAAATAAGTTGTTAAACCTTCCATAACTACTTCATCACCGACCTTCGCTGTGGTAATGAAATCAAATTGAACTCCTTTATCGTGTGGCTTTAGCTCACCAAATTTACAGGACAAAGTTAAGTTCTCATTGACCCCAATCTTACGAGTTTGTTTAAGCTGATTGCGTATATGAACCAAGCCTAGAATCGCAAAAGGAAATGCTTCTGTAGTCATCATATGCATTTGTAAACTTTGAGACAGTACTGCTAAATAAATTGCGGGAATAAACCCATCATTTTTAAAGCCACAAACTTCATTATAAGCGTGCAAGTGTTTTTGATCGACTTGAAACGAATCAACCACATATTCAACTTGCGGCAAAACTTTTGGGCCTTTTGGCTTTTTAAATACCAATCCCTGAATGACTTTTGGATAAGCCAGATAGGGTTTCGGAAGCTGATTAAAATGGCGTGTATTCATGGTTGACCTTATTCAATTTTTATAGATTTAAAATGAGAATGCCCTCTCCTTAAACTCAAAAAGAGAGGGTTCGTATTATTCTGTTCTCAAAGTGACCCTACACGATAGCAGCGAATTATGCACCAAGTAAACTTTGTCCACACACGCGAACAACGTTTCCATTCAAACCCGTAGACGCAGTGGATGCATACCAAGCGATTGTTTCTGCAACATCGACTGGTAAACCGCCTTGATTCATCGAGTTCATACGGCGACCAGCTTCACGAATAGCAAATGGAATTGCCGCAGTCATTTGTGTTTCAATAAAACCAGGTGCAACAGCATTGATAGTAATACCATTCTTCAAAGTTGGCGCTGTGAATTTAACTAAACCAATCACACCTGCTTTAGACGCAGCATAATTCGTTTGACCTAAATTACCCGCAATCCCACTAATTGAAGATACACAAACAATACGACCATTGGCATTTAAACCGTCATTTTCAAGCAAATAGTCGTTAATGCGTTCAGCCGCAGACAAGTTAATATTAATCACCAGATCCCAAAGCTCAGGCTTCATATTTGCCAAAGTTTTATCACGGGTAATACCTGCGTTATGGACAATAATATCCAAACCACCCTGTTTTGCAGCAGCAGCTTTAATTTTTTCACCCGCATCCGCCGCAGTAATATCCAGTCCTAAAGCTGAACCACCGATTTCAGAGGCCACACGATCCAGATCTGCTTGCTGCTGAGGAACATCAAGACAAATAACATGTGCACCATCACGTGCTAATACATGTGCAATCGCTTCGCCAATACCGCGACTTGCCCCTGTCACCAACGCTGTTTTACCAGCTAATGGCTGGTTCCAGTCTACTTTTACAACATCGGCCTTAGAAACACGAATTACTTGACCAGAAACATACGCTGAACGAGGAGATAATAAGAAACGTAAAGTCGACTCAATATTATCAGCCGCGCCTTCATCTACATACACAACCTGAGCAGTAATTCCTTTTTTGAATTCTTTACCGACAGACTTTACAAAACCTTCCAGTGCACGTTGAGCAATCGCTTGCTTTACAGTTTTTGCTGATTCCGGTGTTGTTCCGATCACGATCACTCGACCAGAGCTTTGAATCTGACGCGCTACTGGATTGAAGAATTTATATAGTTCATTTAGCTGTTCAGAATTTTGAATGCCAGAGGCATCAAAAACAACTGCTTTAAATTTAGACTCTTTGTCGCCTGAATTAAACGCACGTAAATTTAAACCCGCTTTTGCTGCTGTTTGTTGCAATTCGGCATTATTACCCGCATAACTGTCCGCATGAATATTACTCAAAACCTGTGCAATCGCGCTCGATAATGGACTTGAAGGCGCCGCACCAAACAATACAGCTCCATTAATCACTGGTTCTGCACTTTCAAAACGATCTAATACCACTGGTGATGGTAAACCTAAATTTTTTACTACAAACTTACCAAGAGGTGATTGGGTGAATGCCTGGTATTGATCAGTCATGGTTATTATCTCTCATACAAAATAATGTGTGTATAAAGCCAGCTGGATAATCGCTGTTTATATCCTTTGTTGGAAACTTGTGAACATAAAGGTTCATTGATTTGAATAAAATAATACTTGAGTTAATCTTGATATGTCTTGACCTGAATGCACTCTAGAATGTCATTCTAGTCAATACAGGTCTATTTTAATTATGTTAATGTACATCTCAAGAATATCATAAACATGCTTGGAAAAGCCTTATGAGCAAAACAACTCAAGACAATCCACAAGAGCAAACAGCAGTCACTAATTCTGCTTCGGATACTGTGTCAAATACATCAAAGCGCTCTTCACGCACGACTAAAACTGTAGCTGCGGATTCAGCTAAGGCAGCTTCAGCAACAGCAAGCAAAACTCCTGGTACCCGTACAACCAATACACGCACTAAAACAGCAGCTCCAGCCAATAAAGCTCCAGCTCGCACGAAAACTTCAACTAAAGCTCAACCTTCTGTTCAACAGGATCAACACATGAGTCAAAACGCTATTCGCCGTGTCGCCATTATTGGCGGTAACCGTATTCCATTTGCCCGTTCAAATGGTGCTTATTTTAAAGCATCTAATATGGACATGCTGACTGCTGCATTAAATGGTCTAGTTGAACGCTACAATTTACAAGGTCAACGTCTCGGTGAAGTAGTGGCTGGTGCTGTACTTAAACATAGCCGCGATTTTAATATGACTCGTGAGTGCGTGCTCAATACTGCACTTGCACCAGAAACTCCTGCTTATGATATTCAACAAGCGTGCGGTACTGGGTTACAAGCAGCATTTGCAGTGGCCAATAAAATTGCACTTGGTCAAATTGATGTAGCAATTGCAGGTGGTGTAGATACAACTTCTGATGCACCTATCGCGTTTGGTGATGGTCTACGTAAGGCATTACTTGAGCTTAATATTGCAAAAACAGGCAAAGATCGCTTAAAGGCCTTAACTAAAATTAACCTGAAAGAACTTATGGATGCGCCTAAAAACGGTGAACCGCGTACAGGTCTTTCAATGGGCGATCATGCTGCAATTACGGCACTTGAATGGAATATTGGTCGTGAAGAACAAGATGAACTCGCAGCTTCTTCTCACCATAAAATGGCCAAAGCGTATGAAGAAGGTTTCTTTGATGATTTAATTACGCCATTTATGGGTCTTGAGCGTGATAATAACTTACGTCCTGATTCATCAGTCGAAAAACTTGCGAAACTTAAGCCAGTATTTGGTAAAGGCGAAAATGCCACAATGACAGCGGGTAACTCCACTCCACTGACTGATGGCGCATCTGTTGTTTTGTTGGCTTCTGAAGAATGGGCAAAAGCAAATGGTCATGAAGTTCTAGCTTACTTAAGTTTTTCAGAAACTGCAGCAGTTGATTTTGTTGGTAAAAAAGAAGGCTTATTAATGGCTCCTGCATACGCCGTTCCACGTATGCTTGAACGTGCAGGCCTTAAACTTCAAGATTTCGATTATTATGAAATCCACGAAGCTTTTGCATCACAAGTGCTTTCTACACTTAAAGCTTGGGAAGATCCAAAGTTCTGTAAAGAACGTTTAGGTCTTGACGCACCATTGGGTTCTATTGACCGTTCTAAGTTGAATATTCATGGTTCTTCTTTAGCTGCGGGTCATCCATTTGCTGCTACAGGTGGTCGTATCCTTGCGACTGCGGCTAAAATCCTTAACCAAAAAGGTTCAGGACGTATTTTAGTGTCAATTTGTGCTGCAGGTGGTCAAGGCGTTGTAGCAATTGTAGAAAAATAATTTTCTAATCTTATAGACATTTTCCTAAAGCAGTATCCATTGGATGCTGCTTTTTTAATTTATTTCACTTCCATAGCTGACTGTTGCTTTAGAAACTGGATAGATTGATCAAATACTTCACGACTGGCTTTAAAGCGCATATTGAAATTGAAATCGTGATTAATTTTTTCCACATAATCCTTAGAATAAATTTGTGAATTTACCTCAACACCTAGTTGCTTAAGCTTTTTAATAAATGGTTTGGTCTGGCTTTGGGTTAGAAGGTCTACCTCTGTTGCACTAACATAAATAGGTGGGAATTGTGCATTAACCCAAGGATATGCCGACATTAAATCTAGCTGATGGTCGTTGGGTTGACCATAACCACTATATTGAGCAATGACACTTTCCGCTCCCCATCTGACAATTCTTCCTGCTTTTGCACTTGAATGATATAAAGTTTTTAAATCATAAACACCACTATGTAAAACTAATCCCTTTACATTTTGGGCAGGAATAGAGGCTTTCAGATCGAGTTGTTGTGCCATTTCAGGTGCATTTAGCGCAGCAACATAACTAATCACAATATTTGCTCCCGCAGAATCTCCACTAAAGAAAACTCTTGCTGGGTCTAGAGGTAATTGATCCTGATGTTGCATAACATAATCAACAGCCTGATTTAATTCTAAAACTTGTTGCGGATAAGCCGCTTGCGGAACCAAGGTGTATTCTACATTAACGACGAGAAACCCTCGATCAGCGATTAATTGTGCATAAGGCAACATCGCTTCTTTACTACCTGCAACCCAGCCTCCACCATGTACCAGAAAGATTACTGGAAGTTGTCGTTGCTCTAACTTTTCAGGATAAAGGATATCTAATCGCTGACGTGGTTCTTGACCATAATGTATATCAGTTTGGACGATCAGTTTTTGTTGAATCTGTTTATGGGCATATTGCTCAAGATATTTTACATTTTCCTGAGTTTGTTGATTATCCATCAATTTTGCAACTAATGTCGTCGGTAAATTTTGGCATCCTGTGAGTGAAGCTAAGAAGAGAACTAGGGCAAAACGTTGTACTATTATTTTCAATACCAGCCCTCCAATCTAGATGTCAAAATATAATTCTACTTAACCTTAGAATAGATTTTAAAATTGTTATTTACTAGATATAAAAGTTGATATTTATTATAGCTTATACAAATATGATCAAAATACATAAAAGAGAATCTTAAAAGAATCCACCAGTACAAAATCTTATACTGATGGATCAACTGGTATTATGTAGATAAAAGATTAAAAACGATACCCAACCCCTAAATAAGTAATGATCGGATCAATATCCATCTTGGTAGATGAGTGAATAAGTTCTCGATTGGTATTACTGTCAATGACATTAATGGTTGCTTTATTGTTCAGTTTCGCATATGAGACTGAAGCAACTGTATACCAATTAGGCGTTATATCATAAGTAAATCCAGCGGTCACAATAGGTGCAATTGCATCATCCGCATCGACATCGACCACAGGATTTGCACTCGACTTTTTGCCATCCAACGCAGCTCCCGCCTGCCCATCATGAATATTTTGGATCATATGTCCTGCTGCTTCCAAATCTGAACGTATACCTGAATTTAGCTTGATATCACTAAAATGTGCATACATTACTCCCGCGCCGACATAAGGTCTGAATTTATTGACGCCAGCCTTACCCCACTGGTATTGCGCCTCCAGTGCTGGTGTCCATGCACGTACTGATGCGGCTTTACCATATGCATCTAGATTTGTTATAGGAATATCTTGTTTCAAAGCAATGTCTGGCAAAATTTGTCCTGCCAATCCACCTGCTTTTGCAGAACCTGTCAGTGGCGCTTTGATAAACCCTTTTCCGTTAATATCGACTTTAGGAGGAATACCGCCTATAAATTGCAAGGAAACATTTTCATTTAAATAGTAGTTAAAAGTTAAACCTAAAGTATCGACATCATCGGCTTCCAATCCACTGCCTTCATTTTGCCAATGATCAATACCATTAATAGTCGCCACCCCAGAAGTCTCAGCATTTACATTTCCATTTTCATCTACAAAACCCAATAATTCTCCCACACTGGATGCATCTCCCTCTTTCTTAAACACTTCATTTAAAAAGAACTTCGTATTTGTATAACCATCACCGTCTTTAAAACTTGCGTCAGGATCCAGCACACCTAAAAAAGCTGGAATTGAAATCTCGCCGACCGCAACATTTGTACCACTGGGCACCGATGTAGAGATATCAAAGGGATTTGCTTTTCCCTGAGGCATTACATGCAACCACCCTGCGGAAACAGAGAACCTTTTAAAATCATCTGCGTGTACCAAGCCGAAAGTTGAAGTAATGCTGACAGCAAGCAATGATTGTTTGCATAGTGTAATAATTTTCATGATTCAATCCTTTTGAATTATGCAATGTAATCTTTACATTGGTCTTCATAGAGTACAAAAAAATAGAATAAAAATTAATCAAACATAGATGAACGGAAAATCACTAAGATGTTTTAAAAATTTATACAGAACATTATTCACAATAAATAATTATATTTATTAGTTACATACAAAAAATTTTAAACTAAATTTTCTTTTTTATTATCGTTTTAAATTATAGCTCTCCTTTTTTAAAATATGATATATGTCACATTTATTTATTTTAAAATTAATTGATTTATCTTCTTATTTTTACCCGAAACTGCAAGCCTCATGACTTGCAGTAAATGTAGTTTAATGCACGGGTCTTATTCCCATACTTGCTTCGACCTTGTCATAACCCCATTGGAAAATAAAGGTATAGACTAAAATACACATGGTCAGACCAAAATCCAGAACTATGGCTTGCCAAATCGTCATCTTCATAGCGTAAGCAACCATTGGAATAGTCGCTAACATAAGTCCACCCTCAAAACCAATGGCATGCAGAATACGAATTTTTATGGTTCTTTTAAGCTGATGTTTATGCTCAAATTTTTCAAAAAAATGGTTAAAAACCATATTCCATATAACAGAAGTCACCGCCATGGCAATACCGAGTGAGCCTGTTACTTCCATAGGAACATTAAAAATAAAACTTAATGCGATTGCTATGATGACCAATAGAATCACTTCATAGCTCAAGGCATGAATAATTCGTCTTTTGGAAATCAACATTTTAAAACACTCTTTTTTGTTTGCAGTAAAGCTATTTTATTTTTATAATTTTGATAAATCTAATTAGATTCTTTCAATAATTTTGACAGATGAATATCAATCAAGAACAACTAACCATTTTCAAGACTGTGATGGAAACAGGCTCTTTTTCTGCTGCTGCCAGAAAACTAGGCAAAGTTCCATCCGCAGTAAGCATGTCTATTGCTAATCTAGAAATTGATCTTAATTTAACTTTATTTGAACGGATCGGACGAGAACCCATTGCGACGCCAGAAGCGCATATACTTTATGAAAAGACGGCGCAACTTCTCATTGAAATGAATCAATGGAAACAACAAGCCCATGCCTTGAGTACAGGACTTGAATCTGCCTTAAATATTGTAATTGTATCTGAACTACTTGATACTAACTGGACAGAATATGTCAGCTTAATTTCCCATCAGTTCCCAAGCTTACAGATCAATATTATTTCTGCGCCCCAAGAAGATGCTTTAACCATGTTACTGGATCAACGTGCTCAATTGGCATGGATGTTTGAACGAGAACATCTAGATTATCGCGAACAATTTGTTGAAATAAAAAAAGAATCACTTATTCCTGTTGTCTCTAAAACACATCCTTTAGCAGACATGAAAGATATTAAATTTGAAGATCTATTACAGCAGCGCCAGATCGTCGTCGCCAGCCGTGACAACACGATTAAACCCGAGTTGTTATTTTCAAAAAATTACTGGCGCACAGATAATCACCACTCCGCTTGTATGATGATCGTTAGAAATCTCGGTTGGGGCGTTTTGCCCTCAGAAATGTTTAAAGAAAATCCTAAGCTCAAACAACAATTAAAAGTTTTAAATCTACTCGATTTTACCCCCAAATTTGAGTATTACATCGATCTGGTCTGGAGTCGTGAAAGTAAACTGGGTTCTGCTGCAAGGTACTTAATTGAGCACATTCGACAGAACAGAAAATAATCCATCGACAAGTTTTAACGTGGATTTACAATAGAATATGCTATAACTGATAGATAAATATTTTAAACTCAGAATGTTGATTGCAATGACACAGACAGCTTTAGACCAATTAAAACATGTAACTACCGTTGTCGCTGATAGTAGCGACCTTGAAGCGATTCGTCAGTTTCGTCCTCTGGATGCCACAACTAACCCATCGTTAATCACGGCTGCTGCGAGTCAGCCTGAAAATCGTGAACTGATTGAAGCCGCCTATACTCAGGCACGTCAAGAAGGCTATCAGGCAGACCAACTGATTGAACGGACTATTGATATTTTGACAGTCAAATTTGGCGTTGAAATTTTAAAACTGATTGAAGGTCGAGTCTCTACCGAAGTAGATGCATCATTGTCTTATGATACCGATGCCACTCTTCAAAAGGCGCGTGAATTATCCAAACTTTATAAAGAGTATGGCATTGATCAATCAAGAATTTTAATTAAGATTGCATCAACATGGGAAGGTATTCAGGCAGCTAAAATACTTGAGGCAGAAGGCATTGCCTGTAACTTAACTTTATTGTTTGGCTTACATCAAGCCCAAGCATGTGCAGACGCAAAAGTTACTTTAATTTCTCCCTTTGTTGGACGTATTTTAGATTGGTACAAAAAGGCTGAAAAGGTAGACCATTATCCGATCGAAAAAGATCCAGGTGTGATTTCTGTCAAGAAAATCTATAACTATTATAAACAGCAAGCTATTCAAACTCAGGTGATGGGAGCAAGTTTCCGTAGCGTCGAGCAAGTCCTTGGTTTAGCAGGCTGCGATTTACTTACAATCTCCCCTACGTTACTTGCTGAATTGAGTCAGGATAACCGTCAGGTCGAAACCGTACTTAGCCAAGAATCGGCATCAAAAGCCGAAAAAATTAATCGCGAAGATCAAACTAGAGAAAGTTTTAAAATTGAACTTGAACACGATTTGATGGCATTTCAACTCTTGCAAAGTGGCGTGGATGGTTTCATTAAAGCACGAGATCAACTCAATACTTTATTGCGTCAGTCTTTTGGAATTGATGCCGAGATTCAACCCTAATATTTGATTATTCACATATTTAAACCGATTTTTGTTATAGTACAAAATTCGGTTTTTTTATGAGTAAATGTTCGTGTTCGGGATTACAGATCTAGCAACTTACATCATTGGTACTTTGTTAATTGTGTTTTTACCGGGACCTAATTCTATTTATGTGATGTCGATTGCTTCGCGCTATGGAATTAAAACAGGTTATCGTGGTGCATTTGGTATTTTTACAGGCGATACAATTTTAATTTTATGTACTGTACTTGGGGCTGCTTCACTGATGCACGCTTTTCCATGGATATTTACTACTTTAAAAATCATAGGTGCCCTTTATCTTTCTTATTTAGGTTTTAAGCTTCTTCAAGCTAGCTATCAGCGTTGGAAAAATAAATCAGTTGAAGACATTCAAATGGCGGATTTACCAAAACTTGATCAGATCCACCCTTACCGCACTGCTTTAGGCATAAGTTTATTGAACCCGAAAGCGATTTTATTTTTCCTATCTTTTTTTGTTCAGTTTGTCGATCCTGCTTATCCTTATCCAGCACTGAGTTTTTTAGTTTTATCGATTATTTTACAATGTGTCAGTTTAAGCTATCTGACCCTCCTGATTTTTTCGGGGGTGAAATTATCTGCATTTTTTAAATCGCAACATAAAATTTCCGCGATCAGTATCTTTATGGTCGGGATTTTATTCTTTGGTTTTGGTTTAAAACTTGCGACCTCAACATTGTAATAATTTTACCTTTTGTTTAAATCATCGCCCGATTAGAATACAGTTGATGCTTTTCTGATTGACTCAATTTTGAGAAGCATTTTTCTTAAACACCTTATAATCTCAAGCTGAATCATGCAAAAATTTATCCGTGATTTTTCACTTCCTGCCGCTTTTGCTGGATTTGTTACTTTTCTTATTGGAATCAGTGTATCTGCTGTGTTGGTCATTCAGGCAGCACAGATACTGGGGGCAAATACCCAACAAATTACTTCATGGTTTTGGGCATTAGGAATAGGCATTGGTTTATCAGGTCTGATTCTTTCATGGAAATTTAAATATCCAGTTGCAACCTCATGGTCTACTGCGGGTCTAGCCTTAATTATTGCTACTGGAAGTGGCTATAGTTTACATGAAGCAATTGGTGCTTTTTTAGTATGTGGACTGATCACAGCACTTTTGGGTTTTTTTGGGGTATTTGAAAAAGTCCTTGCCCATATTCCCCAAAGTTTAACCAGTGCCATGTTGGCGGGTGTTTTACTTAAATTTGGAATTGCCATTTTTGCCAATATGCAAGACCACTGGCAATTTATTTTAAGTTTACTGGCGGTTTATATTGTTTCAAAACGCTTGTGGCCCCGTTACTGTATTGTTATAACAGTGGTGATTGGTATAGCTATGTGTCCATTTTTCATGGAATTTCACCCTCCCGTTCTACACTGGGATTTGGCAAAACCTACATGGATTACCCCAGAGTTTACATGGTCAGCTATCTTGGGATTAGCGCTACCATTGTTTGTGATTAATATGGCATCACAATATTTACCTGGTATTGCCATGATTAAAAGCTACGGTTATCAACCTCATGTTAATCATCTCATCGGATGGACTGGGGCAACGCAAACCGTACTGGCACCTTTTGGATGCTATACCGTTAATATTGCAGCAATCAGCGCAGCAGTAAGTTTAGATGATCAAGTTCATCCAGATCCTGCCAAACGTTATATTGCTGGAATGAGTTGCGGATTTTTCTATATTTTAATGGGACTATTTGCAGCAACTTTAACCAGTTTGTTGATGTCATTTCCAACTCTGTTCATCATGGCACTGGCAGGTATCGCACTGTTTGGCACAATTAGCCATAATATCGCGATTGCTTTTCATGAACCCAGTGATCGAGAGGCAGCCTTACTCACCTTTTTATGTAGCGCATCTGGCGTTCAATTCTTTGGGATTGGTTCTGCTTTTTGGGGATTAATTGTGGGCATCATAGTTTCCCTTGTATTGAAAGTAAAATTTAAAAAGTCAGGCTCCAAATAACTTTTATAAGAAAACACGATGAAGATTTAGCATCGTGTTTTCTCATGTTTACAATTCTTTTACTACTACTGTTTTTGCCATTTTATCGTGCCAGCCTTGTTTTTTTGAGTCAAATGCAATCCAGATAAAGCCCAACATAAAGACTAATGTTGATGGAATATAACCAATATAGCGAATGATTGACTGTCCTAAAGTAAGCTTATTACCAGTTTTTTCATCCAAGACTTTAAGACGCATCAGACGCTTACCCGGTGTTCCACCTAGATATAACCAAAATAAAATAGTGTACAAAAAAGGAAAAATATAATTAACCAATATATCGAACCAAAGCGAAGGTTTCTGCTCACTTAAACCAGTAGAAAAAACCAGATCGTAATTGCCTTGATAAAAAATCCATGCCGAGGGAATAATCGCCAACATCATAATCAGCGTATCAATAATTGAGGCACCACAACGCACCCAAAAGCCTGCATATTCGTATTTGTATGACATTTTTTCCTCACGTTGTTGTTATGTAGATCTATTTATATTTAAAACATAGATCATTTCTTTCATCCTAATAGAAAAAAGAAAAAGACGAAATATGCAACTAAATAATCATGCATATTTATTATTCAAACAGAATAGCCGGTTTAAATTTTTTAAATAGTGATACATGATTGTATGTCAGTTTATACAAATAATAATAATTTTTAGAGACAAAAACTTTGAATACTATGTTAGCCTGAAACTATAAAAGATTTTTAGAAACAATAAATTAAGAGGAAATATTATGGCTTATCAACGTATATTGGTTCCAGTCGATGACTCACCTCTTTCAGCCGCGGCAGTACAACACGCTATTGATCTTGCCAAAGCATTTGATAGTACAGTAACGGTTATGAGTGTCGTCGCTATTGATCCTTTCGTAGGTGTAGATTTTTATAAAGTTGCACCTACTGTAACTGAACATTTATTTGAAGCCGAGGCAAACGCAGAGAAGCATCTTGAAAAAATTAAAAATACTTTTACAGAAAATGGCATAACAGCAAATATTAAGATTATTCGTGAAGAACCAACTGCGACAGGTATTATAAATATTGCAGATGAGGTCAATGCTGATCTGATCGTTATGGGTTCGCATGGACGTTCTGGCTTTAAAAAATTAGTGCTTGGGAGCGTCGCACAAAAAGTGCTCGCTGAAAGCCCTGTACCCGTTTTAATTGTAAAAGCTTAATGACATGAAAAACCGCCGAGGCGGTTTTTCTTTACACACTTTCATCTTGAAAATATTTCAGCCAAAATGCTTCACGACATTCTGAATTAAATTGAATACGTTTAGGGGTTATTTCACCAGATTGATTTTGATGATCTACTACTTCGTAGCTAATCCAGTGTTCACGACAGGCTTCGATTTCAAGAGCTACCGCATCATGCTCTTCAATCTTGCGAATGGTAATGCCATTTTCAAACTGAAAAAGCGACATTTTCCCAATGACCTGAATATCTCCATCAAACCATTCTTTTATTTTCTCTTCTTTATCAATAACCTGATGCTCAGAAGGTTGCTCTGGATACAGAATACTTTGAATATATTTTGAGAGATGAGACATTAAAATATCATGATGCCGATAAATTAGGATCATCATACCATTACTATTTAATAAAACAGCACTACTTTTAATAAACCAGTGCTGTTTTATATTTCATATGATCTAAATACTTAAAATACTATTTAAAGTTTCCGTTACATTTTTAGATTTCACTCGAGATTGCAAGGCTTTTAATGCGGTTTGTACTTTACTGCGCTGCGGTTCAGCCAATGTATACCAACGCGACAATACCTGTAATAAACGAGAGCCTAAAATTGGATTCTTTTCATCAAAGTATTCTGCCAACCCAATATAATGTTCTACCCCAAAACTCCATGCATGAACAGGATTATTACTTAAACCTCCACTGACTGCACGTACACGGTTTGGAGTTCCCAAATCATAATCGGAATGCTGAGTTAAACTTTGAATAGTTTCAGCCGTTGCATTTGGATTGGCTGCTTGAACCATAAACCATTGGTCCAATGATAAAGCTTCGTCTTTATAACGTGCGTAAAAGTCATCCAAAGCTTGTTGCGCTTGTGGTGCATCATTCCAGACCAATACCCTTAATGCTCCTAGACATTCTGACATATTGTGTGTCTGTGCATATTGTTCATAGGCCAACTCAAATACACTCTCATCGCCCTGACGCGCCATCATGGCCAACATAATATTTTTTAAAGCCCGCTCACCCATCGCTTGAGAGAAATCATCTTGCAATGATGGATCAAGCGACAAATAAGTTTCTTTCCAGAATGAACCTAATTCACGTGCCAATGTTTCCAGCACAGAATTGCGCTTTTCCTGAATCATTTCAGGTTCATAGTTGGCATCAATACGACTACCCAAATAACCTTCTGTTGGCACATCAAATAAACGTGATGCTAATAAGGGATCTTTACCCACCAGATCAGGCAAAGTGTTTTTAATGGCTTGAATATAAGGCTTTACGTCATGATCTTTTAACAAGATTCGTTCAAGTAGCGTTTGACTCGCCTGCCATTGGTTAAAACCACTGGTTTCATATTGAATCAGAAATGCCAATTCATCATCGTTATAATCAAATTCCAGATTTACAGGGGCTGAAAAATTACGCAGTAATGACACAACAGGTTGTTCTGCAACTTGAGTGAATTCAATAGTGGCAGCATCTTGATCAAATAAATACACGCCATCCTGAACACCATCAACAAATAATTCTGGGCAATGAAGCGTATATTGCTCACCCGTTTTGGCATTAAATAATGCAAGTGCGACAGGAATTGGAACTGCTTTTAAATTCGGATATTTCGGATGAGTTTTTAGGCTTTGCTTTAAGCTTAAACGATACGTTTGATATTGCGCATCGTATTCACCACGAACCTCTAGTTTAGGCGTACCCGGTTGATTGTACCAAGTTAAAAAGCTTGTCAAATCCACGCCTGAACCAGTCGATAATGCATCCACCCAGTCTTCTACTGTGACCGCTTGTCCGTCATAACGGCGAAAATATTCATCCGTACCCTTGCGGAATTTTTGCTTTCCAAGCAAAGTCGACATCATACGGTTAATTTCCGCACCCTTTTCATAAACGGTTGCGGTATAGAAATTATTAATTTCAACAAAATGGTCAGGACGCGGTGGATGTGATAATGGCCCCGCATCTTCAGGAAATTGATGCGCTTTAAGTACCGCCACATCATCAATCCGTTGTACGGCAGCCGATTGTAAATCTTCAGAGAAAGATTGATCACGGAAAACCGTCAACCCTTCTTTTAGACACAGCTGGAACCAGTCACGGCAAGTAATACGGTTGCCTGTCCAGTTATGAAAATATTCATGCGCGATTACAGATTGCACCCGCATAATAGCAGCATCGGTCGTATATTCTTCATCAGCCAACACGCATGATGTGTTAAAGATATTTAAACCTTTATTTTCCATTGCACCCATGTTGAACTGGCTCACCGCCACAATCATGTAATTATCCAGATCGTATGCTCGCCCATAATGTTCCTCATCCCACCGCATGGAATGTTTTAAGGCTTCCATGGCGATGTGACATTTTGGAATATCTTTTTCTATTGCATAAATCTCTAATGCAACATCACGTCCTTCAGAAGTGGTGTACCTGTCTTTTAGAACAGCCAAATCGCCAATCACGCAAGCGAATAAATAGCTTGGTTTCTTGGTTGGATCTTGCCATATAGCAAAGTGACGATTATTACCCGCTTCTCCAGTTTCCAGTAAATTCCCATTGGCTAATAACACAGGATATTTTTTGTCGGCTTCAACACGCGTAGTAAATTCGGCCAGTACATCAGGACGGTCAGGATAAAAGGTGATTTTACGAAAGCCTTCAGGTTCATTTTGGGTAACAAATAAATTACCTGCTTTGTATAGACCTTCAAGCTGCGTATTTGTTTCAGGATGAATAATTACCTGAGTATTTAAAATGATGTCATCTGGCGCATCAGTAATCACTAATTGCTCACTATCAAGATGATATTGTTCAGATGTTAAGCTCTGTCCATTCAATACTATCGATTTCAATTCAAGATCACGACCTAATAATACGATATCTCCAGCAGTCTGACGCTTCATGACCAAAGTCGAATCAACCACCGTATGATCATCAAAAACTTGAATATCAAGATTAACCGACTCCACTAAAAATGAGGGTTTTTGATAATCCTTAAGATAAACAGTTTGATCCACCTGAACGTGTGGGTTCGCCGCAATATTCATATTTCTTCCTATAGGCCATATCAAAGGTGGCATCAGTATTTATTGTGTATGAACCTGATCATACGCCAACTTTTCTGAAGTGTCTGTGTTGTTTCAATTTATAATTAACATGGGTGTAATAGTTTTATTTTTCAATTGTTAGTGGTTTAAAAATATGCGTTTAATCTAATTATCAATGAATTTAAATAGGGAAGATCTGAAAAAGCATTGAATAGTGCTTACAGATTGTCTTATAAATTTGCACATTTTTTTGCACACCTTACGTTGAATTACTTTTTTTCTAAGGTGTTTACATTTTGTGCACGCTTCTTGCTTAGTCATAAAGGATTCAATCAGTCAAACTAAAGTTCACATCCCATATAGATACAAAATAGCCGAGAGGTAAAATAAGATGGAATTAACTCAACATTTATACCGTGCGGAAAACATTAAAGCCATTCATGATTTACATGATGCAGGCGTATGTCATCATGTGATTGCTGTGTTTATGACGGCTGAAGGTATTCAGCTAAATGCACAAGATGTCACCAGCATCGTGAATACATATGATGCATTAGGCAAAGAGAAAGTTCCTAGCAAAAAGGTTAAAGCACTAATCGCTGCTAAGAAACTAGGACAGCATGATGAATCCTTACCCTGCCCTGTCTAAAACCGTTCACTTTTATGGAAAAAGTCCAAATTTGCTCTAGCCAGTTTGGGCTTTTTTACTTTACTCAGCCACGATTGTGTAAGTTTCATCTGAACAATCTCTCTGTAGCAAGTTATAATCTCTTTTTTATACTTGTATATCTCTAAGGCATGACTCTGAATATTCTGAAAAAACAGCTAGATGAAAGTACACTTTGCCCTTTGTGTCAAGCCGCAATGTACTTTGTAGAAGCAGATCAGTTCGATCAGGACGTTCAATTTCATGAATGCAGTCATTGCCAACATCAGGTCTTTATTGATACAAGAATGGTCTGTCATTGTGCAAGTTGTACTAAGCAGCGTAAAAAAATGATGCAGGATACTTTACAACAGGAACAACGTAAAAATAAAATTAAAGACGATGTCATCTATAATCTGGAAGACTTAAGTCTATTAAACAAACTCTTTCTACTGGCTTTACTAGATGACCGTATTCAAGAGAACATTCCGCATGATGAATATATTTATTGGGACCAAGTCAAATACGAATACATTAGCCCGAATTATTTATTTCAGTACAGTTTACTTAAAGAGTTGATTAAATCGGGGATTTTGGCCTCAAAAAAGCCTCACGATAATCATCCTGTTTATTATTTAAGAGTGCGCTTAGAGGGTTACAACGAACCAAGCTTATTTAGTATCGCTCAACAATTACGTCATTGGTTCTATGAAAACCTGAGTCTAGGTATTCCCTATAAAACTACAAATGAAGTTAAAGATGTTTTATTTGTCATACTCTATCAGGAAATCATTCAATTTATGCAAATGTATTGCCGTACATGGGGCATACAAATCGCGGGAAATCGTAGCTTTCAGCAGTTCTGTTACAAACTCATGGATGGTCTGGCGGTTGGCCAAATTTATTATCTCATTCAAACGGCACTTGAATATTTGCACAGCAAAAAGGCTTTGCAGCCGCGTAATGAAAATTTTATTAATACCAATATATTAAAGAAAACTTTGGAACAATATCGGGAACGTTCAGTAACTGAAAAATGGGAAACATCCACTCTGCCACGTCCTATGAATCTGCCTTTAAGCAAAATGAGCCAGATTTTTTTATTCCATTTTTTATCTTATGATGAAACTATTTTTATTCAACCGATTTGGCGCGCATGGCGTAAAATTGAACCGAGATTCAATTTTTATGCCATTAAACGGTGTATGTATTGTGGTTCCCATGATTTGGAAGTGGATTATGATGCAGCCGATTACGTTTCTCTGATTTGCCGAACTTGCAAACATCAAGATCATTATTTTACGCAATAATTCTTATAAATTGCTAAGGGGGATATATGTATAACTCGTCCAATATTATCGACTATGTCATTCATGCATGGGAAAAATTGCAAGAGCAAACGCCTTTAGTGCAATGCATTACCAATAGCGTTGCTGCTAATTATACAGCCAATGTATTACTGGCCGCTGGAGCATCTCCAGCTATGATTGATAATCCTTTTGAAGCAGAAAGCTTTACTCAAATAAGTGGCGCGCTTAGCATTAACATGGGAACACCAACCACCGAACAAATGCAAGCTATGCAGATTTCAGCCCAAACAGCTCATAAACAGCAAATTCCTTGGGTACTTGATCCTGTCGGTTATGGTCCAATCTTAAAATGGCGTAGCGATATGGTCAATGAACTACTGCACTATCATCCTTCTGTCATTCGCGGTAATGCTTCTGAAATCAGTGCGCTTGCAGGAAATGTCACTCAAGCAAAAGGTGTAGATAGTACCCTTAAAAGCGATGATATGTTCCAACTCGCACAAAGCTTACTCAGCAAAACTAGCTGTGTGGCTATTTCGGGCGAAAATGACTATATCCTGTCAAATGCCATGACGTGTATCGTTAAGATCCGTGGTGGCAGTTATTTACAACCTAAAATTACCGCAACGGGCTGTGCATTAGGGGCGTTGATCGCAGCCTACTGTGCTGTAACAACTGTACATCTCGCGACGATTGCTGCTCATATTCATTTTGCCATTGCGGGGAAACTTGCTTTTGATCAGGCACAAACGGTAGGTAGTTTTAATACTATGTTTATGGATTATATTCATATGATGGATGCAAATTTGATTGAACAATATGCCTGTATCGAACTTATTTCGGATGATTAAAGAAGACTAGATAATCGTCTGCCTGCTCCCGTTGCTCAGGCAGACAGTTCTAAAAAGGAAATAAACACTTTCTCGAATCTGATCATGGCCGTCTAGATAAGAACTATAAACAATGATAGCTTGCCAAAATGTTCATTTGACAGAATCATTATGAAAGGAAAAAATGCTTTCTCCTGATCAAAATCGCTTTTCAATAACCTGTTTGAAATAATCCTGTTTAGGCATTTCAATCAACTCAACGCAACTTTGTACAGGAAAATCTTGCTGCTGCAGTGCAGAATAAGAAATTAATGTATTCAAAATTTTTTCGCCAATTTCCTGTTTCTGCTGTTGATTACGCCCAGATAGCAAATAGACTTTGACATGGACGTAGGCTTGCTGCTCAGTTTCTAGTCCAATTACATAAACATTATCTTTATGTGCCCGAGATTTAATATCAATCGCTTCACAATAGCCTGTTTCCACCAATGCAGCATTAATTTTCAACAATAATTGTTTGGGTTCCACATTGTCCAAATTTGCAGAATAATCAACGATTACATGTGGCATAGCCGTGCCCCTATTCAATAAATAACAATGCTAAACGTACCTGATCATAGCCCATACGCGGACTAGTCAACTCGACAATCGGTTTAAGCTTAATTGAACCATCATCATTGAAATGCTCAGGTCTTTTACTTTTTTGAACTCGTTTAAATAATTTGCGTATTTGTTCAACCACTTCATCGCCAGGATGGGCCACTGAAATATCGAGTCCTTGTTCTTTATTTAATCTTGCTAGGTGGTTAATGATAGTAGCCGGCGTTAAACCACGTTCAACGGCGATATCTTGAATTTCATAACCCTCTTCAAATAGCAAACGAGTTTCATCCAGTGTTGCTGAACCATAATTTTGCTTTTCGCCTTTGGCTAGTTTTTTCTCATTTCTTATAATTTCGGTTTCATTTAATGTTCCACCACAATGCCGAATAAACGCTTTATGTTGATCGTTTAAATCGGTTTCTGCAAAATGGCTTTCCGCTTCTTGTGATAACTCCTGAAAGCGTTTATCTGCTTTTAAAGCCAATGAATCTAACTCTAACGCCTGTTCATTAAAACCTAGTAAACGCAAACCAGTTAAAGATTTTAGTCGAGACAATGCCACATACCCCTGACCTTTTTCAAAGGTATGAGATAAGTTAATTTCGGCTGCTTCCAACGTCATACCCTGACTTTTATGTATGGTAATTGCCCATGCCAAACGAAGTGGAATTTGCTGAAAACTGGCAATACTTTTTCCTGCCTCATTTTCAACTGACCACGTTTCTGGCTCTACCAGTAGCGTAGTTCCGTCAGTCATTTTCACTTTAGGTAAAATTCCGTGTTCATCATCTTCTTCAAAACCAATCACTTCGCCTAAACTGCCATTGATATATCCCATATCAAAATTGTTCTTTACAAACATTACTTTGGCATACTTTTTAAGTATGAGTTCTTCAGGTGCGCGAACCGAGGATTTTAAAGTTTCCAGTAACTTTTCATTTCCATCAAGTACTGCATTAAACTGGTGTCCTTCATTTTCAATTTCATTTAAATGTTGAAAATTAATATTATCCACATCCATATTATGGGTATAAAGACGGGTAAAAGTATCGCCAATATCCTGCTGACGGGATTGTTGCAACGCCTGAGTATGTTCTCGTTGAATATTTTGCGCACGAATGGCATTTAAAATCTTATTCAGGATTTCATCGTCCTGACGATGCTGTTCAGTCAAATAACACACACGAAATTTTGCTTCTACCCACGCATCTGACATAAAACAAAATTTATCACGATTACGTTCATCATTTTTACCCACAGGCGGTAACTGAAAAAAATCTCCAGCCACAATCACTTGGATTCCACCAAAAGCCTCATCACTTTCCTTGAAATATTTCAAGACTTTGTTGACAAGATTAAGCTGTTTGGCATGCAACATGGAAATTTCATCAATGATCAAAACTTGTGCATTTTCAAGGTGTTCTTTTAAATACTTACGCTCTTTCATGCGTTTGAGATCATCTTCACTCAAATGATCTTTAATCCCAATACCTGCCCAAGTATGAATGGTCATGCCATTCATATGAGTTGCTGCAATTCCTGTAGAAGCAGTTACCGCAACGGGTACTTTACGCGCTTTTAAGTAATTGATGTATTGATTGAGGGTATATGTTTTTCCTGCACCAGCCGAACCTGTTAAAAACACATTTTCACCCGCTTTTAATAACTTCAGTGCAGTTTCTTGCTTCATAACCTGATCATTTCAATAAAACAGCCCATAGCTTAACGACTTTCATTCAAAAGTGAAATCCGAAAGCTATTTAAAATATAAAAATCCATATATTTCAAATATATAAAACAAAATATTTATTGGTAGGTTTTTGGTAGGTAGGAAAAAAATGGCCAAATCAGAATACTAGGCTCACGGTGAAGATCACCTGTAATAACAAATGGACTAAATGGAAGAAGGAATCGCTCCATGGCTTTAAAAAATATTGCTGACCAAACAAATGGTTTTTATATCCCGTGTGTCTCCCTTTTTGGCCCAGGCTGTGCCAAGGAAATCGGAATGAAGGCACAAAATTTAGGTGCAAAAAAAGCGCTCATTGTCACAGATGCAGGTCTTTTTAAGTTTGGTGTGGCCGATATCATTGCTCAATATTTAAAAGATGCAGGGGTAGATAGTCATATTTTCTCTGGTGCAGAACCTAACCCAACCGATAAGAATGTACATAATGGTGTCGATGCCTATAACGACAATCATTGTGACTTCATTGTCTCACTAGGTGGCGGTTCTTCACATGATTGTGCCAAAGGTATTGGTCTAGTGACTGCGGGTGGTGGACATATTCGTGATTATGAAGGCATTGATAAAAGTAAAGTTCCAATGACGCCATTAATCGCGGTGAACACAACAGCAGGGACAGCCTCAGAAATGACACGTTTCTGTATCATTACTAATACTGACACACATGTCAAAATGGCCATTGTTGACTGGCGTTGTACGCCTCTTATTGCGATTGATGATCCGAAACTCATGGTGGCTAAGCCAGCAAGTTTGACTGCTGCGACAGGTATGGACGCATTGACTCATGCCGTTGAGGCTTATGTTTCAACCGCAGCCAATCCCATTACCGATGCCTGTGCAGAAAAGGCTATTTCCATGATTAGTGAATGGCTTAGCCCTGCGGTTGCCAATGGTGAAAATCTGGAAGCACGTGATGCCATGAGCTATGCCCAATATTTGGCAGGAATGGCTTTTAACAATGCTTCATTAGGATATGTACACGCTATGGCACATCAATTAGGAGGTTTCTACAACTTACCTCATGGTGTATGTAATGCTGTGTTATTGCCGCATGTTTGTGAGTTTAACTTGATTGCCTGCCCTGAACGCTATGCCCGCATTGCTGAATTAATGGGCGTTCAAACACAAGGTTTAACCAGAAATCAGGCTGCGCGTGCGGCGATTGAAGCGATTCGTGAATTATCAACATCGATTGGCATCCCATCTGGTCTAAAAGAATTAGGAGTTAAAACTGAAGATCTGACGATTATGGCAGAAAATGCTCAGAAAGATGCGTGTATGCTCACCAACCCACGAAAGGCAACTCATGCACAGGTCGTGGACATTTTCAAAGCGGCACTTTAATTTTCCTCGCTTTAAATCAAGAACAAACTCCACCTTTTTACCTCAGAGCAAGCTTCTCTCTCCAATCGGCTTGCTCACTTGAGGGGATATTCCTCCAAGATATTCCCTCTTTTTTTCTTGTCATTGATTGACAAAATCATATTTTCATACAAGGATGATTTCATGCATTAAAAATCAATGAATAAAAATATGAATCCATATACTCCAGATGTTTTAGGTGATGACTATCAACAGCTTACATTAACTTTTCCCGATGATTATGAGGGCAAAGTTATTGCAACGTTAATACGCAAGAAAGCAACGACATCAACAAATAAAGCAGTTCTTTATATTCATGGCTTTATTGATTATTTTTTTCAGACCGAAATGGCCGAACAATTCAATCAGCATGGCTATGATTTTTATGCGCTGGATTTGAGAAAATATGGACGTTCTCATCTGCCCCACCAAATCTTATTCAATGTCCTCGATTTAAAAGAATATGACGCTGAAATTACCGAAGCCCTTAAGATTATTGAGGAAGAACATCACAGTCAGGTACTGTTAGCGGGACATTCTACGGGCGGACTCATTGCGACACTATATGCAGCACACTATTCCAACCACCCTCTAATCAAGGCACTCTGGGCAAATAGCCCCTTTTATGATTTTAATATGAATGTATTCAAGAAAACGTTCGGTATTCCATTATTAAGTCAAGTGGGTCGTTATTTACCGAAAGCGAAGTTCCCAAGTGGATTGAACAAATGGTATGTACCAAGTTTGCATAAAAATTTTCATGGCGAATGGTTTTTTGATCTAAACTGGAAACTACCGAGTATGAAAAAAGTTCAATTGAGCTTTGTTAGAGCCATTCATATTGCTCAAAAAGAAATTCATCGCGGTGTTAAATTAACCATTCCTGCACTGATTATGCACTCGAACCAGACCAAAAATCCGAGAACTTGGGGCAAAAAAGCCACACAAAGTGATGTGATTTTGGGAGTAAAGGATATTGAAAAGTATGCCAGGAAAATTAAAGGCGACGTCACCACTCAAACCATTCAACATGGTTTGCATGATTTAGTCCTATCTGCCGAGCCTATTCGCAATCAAGTCTATCAGCAGTTGTTTGACTGGTTAAAAATCAAAATGCCTTGAGTTTTAGCCTTGTCCCTGTTGATATTTAATTAACGACTGATGGGCTGGATGATCATGTGGCAATAGCTCCATGAGGCGTTCTACCGCATCAATGGCTTCTGGAAACCGTGCCACATGCTTAAGCAACATGTCTGTTTCTTTAGCCTTAAAAATTGCATCACTTAAACGTGATTCAAGGCAATCACGCCATGCGCACAAAAAAGGACTCTCGGTCTTTGCCAAGAAAACTCCTGTGTACAGCTGTAATGCCGATGATACATAACCTGAATCAAGTGCATTTTCAGCTTGTAAAAAATCCGCTTCGACATGGGCCAATAACCGATAAGGGCGTGAACCCAGCATGCCTCCGAGCACATCCCGTAACTGTGACATCTCAGCTTTTAAGGTTCCCATACTGACTTTACGCTCACCATAAAGAGCCTGGTGCAAAGTTTCCAGATTTAAACCCTGCGGGCACAAAACCAAGATACTCAAAATTTCAATCTGACGAGGTGTAAGTACTAGATTTTTTCCATTGAATAACACTTGTGGAATAGAAAATGCACGTATATATAATTGTTGACGCTGTTGTTCCTGTAAAGCTGTTTGGATAATCGATGCACAGCGTTCAGCGGCTAAAATGCCTAATGAATTATGATTGGTCCATGTCGTGGATAAGTCAATCACACCCAGTAATTGCCTAGAATGAGGGTCAATAATAGGAGCGGCATAACACACCCAGTCTTGTACTGACTGCATATAGTGTTCATTGGAAAAAACACAACTGGATTGGCGAGTTTTGATCGATAGAGCCAATGCATTAGTCCCTACCATTTCCTCACCCCATTGCCCGCCTTCGACAAAATGAACACGTTCAGCAGCGCTACGCATCTGTTGACTGGCAGCCGTCCAAATAATGGTACTCCCCACATCCCCTACTGCAATCACCATAGATGACTGTTCAGCAACATGCTTAAGGTCATTGCCACAATACTGCAAGGCAATATCAAGTGCAGAGGGCTGCTTTTGCGCTAAAGATAATAATGGCGCAGCAGATCGCTCTTTTGGAATCGCCGCAGAAACTGAGCGTTGCCAAGAACTGGCGATGCTTTCATTGAGTTGACCCGCCTGTTGGGTAGAGAGAATGCTTTCTTGACGAAGTGTCTCAACTGCACTACGTTGTTCCCTGAGCTTTTGTTTTGTAACCATTTGTATATTCCCTGAAAATTGTCATGGTCTCCAACCTTTCTCCAACCTTCCGTCTTATATGCTAACTCTATAGCGTACAAAAGTACCTTATACCAAAGCTGTAGAAGCTTCAAATTTGATATGTATATCAATGATAAGCAAAGGAATATTTATATGCGTTACATCGATCCTAATCAACCTGCTTCAAAAGTTCAATTTAAAGCTCAATACGAAAATTTTATTGATGGGCAATGGGTTGCCCCTGTAAAAGGAGAATACTTTGAAAACATCTCTCCTGTCGATGGCAAAGTATTTACAAGAATTCCGCGCTCAAGTGCGGAAGATATTGAATTAGCACTAGATGCTGCCCATAAGGCTAAAGCACAGTGGAATAAAGCCTCTCCAACAACACGTTCAAATTTATTATTAAAAATTGCAGATCGTCTTGAAGCCAATCTGGAAATGTTGGCAGTCGCTGAAACATGGGATAACGGTAAGCCTGTTCGTGAAACACTGGCTGCAGATATTCCATTGGCGATTGATCATTTCCGTTATTTTGCAGGCTGTATCCGCGCTCAGGAAGGCGGCATCTCTGAGATTGATGAAGATACTATCGCCTACCATTTTCACGAGCCTTTAGGAGTGGTCGGCCAAATCATTCCATGGAATTTCCCAATTTTGATGGCTGCGTGGAAACTTGCACCCGCTTTAGCAGCAGGTAATTGTATTGTACTCAAACCTGCGGAACAAACCCCAGCCAGTATTTTGGTCTTAGTTGAACTGATTCAGGATCTTTTACCTGCTGGCATTCTTAATATTGTGAATGGTTATGGGGTTGAAGTTGGTCGCCCACTGGCAACTAACCCGCGCATTGCAAAAATCGCATTTACGGGCTCCACCAAAGTCGGTCAACAAATCATGCAATATGCGACTGAGAATATTATTCCAGTCACGTTAGAACTTGGCGGCAAATCACCCAACATTTTCTTTGAAGATATTTTGGATAAAGAAGATGACTTTCTGGAAAAGACCCTAGAAGGCTTTGCCATGTTTGCTTTGAATCAGGGCGAAGTATGTACCTGTCCATCTCGAGCACTCGTTCAGGAAAGTATTGCTGATCGTTTCCTTGAAATGGCCATTGAACGTGTTAGAAAGATCAAAACTGGACATCCTCTAGATACAGAAACTATGATTGGCGCGCAAGCATCCAAGCAACAATTTGATAAAATTATTGGCTGTATTGATACAGGTCGTAATGAAGGAGCACAATTACTCACGGGTGGTGATGCACGTCATGATGTCGATGGTGGTTTCTATATCGAGCCGACCATTTTCAAAGGCAATAACAGTATGAAGATTTTTCAGGAAGAAATTTTCGGCCCTGTTCTGTCCGTGGCCACATTTAAGGATTTTGATGATGCTATACGCATTGCCAATGATACCGTTTATGGTTTAGGGGCAGGTGTCTGGTCACGTTCTGCGCACACTTCTTATCGTGCAGGTCGCGCGATTGAAGCAGGTCGTGTCTGGACCAATTGTTATCACATTTACCCGGCTCATGCTGCTTTTGGTGGTTATAAACAATCTGGTATTGGACGCGAAAACCACAAGATGATGCTCGACCATTATCAACAAACCAAAAATTTATTGGTCAGTTATTCAACCAAGCCAATGGGCTTTTTCTAAAAGCATTCTTTACCAGAGACGAAATAGAGGTGATTTATTCGCCTCTATTTTTTTAGAATAAAAACAAGATAAATATTTGAAAAAAAATAAATATCTTAAAATTTTCTTTAAAAATTCATATTGTCACTTTGTTTTTATCATTGATCATCCAAAAGCCGATCTGTATTTTCTTTTACGCTAAAGAAACATTCCAGTTTTCTTTTTTGCTGTTTTGGCTTAATGTGAACCTTGTCGATGCAATACTGAATCTATTATGACTCATCACGCCTTTTCCAAAACTATTTACGCTATTCAGCATCTCGCTTTTGAAGATTTAGGTTCATTAGAAGATATTTTTTATCAGTTAGGTTTTCGTATTCGCTATTTTGAGGCGGGTGTAGATGATCTGGCTCCGGCGCTTAAATATGAGGGGCTAACCGTAATTTTAGGTGGGCCAATTGGAGTTTATGAAGAACAAGATTATCCTTTTCTGACCCCAGAAATTGCATTACTCAAACAACGCCTCGTAGATAAAAAACCGACCTTAGGAATTTGCCTTGGTGCGCAGTTAATTGCCAGAGCACTAAATGCCAAAGTTTATGCAGGTCATCAAAAAGAAATAGGCTGGGGTGAGCTAGAAATCAAGGACATTGCTCATAATATTCTTGAACCGCTGGAAGGTGTTGCTGTTTTGCATTGGCATGGTGATACATTTGACTTGCCTGAAAATGCCACTTTACTGGCCAGTTCTGTACTTTATCCTCATCAGGCATTTTCTATTGAGCAGCATGTACTGGCGTTACAGTTTCATATTGAAGTTGCAGAAGATATGTTTGAACGTTGGCTCATTGGCCATACTTGCGAATTACGCCAAGCTAAATTCTCAATTCCCCAATTACGTGAAGAAAATGCATTGCATGCCCAAAATCTTGAACATGCGGCGTACCATGTGATTAAACGATTTTTAAAGCAAATTCAATTATTAAATTAAACAAAGCCTTACCGCCGTCTTTAATTTTCAGAAGAAAATAAGTCAATTACATCCTGTTCCGTCATCCGTTTGGCTGAAGATAAAAATGGATAATAAGCAGGCTTGTGATCGGTATAAATCTCCAGATGAATTTTTGCGTGATCGGGCAACTCGAAAAGCTGAGCATTTACACTATAATAGTCACGCTCATTCAGCTTGTAATATAAATTTGTGCCACATTCTTTACAGAAATATCGAGCTGCCCACTCGGAAGACGCGTATTTTCCAATTGATTTTTCACCAGTCACTTTTAAATGATCTACTACTTCCAAAGTCAGAGATGGCCCGCCACCCCATTTGCGGCACATAGAACAATGACAAACGGCGATTTGTTCTGTTCGAATATTTACCTCAAATTTAACTGTTCCGCATAAACATTGGCCTAACATTGGTTTTCCTCTTATCAAGTGATTTGATTATTTTTATTTCATTGCTATTCTACAAAATAAAAAACTGGTGATGACTTTTAATTACATGAATACATTCGTCAAACTGTAAATTATTATTTCATCATACTTTGATCTTTGAGGGTAATATTTAGGGTGATCTCCTCATAAAAATCCAAATAATACAATTTAAACTTTAATTAAAATATCAAAATAAATATAGAATTCTAATTTATAGATAAATTAAATGAATTTTAAACGCACAACTAAAATTTTCATTGTAATCCTTCACTTTTAATCAGTTTTTATACACTTAAACTTAACACATACACACTCAATATGAATTTAATTATACAATTAGCCAAATGAAGTGAAATTGGTCATTTTTTCGACATTAACTTTTTATCAAATATGGACATGATTTTATTATACCTCCGAGTATCACATGAATGATGTTTCCTACTGAATAATTTAAAGTGAGTTTTATGATTAAAATATGTGAAGTAGATAAAGATAATTGCTTTGATATCTGTGAATTAACAAGTAATAAAGATGGTATTGGTACCATTTTTGAAGACTTTATCTGCTGCAATGCTATTTCTCTGGCTGAATCAAACTATTATCCTGAGTGTAAACCCAAAGCTTTATATAATGATGAAACTTTGATTGGTTTTTTTATGTATAAACATTTTTCTTCTTCTAATGAAGTAGAAGTTTGCCGTTTTATGATTGATTATAAATTTCTAGGACAAGGCTATGGCCGAAAATCTTTTTCCTCTATCTTGGATTTTTTTAAGCGTGATGGAATTAAAACTGTAAACATTATGATTGATGATCACAATGTAATAGCTAAAAATTTGTATACTTCATTTGGTTTTATTTTTACGGGTAAAATCCTAAAAGAAGAATATTATTATCAACTCAAATTTTAATTAGAAGTATGAATAATTTCGACAACTATATTTATGCCGAACTAAAACGCCAGAACATACCAGGAATCGCTGTTGGTATCTTTCAAAATGGTCATCCTGTATTTATGCAAGGATATGGTTTATCTAATTTAGAGCATAATGTACCTGTTTTAACTAATACCGTTTTTCAAAGCGCCTCCATCGGAAAAATGTTTACTGCTATGGCAGTCATGTTGCTGGTTGAAGATAAAAAAATAAGGCTTGATGAATCCATTACAGCCTATTTACCGACTGCACCTAAACATTGGCAAACCATCACACTACGACATTTACTAACGCATACATCAGGTTTAGGTGCCATTGATATAGATATTAAACAGGAATTTACAGACGATGAATATCTTGAATATTATTATGCAGCACCCATTGAGTTTTTGCCTGGCGAACGTTGGTCATATAGTAATACCGGATATTCAGTATTAGGCTTTATGATTAATAAAGTTGCTGGCAAACAGTATGGAGTAATTTTACAGCAGCGCCTTTTTAATCCAGCCGGTATGCATAGTGCATGTATCATTAACGATACTGATATTGTTATGCATCGAGCAGCAGGTTATGAAAATATTCTGGGAGAAATAAAAAATCAGCAATGGATCTCTGATTCAGCCAATACCCTAGCAGAAGGATCCTTATTGTTATCTTTAGAAGATTACCTTAAATGGGATAATATTGTTGCGTCTCGACGTATTTTATCTAAAGAATCATGGAAGCAAATTTTAAGTCCTGTTGTCTTAAATAATGGTCAAAGTTATCCCTATGGTTTTGGTTGGGATATTCAACATCATAATCAGGACCAATTGATCATAGGACATGAGGGCTCATGGCAAGGATTCCGAACAGCACTACAACGCTATGATCAGGATGGAATTACATTTGTTGTCTTAGCAAACGTAAATAATGCAAATGTTGGTGAAATATTGAAACATGTAGCTGTGCTATATAATCCCAATTACAAAGATAATTCAGAGAAAAATAGGGATGACCCGTTTCCTTCGCTAACAGGGGAGTTAATAAAAAAAATACACTTCATCATTGATCAAAAAATTTTTGATCAAGTTGAGTCCAATGTTTCTCAAAATATTTTAGTATCTTATTTGGAAGCCCTTGTAAAAGAAAATATATCTCATCAGCTTTTTTTGATTAATGATCAGCCGAATGGTATTCATTTAGATCGGATTTACAAAATCCATTTTAGAACTAAGACTTTAACTATTTATGTAAGTTTTAATCAAACACTAATGAACATTTATTCTTTATTCATTTATTTAGAATAGTGAATTCAATCTGAGACTTCCCCTTCCATTTTAGTTAAGTTTACTTATTTAGTATTTATCTAAAAATTTTTATTTAGTTCGTTTTTATCACTTATTTTTATAGTTTGATTCTTTAATTTTCAGTTTAAAGAAATAAATCAATTTTTAGAATGTGTAGGCAATAAAAAAGACTTATACAATATTTATAAAATACCATATAAGCCCTTATTTTTTAAATATTATTTCTTAGCAGCTTCTGCTTCAGTTGTAATATTTACAGTAATCTTATCTCCAACATTAGGTACGTAATTTCCAATACCAAATTCAGAACGATTAAATGAAGTGGTTGCATTAAAACCAATCGCAGGTACTTTTGCCATTGGATGTTCACCTTGTTTATTTAACACAGCATCCAATACCACTGGTTTAGTAATACCTTTAACAGTCAAATTACCTGTAATTTTGAAATGCTTTTTGTCTTTTGTCTCAACTTTAGTACTTTTAAATGTAATATTTGGATATTTCGCTGCATTAAACCAACCTTCTTCCTGAAACTCCTTATCCAAAGCCGCTACGTTTGTGTTGACGCTGCTTACAGGAATCGTTACTTCTACAGAAGAATTTGCAGGTTTTGTATTGTCAACTTTAATCACCCCTTGAATATCGCTAAAGTTTGCACTTGGTGTAGAGAAACCAAAGTGGTTCCATGAAAATACTGTCGCTGTGTGGGTTGGGTCAATTTTATAATCTACTGGCGCAGCTAAGGTGAAAGAACTTGCTACTGCAATCGCTAAACCAAATGATAATGTTTTTAAACGCATGATTTTTTTCCTACTCAGTGAATAATGGTAAGTTTATACTTTGTTGGTTTTAATACACTGTTATTTATAAGACGAATTGTTGCAAGCATGCAACAATATCAATTTAATTAAAATTACTTAACAAAATCAAAAAATAATGAGCATAATATCAAAAATAATTAAATAAAGTTAATAAAAATCAATATTTGTTTAGATAAACTAATTAAAAAACTTTAAGAAGAATATTCCTACATACAAAATGACAACAAGTTCAGCCTCTTTTATGTTAAAGATATATTTTATTGCTTCATTTAGGTTCTTGTATGTTAGACATTGTTCAAGCTAAAAGTACTCAAACGCCCTATCGTGTCACCCTTACCGATCCTTCTGGCCATGTGTGGTATGCCGATGAACCGATCGAAAAAGGCGGGCAAAATACCGCCCCTGATCCAGTGCAGCTTTTACTTTCTGCCTTGGGTGCATGTACGACGATCACTTTAGAAATGTATGCGAATCATAAAGGTATCAAACTTGAACATGTCCACGTTAATTTAACAATGAATCCGAACGGTCCCCCAGAAACAGGGCAAAATAATATTGAACGCAAAATAATATTAAAAGGTGAATTTACAGAAGACCAGCATAAACGTTTATTAAAAGTTGCTGAAAGCTGCCCTGTCCATAAAATTCTAACCTCGAATATTTCGATTCAGACGGATATGACATTTTGATTTCACACCCAATGATTGAAATGTACATTTAAACCGCTCAGGAATATTTAAAAATCAATTAAATATTCTCTGAGAAAAGTCGTATGAAATTAATAGGGTAAATAAACATTCCTGTGTCTATTCAAAATTAGTCAATCCTTTGCCAATGACTTCCAATTTGAACGAAATCAGGTAGCTTATCACTATGAAATACATTGTTTTCATTATCTACAGCAAATCTTGACACAGTATTTTCAGTATTATTCCCTAACTTTTGATAAAAACTAAATTCACCCAACACCCCATCCAACGCTGTGGAGTTCTTAATATCTGTAGCCAATGCGTTAGACATATATTGTGATGGGTTGAGAATAAATTCGCATTCCCCTGTCATTGTTTCCCCATCCAGCGCGACAAATGAAAATTTCATAGTAATATCCAATGAGACTCATGCTTTAAAAAAATATAGCACAGAAATATTGAATCAAAAAAACCCAGTCAATCTTTTGATCGACTGGGCTTCAAAAGCTCTATGCTTTGCTGAAATTAGTTCAAGCAGTTAAAGATTTAACCGCATCAACAACTGCGTCAGTTGTGATACCAAAGAACTTAAATAAATCCTTGGCTGGCGCAGATTCACCATAAGTGGTCATACCAATCACTTTGCCATCTAAACCGACGAACTTCCACCAATAATCCACATGCGCTGCTTCAACTGCAACACGAGCGCGGATATTGGAAGGCAGGACGGTCTCACGGTACGCAGCATCCTGCTTCATGAATTCTTCTGCACATGGCATAGAGACCACTCGTACACCTTCAAGTTGCACATAAGCATTCATCGCCAATTCAACTTCTGAACCCGTGGCAATAATAATGGCTTTAAGCTCACCTTTTTCCTGAGCCAATACATAGCCACCTTTTGCAGCATTCTGAATTTGCTGTTCAGTGCGAGTCTGAAATGCTAGATTCTGACGAGACAGGATCAATGCAGATGGACCATCTTTACGCTCTAAAGATGCTTTCCACGCAATGGCCGTTTCAACTGTATCCGCAGGACGCCAAGTGTTTAGATTCGGTGTAGAACGTAATGATGCAATTTGCTCTACAGGCTGGTGGGTTGGACCATCCTCACCCAAACCGATAGAATCATGGGTATAAACATGAATCACACGTTGCTTCATCAATGCAGACATACGCACTGCGTTACGCGCATATTCCATAAACATTAAGAAAGTGGCTACATAAGGAATAAAACCACCGTGTAGGGCAACACCATTGGCAATGGCAGTCATACCAAACTCACGTACACCATAATGCACATAATTACCCGCAGGATTGTCCTGAACGCCCACACAACCTTTCCATAAAGTCAGGTTAGAACCTGCAAGGTCAGCAGAACCACCTAATAACTCAGGCAACAATGGCCCAAAGGTTTGCAAGGTATTCTGGCTCGCTTTACGGGTAGCAATGCTTTCAGCTTTAGCATTCGTTTCTGCAATGAATGCATCTGCTTTTGCAGAAAAATCAGCAGGTAGATCGCCAGAAATACGACGTAGTAATTCAGCAGCTTCAGTTGGATACTTTTCTTGGTACGTTGCAAATACCTGATCCCAAGCAGATTCAACTTGTTGGCCTTTTGCTTTGGCATCCCACTGGGCATAAATGTCCGCAGGAATACTAAAAGATTCATCTTCCCAACCTAACACTTCACGAGTTAGCTTGATTTCATCTACACCTAGTGGTGCACCATGACTGTCTTCTTTACCTTGTTTATTCGGAGAACCTAAACCAATAACGGTTTTACAAATAATGAGGGTGGGTTTAGACGTTTCAGCCTGTGCTTGAATCGTTGCCTGACGAATAGCATCGCCATCATGACCATCGGCGCGTAGCACCTGCCAACCGTATGAATTGAAACGCTGCTCGGTATCATCACTGAACCAGCCCTCAACTTCACCATCAATAGAAATACCATTGTCATCATAATAGGCAATCAGTTTACCTAGACCTAATGTTCCAGCCAAAGAACATGCTTCATGGGAAACCCCTTCCATTAAGCAGCCATCACCTAGAAAACAATACGTATAATGATCCACTACTGTTAAATCAGCTTTGTTAAATTGTGCTGCTAATGTTTTTTCAGCTAATGCAAAACCTACCGCGTTGGCAATCCCCTGACCTAAAGGACCTGTTGTAGTTTCAATACCAGGCGCATAACCTAATTCAGGATGACCTGGTGTTTTAGAATGTAGTTGACGGAATTGCTTGATATCTTCAATTGAAACATCGTAGCCTGTTAAATGCAGCAATGCGTATTGCAACATTGAGCCATGACCATTTGATAACACAAAGCGATCGCGATTGGCCCATTGTGGATTAGCTGGGTTATGGTTTAAAAACTCACGCCAAACGACGTCTGCAATGTCTGCCATACCCATCGGCGCACCAGGATGGCCTGAATTTGCCTGTTGTACAGCATCCATAGCCAATACACGAATTGCATTTGCAACACGACGTTCGTTTAAAGGGGTCGTCATAGGTCAGCGTCCAAATAAATCGATAGAATAAAAAAGATGAGCATGAATCGGGATTCAAAAGCAGGCTATATTGTCTTAAAAAAACATGCACGGGTAAAGCCTATGTCGTGATTTTCCGTACTTTTATATGTCACTTTTGGCTGAATCCTTGTAAATCGCGTACCGATAGATTTGAATTAATATCACTTTTTCTTATCCGCCCTCACGCCATACAATCTTCACGCCTTCAAAATAGCCATATAAAACAATATTAATCAGGTACTTATATTTATTAAATAATTTTTAAAATGCTTAATTTTACCTGTATTTGACATGTAAAAAATTCCGCATCAACAAAAAAGAATTTTAATCATCTATTCCTAAAAATAATGAACTAAACTCATCTCTACTTTTATATTTTATTTTTATTGCGATATCGTATCAAATGTTGAGTATTCAATAAAAAAAGAAGGTTTATATTATAAAATATGCAAGATAAATAAAAATTATTTTATAAATCAAAATATTATTTTAAATATAAAAGAAGAAAAATGACATTAATGGGTTATTTTATGGCTTCTATATAAATTTTATTCATACGCATATCAGATAAAACAAGGCAAAAAGTAAATAAATTCACGCAATTTAATCAGGTTAAGCTAGTCCTAAAGGGCAAGTCGATGTAACATATTATGTCTTTAAAATTACTGTGATAGGACTTTCATGCGCGAGTATGCTGTTTTTACTTCTGAATCTGTAAGCGAAGGCCATCCAGATAAAATGGCTGACCAAATTAGTGATGCGATTCTGGATGCGATCTTAAAAGAAGACCCATATGCACGGGTTGCTTGTGAAACATTAGTAAAAACAGGTGCTGTGGTTCTTGCTGGTGAAATTACAACAACAGCGAACGTTGATTTCGAAGCAATCGTACGCCAGACCGTCAATGGAATTGGTTATCACCATTCTGATCTCGGCTTTGACGGTTCAACCTGTGCTGTGATCAATATGATTGGTAAACAATCTCCTGAAATTGCGCAAGGTGTCGATCGTCAAAAACCAGAAGATCAAGGTGCTGGCGATCAGGGATTAATGTTTGGGTATGCGAGTCGTGAAACTGACGTGCTTATGCCTGCGCCTATTTCGTATGCGCATCGCCTCATGGAACGTCAAGCTGAATTACGCCGTTCAGGTGTTTTACCTTGGTTACGTCCAGATGCAAAAAGCCAGGTGACTTTTGCTTATGAAAATGGTCGTCCTGTACGTCTGGATGCAGTTGTTCTTTCCACTCAACATGACCCTGAAATTTCTCAAACTCAGCTTAAAGAAGCAGTGATTGAAGAAATTGTAAAACCTGTTATTCCAGCTGACATGTTCCATGCAGGCACAAAGTTTCACATCAATCCAACGGGTATGTTTGTAATTGGCGGTCCTGTTGGTGACTGTGGTCTTACTGGTCGTAAAATCATTGTTGATACTTATGGCGGTATGGCTCGTCATGGTGGTGGTGCTTTTTCTGGTAAAGATCCATCAAAAGTTGACCGCTCTGCTGCCTATGCAGGCCGTTATGTTGCCAAGAATATTGTGGCGGCAGGTTTAGCAGATAAATGTGAAATTCAGGTAAGTTATGCTATTGGTGTTGCAGAACCCACCTCTATTTCAATCAATACATTTAATACAGCAAAAGTCGATGATGAGCTAATTATTGCTTTAGTGCGTGAACATTTCGATTTGCGTCCATTCGGCATAACCCGTATGTTAGACTTGTTACAACCAATGTATAAACAAACAGCTGCTTATGGCCACTTTGGTCGCGAAGGCACTGATCATGCGTTTACTTGGGAAAAAACCGATAAAGTTGATATTCTTAAAGATGCTGCTGGTCTATAAAGACTACCCTTTCTATACAAAACAAGCCCGCATTTGCGGGTTTGTTTTTATGTAGACTGATTAACACAAGCAGCTAAAAATTTATTTATTTCCCTAAATTTAACATGTCTAGTTAGTTTTTTTATCGTTAGAATTTAGCACATCCAGTATCGACTTTTGTGTTGGCGTATCTGTCTCATGCGTTTGTACATAAAATTGCACAGTTTTGAACACCATAACAACGGCGAGGCATCCCACAAGACAAAAAATCCACCATCCATACGGACTGCGAATATGTTGTGAACCACAATAAGGGCATTCTTTATCTGTGGATGCAACGACCTTGTTACAACATGCACAGTGATATTGGTATAGCATAGTAATCCTCCCACACGACCCTAAGCTTGTTTTTCTATGTCTGTTTAGCTACAGCTAAATCATTTTAGGCCTTATATTTTTATACTATGTGAAATAGAAGATGATTTCAATGGAATTATTTAACGAGGAAATTCATTATTTATCATAAACATATCTATATTTTTACATTTAATAGTACATAAAAAATAGAATAATCCATAAAAATATTGTTAAAATTTATTAATAGCATTACACAGGTTAATTAAGATGACTCAACTGATTAATAAAGGTGGTTTTCGCGAAAGAGCCAACCGTAGCCGAAAATATAGAGAGTCTGAGAATGAAAAAACCACACTTGTTTCAAATAGATATCAGCCAAACACGAAATTAGAATCACTTAATATTGATGTAGATGAAACAAATAGCCCAAATTCTACCCATAAAAAATAATTGAGGCGAATCATTAAATTGAAACCAGAGACCATCCTTTTCAATTAGCACAATTTAAATCTAAACACCTGTTTTAAATAAACATTTAAACTATCTATAATCTTGTTGGTCAAAACAACTAGTAGACTACGAAAGTTAGAATTTATTAATAAGATCGAGCAGGTAGATATTTTATAACTTAGCAAATCACATTATTTTATTTAAAAAAATCTTTAAAGCTCAAAACTAATCAATATAAAGAACGGTGCAATTTTGACTTAAGCTCAATTGCAGTTATACCGAAAGAGCGACCTTATGCCAGCCACAAAATCAAAACAAATTCGATTTAATGCTTTTGAAATGAACTGTATCGCCCATCAGTCTCCTGGTTTATGGCGACATCCACAGGATCGTTCACGTGAATACAAGGATATAGACTATTGGACGGATCTAGCCAAAATATTGGAACAGGGTATTTTTGATGGCATATTTCTGGCTGACGTTTTAGGTATTTACGATGTATATCATCAAAATATGCATCATGCCTTGTCTGGTGCTGTTCAAGTACCTGTTAATGATCCTTTGCAAATCGTTCCAGCTATGGCAACAGTCACTAAACATCTAGGATTTGGAGTCACCACATCTATTTCATTTGAACATCCTTACCCTTTTGCACGGCGTATGAGTACGCTTGACCATTTGACCAAGGGCCGTGTCGGCTGGAATATTGTAACGTCATATCTGGCCAGTGGTTCTAAAAACTTAGGTCTATCCGATCAGATAAGCCATGATCAACGATATGATATCGCAGATGAATATCTGGAAGTCTTATACAAACTCTGGGAAGGCTCTTGGGAAAATGATGCAGTTCTAGCAGACAAAAAAACAGGTATTTTTGCAGATTCAACTAAAGTCCATCCAATTCAACATAAAGGAAAATATTTTGAGGTTCCAGGGATTCATATTTGTGAACCCTCGCCTCAACGTACACCAGTTTTATATCAAGCAGGCGCTTCGGGACGCGGTCAAACATTTGCTAGTCAAAATGCCGAATGTATTTTTATTGCTGCGCCATCCAAATTGGCGACTCGGAGTATTGTAAAAAGTATTCGTCAAAAATTAATTGACAATGGTCGTGACCCCTATTCAGCCAAAATTTATGCCTTACTCTCTATTGTTACTGATGAAACTGATCATCAAGCACAATTGAAATTTAAAGAATATCAATCATATGCCAGTTATGATGGGGCTTTAACTTTATTATCTGGCTGGTCAGGCGTCGATTTTTCAAATTACAAATCCAAAGATAAAGTTGAGTATATTCAGACAGATGCTATTCAGTCTTTACTTGATTCTTATGTTAATGCAGATCCAGATCGTGTCTGGACAATTGAAGAAATTGCGAACTGGGTTGGGGTCGGTGGTAATGGCCCTGTTTTGGTTGGATCTGCACAAACAGTCGCCGATGAATTACAACAGTGGGTCGAAGACACAGATATAGACGGTTTTAATCTTGCTTATATTTTAGCGCATCAAACTTTTGAGGACATTGTCAATTTTATTGTCCCTGAGTTACAAAAGCGCGGGGTTTATCCAAAGCAATATAGCGAAGGAACGTTAAGAGAAAAATTATTTAATGCAAAAGCACATTTACCCGAATGGCATCGGGGTGCAGCTTATCGTAAATCCACGACATCCTCTCTTAAAGCAGCGGTTTGAAAACCATTAATTTAAACCATAAAAAGCCGAATCAATTATTCGGCTTTGTTTATATAACAGAACATCAAACTTATTTTAGTCTTTGTCTTTATATTCAATTTTCTTGCGATCTGGCGTTACTTCACGAGCCTCCCCATCAATCACACTGGAATCACGATACTGATCATTAGATTGTTGATTTTGCATATCCTGCATTTGACGCATCATGTCAGCAAAAGGATTTTGCCCAGCCTGACCACTTGCACCACCCATCATGCCACCCATCATTTTGTCCATCATGGCTTGCTGGCGTTTTGCCATAGTTTTCATCAAGGCATTCTGGAAAATTCGTTGCACAGCAGGAATTAAAATTAGCACAGCTAAAATATCAGAGATAATACCGGGTAACATTAATAGGAAACCCGCCATCGCCATCGCAAGTTTCTTGCTTACAGCTGGATCAGTACCGATCTGCCCTGTCATTTGCATTTGCTGCAATTGGGGCATAATCCCAGAGGTACTGGAGCGCAGCATGTTTAACCCGATAAAAAATGCGATAATAAACCAGAAAAACACGTACCAGCCGCTAACAAATTGGGCAATACCAATCCATACAGCAATTTCGAGAATCGCGCCAAAAACAACAATCAATAATAAATTCATGTAAAACTTATCTATCTCAAAAATAAATGTTTGCAGCAGTATTAACCAGTGATCTTACGTGGATCAAGATTTTTTAATGCTGTTATGTAACAATATGGGCAATCTTTTATTTTTAAAGTCTGTTATGCCATTAATTATAGGAATTGATCCTGGTTCACGTCTTACGGGTTATGGAATCATTGAAAAAGATGGCGGTCAGCTGCGTTTTATCGATGCAGGCACTATTCGCACTGAAAGTCAGGATATGCCGGAACGTTTAAAGCGAATTTTTGCAGGCGTTGAACGAATTGTAAAATTTCACGGCCCGACCGAAGCCGCAGTGGAACAAGTCTTTATGGCACAAAATCCTGATTCTGCACTAAAACTAGGTCAGGCCCGTGGGGCCGCTATTGCTGCATTGGTCAATCTGGATTTACAAGTAGCTGAGTATACAGCTCGACAAATTAAACAGTCTGTCGTTGGTTATGGTGCGGCAGATAAAGAACAAGTACAAATGATGGTGATGCGCATTTTAAGCTTAAGTATTAAACCTCAAGCCGATGCTGCCGATGCATTGGCAGCTGCAATTTGTCATGCCCATGTCTCTGGCAGTATGAGTAAAATGGCGGTTTTAAATGCACTCGGAGGAATGGCACGTGGTCGTAGCCGTTATAATAGTAGACGGCGTTAACTTAAATTAAGCATTAACGACCTGATAAATCACCTCTGCCATATGCTGTGCTTGAATTCCTCTTTGACCCTGTTCAGCCAGTAAATCACCAGCTTTTCCATGTAATGTAACAATGTCTGAAAGCGTAATATCTGTATGGAACTGCGCTTTTAGACTTGCCACCATACCGGCCAATACATCGCCCATACCTCCCGTTCCCATACCTGCATTGCCCGTTGAACAGACAAATAATGTATCATTTTCCAGAATCAAACTTCCTGAACCTTTAAGTACCCAACTGCCCTTGTATTTTGCTTGTAGCTGATAAATTGCAGCAACGCGATCGTGTTCAACTTGTTGGGCTGTGATATTGAGTAATCGAGCTGCTTCAGCAGAATGTGGTGTTAAATATATATTTTCATTCAAATCAGCACTTTGTTTTTCTGCCAAAAACCAGAGTGCATCCGCATCCAGTACAATTTCAAGCTGAGTCTGAGTTTGTAGAATTTCAAACCAGATGTTAAAAATTTGAGCTGACCAATGATCTCGCCCTAAGCCCATTCCAAAACAGACTGCATCGATATGACGAAATAATTTTTCAATTTTATCTGGGTCAAACTCGTTAATATCCTGAACCATAACATTGGGTGAACGCGACAATATTGCCGTGTGATGTGATGCATCACAAATCACAGTGACTTTCCCTGCGCCTGCGTGAAAAGCTGCTTCCGCTGCCATAATCACCGCACCGCCCATATTGGCATGTCCCCCCACGACCAGCACATGCCCATAACTTCCTTTATGACCAAATGCCTGACGTTTGGGTAAATAAATTTGGGGAGATGTAAAATAAGCAATCTGTTTTAACTCATCATCAGGAGCAATCAAAGAAATGACCTCCAGCCTGCCTACATATTCTTTGGCTTGTCCTGTGACGAGTCCTACTTTTATAGCCAACGCAGTGAATGTAAGATCCGCTTTAATGGCAATGGGTAGAGCCTGCCCCGTGTTAGCATGCAACCCGCTTGGAACATCGACTGCGACTTTGAAACCAGATAATTGATTGAAACGCTGAACAATCTCCTGCCATTTTTGATCAAGCTCACGATTTAAACCGATCCCAAACAAAGCATCAATATGACAATCAAATTGATTTTGAACTTCAAAATTCGGCTCAATGCACACTTTATTGTGTTGGGCATAAAAAATCGCATGTTTTAAGTTTCCAGACTCCGCTCTGGATGCTGCAAAAATTTGAACCTGATATCCTTTTTGAGCCAAATAAGCTGCCGTATAATAACCATCTCCTGCATTATTTCCAGTACCACACCAAATAGCAATTTTTTTAATACTTAGGCTATTTTGTATAATGTATTGATCTAACCGTTCTGCAATTGCCCATGCAACTTGCTGCATTAAACCTAAAGAAGAGTTTTGCTGCGCAAACCAACGCTTTTCCCATGCTTGAATACTTTGGCTATCATAAACAGGGCTATGGTAAACTGGAGTCCGCATTTTTTCTTATTCCTCATTGTTCTTGGCATATGTCGTCTATTTCAGCAGCTTCTATTCCCGTTCTTCAATATGATGCCATTGAACTAAAACAATGGATAAAGGAACAGGCTTTGGCACTTGGTTTTGCTGATTGTGTCATTGCCAAACCAGATGCTCAAGAGCAAATGCCTCGTTTTCAGGAATATTTAAAGCGCGGCTATCATGCGGATATGCATTATTTAACAGAAAATTTAGAAAAACGAGCAGATCCGAAATTGCTGATTCCTGGGACAAAAAGCATTATTTGTGTCCGAATGAATTACTTAGTAGAAACGCCCAAGCCTCGTTATGTCCCAGATGAACCTAATTCAGCCATTATAGCCCGTTATGCACGAGGGCGAGATTATCATAAAATCATGCGTGGCCGTTTAAAAACACTGGCCTCAAAAATCAGAGAAAAAGTGGGAGAATTTGAATCACGCCCTTTTGCAGATTCAGCGCCCATCTTTGAAAAATCATTGGCTGAAAGTGCAGGTATGGGCTGGACAGGGAAACATACTCTACTCATTCATAAAAAGTCAGGTTCGTTTTTCGTCTTAGGTGAATTATTCACTTCGCTAGATTTGCCTTTTGATAAACCAGCCACGGCTCATTGTGGATCATGCAATGCCTGTATCGACATTTGCCCAACTCAGGCCATTGTGGAACCGTATATGCTCGATGCACGTAGATGTATTGCTTATTTAACCATTGAATATAAAGGTATCATTGCAGAAGAGCTTCGTGCAGGAATCGGCAACCGAATCTTCGGCTGTGATGATTGCCAATTGATTTGTCCATGGAACAGCTTTGCCCAAAAAGCGTCTATTTCTGACTTTAATCCACGACATGGTCTTAATGATATTTCCCTGCTTGAAATCTGGCAATGGGATGAATTAACCTTTTTAACACATACCGAAGGTAGCCCGATTCGGCGTACAGGTTATCAGTCGTTCAAGCGTAATATCGCGATTGGTTTAGGAAATGCACCTTATTCTGGATTAATTGTAGAACAGCTCATACAAGCCAAATCCCAACATGATGATATCGTAAATGTACATATTGACTGGGCAATTGAACAACAATTATTAAAGCAACTCGCAAGTCAACAAAAATGATGTTTTTTGCCCTATAGCTTTAGCATGAATTCTGTATGATAAGTTGCTAGTAAAAGCAATCATCATGGATTATGACAATGACCTTACGTAATGATTGGACTCGTAACGAAATCCAAGCACTTTATGATCAACCATTTTTAGATCTGGTTTTTCAGGCGCAACAAGTGCACCGTCAACATTTCTCTGCCAATACGATTCAGGTTAGTACTTTATTGTCCATTAAAACAGGTAAATGTCCTGAAGATTGTAAGTATTGTTCGCAATCGGCTCGGTATGACTCAAAACTTGAAGCAGAAAAGCGTATCGCGGTTGAAAAAGTCATTTCTGAGGCCCAAGCAGCTAAGGAATCAGGTTCTTCACGTTTTTGTATGGGCGCAGCATGGCGTAATCCGCATGAACGTGATATGCCTTACGTTCTGGAAATGGTTCGTGAAGTGAAAGCGCTGGGACTTGAGACCTGTATGACGCTGGGCATGCTTAACCAATCACAGGCTGAACGTTTACATGAAGCAGGCCTAGATTATTACAATCACAATCTAGACACATCTCGCGAGTATTATGGCAACATTATTAGTACCCGCACCTTTGATGATCGTTTAAATACGTTGGATCATGTGCGCAATGCAGGCTTAAAAGTTTGTAGTGGCGGTATTGTGGGTTTAGGTGAACAGAAACAAGACCGTATTGGTTTATTGTTTGAACTTGCAACATTACCTATTCACCCTGAATCTGTGCCTATTAATATGCTGGTTCCAATCGAAGGCACCCCACTGGCCGATGTTGAAAAACTAGATGTAACCGAATGGATTCGCACCATTGCAGTTGCACGTATTATCATGCCACAAAGTTATATTCGTCTTTCTGCGGGTCGTGAGTCGCTTAGTGATTCTGATCAAGCACTCGCGTTTATGGCTGGAGCAAACTCTTTATTCTCTGGTGACAAATTACTAACAACGCCAAATGCCGGTGAAGGTAGAGATCAGCAGCTATTTGCCAAATTAGGGTTAGTGGCTGAAAAACCAAAAGTTTCTGCTCGTGAACTAGCGGTCGATGCCATGAGCGCATAAATTGATCAGCCCTCTTATTTAAGAGGGTTTTTTATGACGTGACTAAAATTCCATACTGCGCGGTTAAATACATCCCTTCACGAATAAGATCTTCCCCGGCTGCATGTTTTACAATAAGTTGCTGAGACTGTGTATCAAAACTTAATGAATCAAATACATCTTGATGTTGCATCAACCAAACAATGGTCAGGCCAAGTTGCTCTGTAACAATATGATGGTCAGAATGTAGTTTATCCGTCATAATTAAACTCAATTGCGAATTATTTAATCATTTTAAAAAATAGGAGCCAAATCATTTTGATTCATGTTTAGTATAGTGCCAATAATCAGGTGAAAAATATATTTATTTACCCTGATAAATACAATTAAAAAGTAGCAAAATAAAAAACACTATAGTAGATTAATATAAACGCATTATTTTATAACCAACTCACTGAAAAATAAACTCATAATTATTTTATAACACTCGTTAAAAAGGATTAACGATGAAAATATTTTTACGATACAGTTTAATATCTTGCACCCTATGTCTATCAATATCCCAACAAGTACACGCTGTAGAAGGCGCCTCAGGTAGACCAAGCACTGGTATGCAGGTCGTTCCTTTAAATGCAGTATTACCATCAGAAGAAGGCGGGATATTGAGCCTCGTAAGTGTCTATTATGACGGCAGTCTAAGTGCTTCCAAACAGGTTCCTATTGCGGGTCAATTGGTTGGAGGAATTGATTATCAACTTTCCTATAATTTATTAAATGGCGTATTTATCTGGAAAACTTCTCCAAAATGGACCTTGGCAACAAGTGTTGGAGTCCCTGTACAATACACCAATATTCGTTCTTATGTGAATGATCGAGAAAGGCAAGAAAACGCGACAAAAATTGGTGATGTTATGTTTTCTCCTCTCATTGCCAACTACCATATCAATCCTATTATGCATGTTCTATTTGGGGTCAACGTCTATGCCCCAACCGGTAGTTATGATCCAAATAAACTGAGCAATGCAAGCCAAAATACATGGACATTTGTTCCAAATATGGCAATGACAACCATTCTACCAAAACTAAAAACTGAACTCACAGCAAATATGGGTTATGAGTTTTATACCAAAAATGAAGCCACTGATTATAAAAATGGTGAAATGTTCCGTCTTGATTTATTAGGACTAAAACGGTTTGAGTCAGGATTAGGAGTGGGAGTGGTGGGTGGGATGATTTATCAAACCACAGATGATGATAGCCGTTTCTCTGAGCGTTTAGATGGATTTAAAGGTCGCTCTTATGGAGTTGGACCAATCTTAACTTATGAAAAGAAACTCGGACAGGATTATTCACTTTCACTCTCCGCTCGTGGCGTACATGAATTTGATGTGAAAAACCGGCCAGAAGGTACGGCTTATCAACTTAATCTTTCACTTCAATATTAATAACAGTTTTATCAACTTTAATGACAATAAATGGAAATGTGAGTACATCTAAATGAATCAATCTCATTTGAATAAAAAACTTATTTTTACTGTACTAGCCACAACGATGCTGTGTACCCACTTACATGCAAAACCTGCTACTATTATAACCCAGCAAGCGAATAACTCAGTTTACAACACGCTGCCTTTTAGTGATAAAAAGGATTTTGAAGATGCTCAACGAGGACTATTACTTAAGCCTGAACATTTAACTATTAAAGATGAAAAAACGGGCAAAGTAATTTGGGATTTAGAGTCATTTAAACAATATATTAAATTGGAAAATCCAGCACCACCCTCCGTTAATCCAAGCTTATGGAGAAATGCACAACTGAATGTGCAATATGGTTTGTTTGAAGTAAAACCAGGAATTTATCAAGTTCGTGGTTATGATTTAGCAAATATAACATTTATACGCGGTAAAACAGGTTGGATTATTTTTGACGTTGGTAGCGTAAGTGAAACGGCTAAAGCAGCTTATGACTTAGTCACAGAAAAATTTGGCAAGCTTCCCATTGTAGCGGTGATGTATAGCCATCCTCATGTCGATCACTATGGTGGTGTCAAAGGTGTTATTAATGAGGCTGATGTAAAAAGTGGAAAAGTTAAGGTGATTGCACCGGATGGCTTTATGGAACATGCCATTAGTGAAGGCGTCATTTCTGGTAATGCAATGAGTCGCCGTGCAGTATATATGTATGGCGCATTATTACCACGTAGTGCGGAAGGTAGTGTAGGTGCAGGACTTGGATTAACCAATCCAGGTGGTACAACCACAATTATTGAACCTAATATTTTAATTAAAAAAACGGGTGAAAAACTAAATGTTGATGGTGTTGAAATGGTTTTCCAAATGACACCAGGTACGGAAGCACCCGCAGAAATGAATGTATATTTGCCAGCGTTTAAAGCAATGTGGATGGCAGAAAATACAACAGCAACCATGCATAACATTTTAACCCTACGTGGTGCTCAAGTTCGTGACGCATTAAGTTGGTCAAAATACATTAATGAAACTCGCGAGCTCTATGGCAAAGACATTGATGTAAAGTTTCAAAGCCATCATTGGCCAATGTGGGGTAATAAAAACATTGATGACTACCTAGAAAAACAACGTGACTTATATAAATACATTCATGATCAGTCTGTTTATTTAATGAATGAAGGTTATACAGGTGAAGAAATTGCAGAGAAAATTAAACTACCATCGAGTTTAGAAAATTTCTGGGAAGGTCGCGGTTATTATGGAACATTGAAACATAATTCGAGAGCTGTCTATCAACGATACATGGGTTGGTACGATGGCAACCCTTCTGATCTAGATGTATTACCCCCTGAAGATGCCGCTAAAAAATATGTAGAATATATGGGTGGTGAACAACAAGTGATGAACCGAGCAAAGAATGACTTTGCTAAAGGTGAATATCGTTGGTTGGCAATGGTGCTTAAACATGTGGTTTTTGCGAATCCAAACAACACAGAAGCAAAAAACCTCTTGGCAGATACTTATGAACAATTAGGTTATCAAGCTGAATCAGGTCCTTGGCGTTCAGTTTATTTACAAGGTGCTTATGAACTGCGAAATGGTATTCCTAATAGAGAAATTAGTGGTACTGTGAGTCCTGATACCATTCAAGGTATGCAACCTGACTTATTATTTGATTATTGGGGCGTTCGTTTAAATGCTGAAAAAGCCCAAGGTAAACGTTTGGCAGTAAACTTTGACTTCCCTGATCTAGGGAAAAACTATACGGTCACGCTTAGCAACTCTGTGTTGAATTACTCTACTGTTCCTGAGAAAAAAGTGGATGCTACGGTCACACTAAATAAAACAACCTTAAATGCTATCCAGCTAAAACAGGCAACGTGGCAGGATAAAATCAAATCAGGAGAGATTAAAATTAATGGTAATCAACAAGCGCTGGTTGATCTTGTTGGTTTAATTGATGACTATCCATTCTGGTTTAACATCGTGACTCCATAAAATTAAGTTAATCCGTTTTAGAAAGAATGCTTTTTTTCTATTTAATTCCAAAATAGATTGGCATTTATTTAAAGCAAACGCCTGATGAATTTCATTAGGCGTTTGTATTTTATAAATATAAATCTCTACCGCGCAAAGTTATTTATAAATTTTTGGAAGCCTTGGACGAAAAATAATTAAGATCAGACATTTTCAGTTATGAATGCTTTTTAGAATAATTACATCGTGCTTACATGAATTTTAGACATTAAAAAACCACTTAGGATTAGTACACCTAAGTGGTTGTTTTATATGGTGGGCCCACCGTGACTTGAACACGGGACCAACGGATTATGAGTCCGCTGCTCTAACCAACTGAGCTATAGGCCCAAATAACGTAACACATTGAATAATCAATGATTATAAGCGAAAAAAATATTAGCTAACTTGTTCATGAAACACAAGTGCTTCTTAATTTATCCAATATTAAATCGCTTTGATTTTACCCGAGTGATTCTATCCGATATAGATCATTCGAGTAAAGTTAAGATCCTGATTTTTGATCATTAAACCTTCAATTAAAACAATAATGTAATTCTTACAATTGGCTGTGCCTCCCCTCAGTTTGCTCATCTTCAATCAATAAACAAAATAATAATGATTTTCATATACTTGTGTTTCTAATTTTTACAAAAGTCACTCTTATCTCTTCTTTTTATTTACTCCGCATTTAACAACAATAGTGAGTAAGAAATGTTTCATGTCATTTCTGATTTTTGGCTTTAATAAAAAAGATTCAATTACATTTTGAGTACCACACAGCTATTAAAATTTATATATTTGATTCAATAAGTTGAGGAACATACCCATGTCTAATGTAGAATTTACAGATGTTGCCACTTTACGTCAAAGAGCACGTCAACATGTAGAAGAAGGTGCGGTAACTGAGGGTTATTCAGCAGATCGCGAAGAAATTCTTAAATTACTCAATGAAGCACTGGCGACTGAATTAATTTGTGTTCTACGCTACAAACGTCATTATTTTATGGCCCAAGGAGTTAAAGCATCTGTAGCTGCTGCCGAGTTTTTAGAGCATGCTACTCAGGAAGCTACACATGCAGATAATCTTGCAGAACGAATTGTGCAATTAGGTGGAGAGCCGAACTTTAGCCCCCGAGGTTTGGAAGAGCGTTCCCATGCTGAGTATGTAGAAGGCAGAACCCTCAAAGAAATGGTAACTGAAGATCTAGTTGCTGAACGTATCGCGATCGACTCTTATCGTGAAATTATTCAATATATTGGCGATAAAGATCCAACTACCCGCCGTATTCTTGAAGATATTTTGGCTCAGGAAGAAGAACATGCCGATGATATGGCTGATATTTTAAGTGATCTCTAGTCAGCTAGTTTGTTTAAATTATTCAAATACACCTAAAAAATAGATTCATCTCTTTCAAAACCAAAGCACGGCAGCATTTCATCTATTGCGATGTGTTTTGGTTTTTTATATAAGTCTACTGTACATCTGATATTATTTATTAAATATATACAATGTTGATGATTTATTTAGATTATTTATACATTAAAAACTATCTTTATGCCATTTTTATCTTATTGATTTAATAACACTTAGTGTTAAAATTTAATTTGAAATTTCAATAAAACTATGAATTATCAATAATATATACTCTTGAATATACTTTACAAATAAAGATAATAAGAATCACTCTTAACTCTCCTTCTTTGAACATTTAAATGCGAAAATATGCTTTAAACTATTCTATTTTATTAATTTTATTTTCTTTCCCATCAACATCATTAATAGCAGCAACACCTAATACGCCTATAGATGATACGAACTCGAATGTCTTACCTGTTATTTCTCTCAAAGCGAATGCAATAGATACTCAAATGGTAGCGACTTATGCTCATTCTGCTTTGAAATCTAATGCCTCAATTTTTGAAACTGCTCAATCTGTGAGTGTAATTACACGCGAACAATTAGATCAGAGACAAGCAACGACCCTTGCAGATGCAATCACTGGAGTAGCAGGTGTAAGTGCAGGTTATCTTGGTCGTCGAGGTTGGGATGATTTCTTTATACGAGGGCAAAACTCATCAGATCAAATTTTTATTGATGGTTTAAAACAAAGTCAATCTGCATCTGAAGGTGTCTCTGTTGAACTTTCTGGTATGGAGCAGGTGCAAATTATTAAGGGCCCCGCTTCCGTAAATTTTGGTTTGGTACAACCAGGAGGTATGGTCAATTTAGTCACCAAGCGGCCACAAGCGCAAACTTTCGCAAATGCAGCACTGACTTATGGAAGCTACGATCTTAAACAAGCAACGTTTGATATGAACTATGCGCCAAATCAGACAGAAAAAGGAGCTTTCCGTCTAACGGGTCGTATTGCAGATCAAAATGATCCCACTGATTATGTCTATTTTAAAAATTTTTATATCTCCCCTTCCTATAACTTTGATTTGGGAGATAATGCCGATTTATCTGTTATTGCAAGTTATCAGCATCGTGAATATATGCGTCAACAAGGCCTACCAGTCATTGGAACATTAAAATATAACCCCAATGGTTCAATTAACCGTGATTTATATATCGGTGAACCTGAATTTGGAGATTATGAGGGAGATGTTTACCGAACAGGCTGGACATATAATTATGCTTTTGATAATGGCTGGAGGTTTACTCAAAATGCAGCCATACAAAAACTGCAATCAACTGGCCGGGTTATTTTTACTCAAACAGGATCCACATTTTGGGTAGCAAATACTCCTGTCTATACTACGCTGAATCGTAGTAATAACGGCCGTTATCAGACACATGACATTACAACCTATTCAATTGATAACAGTATGCAACGTCGTTTTAATTTATGGAATTTGGATCATGATCTTAATATCGGTATAGATGCCATGCAAACCAAAGATGATTATGTCAATGATCGATACACCACAGGAAATCTAAACGTATATCAGCCAATCTACGGTCAGACCGTAAGCTATGTTAAGAACAATAGTACCGAAGATATTAATCGACTCCGCTATATCGGCTTTTATATTCGTGATCGCATTGATCTTACCGATAAAATAATTTTAAGTTTAGCAGGTCGTCAGGATTGGGCTCAAACTTCTACTCAAAATATTTCTAAAAATGGTATCACTAACAAATTAGAACAAGTGCAAAACGTTGATCAGAAATTTACTGGAAATGTCGGTTTACTCTATAACATCAATGACATGATTGCTCCGTATGCAAGTTATGCAACTTCATTTTTACCAAACACCCGAACAAATGTATTCGGTCATATTCTTGCTCCAGAAACGGGCAAACAAGTCGAATTGGGTATTAAGCTACAAAGTATAGATCAACGTATTCAAGCAAGTATTGCGTTATATGATTTATGCCGTCAAAACGTTGCCACCGCTGATCCCAATAATTCTGGTTCTTATGTTTTAAATGGTGAGCAGCAAACCCGAGGTATAGAAACAGAAATTAATGCTTATTTATTAGATCGCTTAAAACTATCTGCAAGTTATAGTCATCTATTTGATGCCAAAATTACAAAAGATACCCTGCTCAGTAATATTGGTTTGGCTCTGAATAATGTTCCACAAAATACTTATAGCCTGAGTTCTCGCTATTATCTTACTGAAAATGATTCTGGTTGGTATGTAGGCGGCGGGATTCGTGGAGAAAGCTCAAAATCATATAGCGGTCTGGATGTACATACACCATCATATTTGCTTTATGATGCAGAAACTGGTTATGAGGCGGCACTTTGGGGAGCACAACTATCCATCAAAAATTTATTTGATAAAGATTACTATGCAGGCTTACTCAATACCAATATGGTTACGCTTGGCAACCCAAGACAAATTAATTTTACAGTAAAATTTAAATACTAACATATTTCGTTAATTTTTTTAAATCATTAACTTGATGCTTTTAAGGCGCTCTATGCGCCTTATCTATACGTTTTCACTGGTCTTATTCTGCTTTCGATGTTTACGTGACTCAAAATAAAACTCTAACCCACTCCAAATGCAAATAATACAAAATACGCAACTTGCGACAATTATTAAACTCATCCACATTAAAACGTCCTTATTTTAATTGGTTGAAAATATTTATAAATCAATCCTAGATACGACTAAAGTCTAATCTGTTTTTTTAGCATCGGAATGGCATTTTTGTTCTTTTTTTAAACTTTATTTATATCATTTTATATTTTTTATAAATTAAAAATGGCGCATATTTGCGCCATTTTTCCTTTTAACAATTAGAATATTGAAGACGATATTCTAACGTTGTTGCTGATTAGGTTGCTTTTGCTGGTTTTTTTGTTGATTCGGATTTTGCTGTTCTTGCTGACGTTGTTGGTCAGACTGTTGGTTATGTTGAGGTTGTTTAGACTGATTCGATTGCTGATCTTGCGATTGACCTTGTTGACGTTGATTAGACATAACAATGTTCCTCATTTTTGCTTTTTAAATCACCTTAGTCATTTAGAAGTTGAGTTAAAACCCTAAGATGTACGTTCATGCTAGACCATAACTTCCGTTTACAGTAATTCGGTCTGTAAAATTGTTTAAAGTTATGTAAGACTCGAAAAATCGATGCTTAAGATATTTTTTTTGAACAAGAGTAGCTTAGCATATTCTGATTTAGTGGCCTGAGAAAATGGCTCACCTAATGTCACTTATACTTACTTAAACTTACGTCATCATTTGGTCTAAAATTTTATACATTCGTATAAAAACAGCTTTTGCTTCTTGTTTTTTCAATAAAGCTCCCTAAACTATGCCGATCTTTAGAGGATGTTCATCATGAAAAAGCAACTTGCCAAGTCTATTTTTAAGCTTTCTGGCTGGTCATATCACATCGAACCCAATACTTTGGAAAATAAACAAGTCATTATTGGATTTGAACATACCTCTAATATGGATGCCGTACTTTCACTCGCTCTTTTTGAAATTTTAGATATTAAAATCCACACACTGATCAAAAAAGAACTTTTTAAAGGTCCACTCAAACCTCTATTAGAAAAAATTGGGGGGATCCCAGTAGATCGAAAAGCAAATAAAGATATCGTCTCACAAATGGTCGAATTATTTGCAGAGCATCAAAGTTTTAATCTTGTTATCGCCCCAGAAGCAACTCGTGCAAAAAATGGCGAAACACGTAAACCTATTCGTACAGGATTTTGGCATATTGCAAAAGCAGCCAATGTCCCGATTGTACTGATGTATGCCAATGCCAAAACAAAAAAAGGGGGAATTTTAGGAAAAATTTATCCTTCTGATCTGAATCAGGATTTGGTGATGATCCAGAAGCTTTACAAAGAAAAAGTAGGGCTGGATATTTATATTCCTGAAATAAAAGATTAAGGTTTGTTGATTTTTCAAAAGGTAGCCTCTTTCTCCTAAAAATAGGCTTATGATAGAATCTGCACAATTTGATCTGGTACTTATACCAATCCTTAAGGAGCATATTGCAACATGGCAGGTCATTCCAAATGGGCAAACACCAAGCATCGTAAAGCAAAACAAGATGCAAGCCGTGCTAAAGTTTTTACCAAATATATTCGTGAAATTGTAACCGCAGCAAAATTAGGCGGCGGCGATGCAGCGAGCAACCCGCGTTTACGTGCTGTGGTTGAAAAAGCATTGTCGGTTAATATGACCCGTGATGCTATTAACCGTGCGATTCAACGAGGTGCTGGTGGTGAAGATAATGATGATCTGAATGAAGTGACATATGAAGGTTATGGTGTCGGCGGTGTTGCCGTTCTAGTTGAAACTATGACAGATAACCTAAATCGGACTGTACCCGATGTTCGTCATTGCTTTAGTAAAACCAATGGTAACCTGGGAACCAATGGTTCAGTATCTTATCTGTTCACTAAACGCGGTGAAATTACCTTTGAAGATGTATCTTTAGAAGACAAGATCATGGACGTCGCGTTAGAAGCTGGTGCAGATGATATCGAAATAGAAGAAGATGGTATTTTAGTCATTACCTCACCTGAAAGTTTTGGTGATGTACAAGATGCACTAACAGCAGCAGGTTTAAAATCTGATAATGCTGAAGTAGTTATGAGTCCATCGACCAAAGCTGAAATCACAGATATTGAACAAGCAAAACAAATCCTGAAAATGATTGATATGCTGGAAGATCTGGATGATGTTCAAAATGTTTATACCAATGTTGAATTTTCTGATGATGTATTAACGCAACTTGATGCTTAATCTTATCGGAGAAAGAAAGAACGCGCTTTATGCGCGTTTTTTATTTATAAATTTCAGTAACTTAAATTAAATATTTGTAATTTTGTTGCACTAGAACTTTAATGCTGCATTAAATTTTAATTGAATTTTTCAAAGCGTATTAAACAGATTCTTAAATTAAATTAGATTGCTACATAGTCATTTTGACCATGCAGCTCTAGATAGGTTTATTTCATTACTTTGAGTTATTGGGCTTGAAACATTAGAAGAGGTATTTTCCCCACACCCTACAAGACTAAGCATTAAAGCTAATAAAATTATCTTTTTCATGTAGTTTCCTTTTGTCTTAAAAATTTTATTTTATTTTTTAGTAAAAATATAGTCGAGATAATTCATTGTATTTTCAGATTTTGTGATCGGTTTCCTAATTTTATTTCTTTAAATACCCAATTTCAGTGATACTAATAAAAACTATAACTTTGTAATTTTAAATCTCAATATAAATCATTAATAAAGGAACTCTAAAATGACAATAAAAGTCACAAATAACAAATCAAACATAATTGAGGTTTGTATAAGCAAATGGGGGGATGATGGCGATACTAGTTATTTCTCTATCAAACCAAATTCAACTGAAACTTGGAATAGATCTGCTGATAAACCATTCATAATGCTGATAAAACAAGGCAATAAGTTATCAACATATTGTGTGTCTTCTAAAAGCAATATAGTGGTAGCGAATAGTGATGAGGTAAAAGACTTATACACCAATACTTATCTCACACCAATATTATTTCCTAATAGCGTCAAATTCACTCCAGAAAGTTTGCAATTATATAAAGAGCAATTTCCGCTAGATGAGGATATACAAAAAATTTCTTATGAGGAGCTTGTAAAACTTAATGATGGAAACGAGGTTGATTGGAATTTTTTGAAAACTCAAAATCTTCAAAATCAGTCAATCATGAATACACAAGACCTAACTATAAGTGAGTGCCATTTGTCCATCGGATATGTTGTTATGGATGCAATTTGTATAGCTATAGGAGGAATCGGGTTACGAAGCAGTTTTAATCGCGCCACTGCTCAAGCTGTTGCTATTGCGGCTGGTCCAGCAATCACACCAATAGGTCGTATTGTTAATGAGATAGCCAGAGACGGTACTAGCTTAGCTCAAAGAGCCAGAGGGATATTATCAATCCTCTCTACTCTTTATAGTACCAGTTGCCTTGGAGCGGTAATTAAGGCGTTTTTGGCTAGTCTGAAGTGGTATCAAATGATAATTTATGGGGCAACGGCGATGGCTACTATTTTAGCGGCAGTAGCAACTGATGGTGTCGCATTTGTAGCAGAAGTTGTTCTTGTGCTTGGAAGTTGCACATGGTTTGTTTTAGATTTGGTAAATTGTATCAATGTGTGCTCAAAATCTGGAGAGTCTTGTGAGTTAGCATAATATTTTAATAACTTAAAATGAGGTCTGTATTAATTATCAGACCTCTTTCCATCAAATTGTACCACTGTTGGTATTGAATTTCAGTAAAAGAAAATAATTGCAGATCCTATTTAAAAAAATAAAGGTGGAAAACGAATTTTCCACCCTCCAATTAAATATAAAACTATACTTAATTTCTACTTTAGAGATTGAGCTTAAATATTACTAGGTTCAAGCGTATAGAAGCTATCCTTCTGTTTAGACATTAAATTAATGAATTCAGGTATATTATTAATTGATAACGTGTACGGATTGAACTCATCAATATTATGTTCAGAAAAAAAATTGATTATTTCTTTATGATAAATAGCATATTTCATATGCCAATTGGAAAATAATTTATCTGTTACCTCCTCACAATACATTAACTCACAATTTTCATGACGAGGATCGTTTAAGATTTTGTTATGAAAAAGATCATTAATTTTGGTTTTATTACCTTCAAGACACTGAACGAAATAGCCATTTCCATAATAGAGTGCACCACAAATAAAATTTGGGGTATTAAAGTTTAATGCTTCAGTTAAAATATTGAATAATTCATTCATTGGATTATCACATTCTTTAAACTTACTAACATATAAAATTCTTGCATCGCTCATACTTGTCTCGATATATAATAATTTATAAAAAATTAAAATATTACAAATACTTGCTGAAGGGATCTGCAATTTTAATCACTTAAAGAATACTCTAAAAATCTGTCTAAAGTAAGGATTTAAGAAAAAATTCTATTTTTTTCAGAATTTTACTGTTTGTGTAGATAAAGTGAGAGTGACTGTATGTTAAAAATTTCAAAAAATAAAGATTTGTGAATAAACTATCTATGCGATAGGTAGCCGTGCCTTGTTAGTGGTATTGACCAGTTTCTAAGACATCTTTGCGATGTATACCCATAATAGTAAATTTCGATACTAGTTAAGTCAAGTTGGAGTTTTTTACATTTCTACAATATTATTTAATTATTAAATATTTAAAGTAGTAATAGCAGACTGAAATTTATCCATTCTTTTAGTCTGCCGTTTAGTGATTATAGCCACACTCGTACTTAGCCGTTCCAGAGTGTGGTTTTTTTATTTTTCTTTAATCCTTAGAGAAATATAGAGAAAATCAATAAGAATGATAGTTATTTGCAACACGTATCTGATCGTCAAAAATTACTTGAATTAAAGCAGGAATTGAAAGTGGATTTATAAGATATGGATTGAAATTTGGAATTTCTTGAGTTTTGAAAAATTGTTTAACTTTTACATTGATAGGGGCGTATTTCATGGTCCATTTATCGAAATTACGCAATTCAATAAAAGAACTGAATAATATTTCACATTCTTTATGTCTATGATCTTTATATATAAAATTATAATATAGATATTCTAGCTTATCTTTCTCACCTTCTAAATAATGTAAGAAAAATCCATTTCCATAATAAAGTACTCCAGTAATGTCATTTTCCAGATTAAAGTTTAAAGCTTCACTTAGAATATCCATTAAATCTTGCTGAATTTGATGGTGCCCGTTTTTAGTTTTACTTGCATACAACATGTTGAGCAAGCTCATTGAAACGCTCTAAAAAATTAGAAGATGAACTCGCAGAATGACACTAAATTTTGCGAATTACAATAAAAAAGTCATTTTTATATTTATATCTGAGAAACTATATCCCCTTGAGCTCTCTATCATCTAAAATGTTAGGTTGTCCCGGTGAAAAGACCTTTGAAGTTCTCTTGTCCTTAACTTCCCGATTGATCCCCAATTTATAGCTAATAATGTGTGAAAAAATCCCAGTTAAGGTTGATGAAATAAACATTGCAACTATTTCAAAACACGGATTTATAATAAAGATTGGAATAAATAAGGTTGAGTTTAAAATCAGAATAATTTTGCTTTTTTTATAATAAAAGTGGATAAATAGGCCAAAAATAAGTGATGTAGAAATCAAATTAAGATATTTATCTATATGCATAAAATGTAAAAAAATTATTAGAGAGCATAAAGAAACTATTGAAATTAAAAAAGCTAAAATATTTTTTAAAGACATTTAATTTCTCCTAATTGAATTAAGATGATCCTCCCTCGGCCCCCTGAGGGAGGATCGTTAACACATCAATTTATAATCTGAGATTCTTTTATATTATTAAGAAGTTTTATATTAAAAATTCAATCTTTATTCTTGATGAAGATCTCTTAATTAATTTTTCAGATTTCTGCCTAATACTAAAGAAGCCTTTTTAATGTGCTGGAAAAAATTATAGTCTTCTCTGGCTTACATTAAAGAAGCTAATGGCTTACATGATTGTAAGATATTACTTACATTTGTACATTAAATAATCAAAAATAACTTTATTTAATTGAAAGAATCTACTAAAGGCCATGCATTACTCAATCGCTCTGCATCAGCTGCGTGTTCGTCAGCTTTTTGTGCCACGTTTCGATATTCTGTGATGCAACTTTCGAGTATGTCACTGTTGGTATTGGTGTACTCAATGATGGTTTCGCGGGAAGCTGTGGGCATACGTTGTTTTGCAGTTGAGAGCTGCTTTGACAAGCTGATAGCAGCAGACTGAGCAGCACTAACATCAGACTGTATTTTCTTAATTTTGACATTGTAGTTTTGCTCCGCTTGGGTGATTTGTTCTGCCCACCTTCGTTCTTGCTGGGCTGCTTGGACTTTGGCTTTTTCAGCCGCTAGTTGTTGCTGAATGATGTAGTCTGCATGCTGTTGTTTGAGAGCTTTAATCTCCCCAACAAGTTTATTAACTTGACATGACTGAAATAAGCAGCAAATCAATAAAATGATGATTAAAGCCCAGCGCTTGTTTTCCAGAATCCACTTGACACAGACATAAAAAAAGCGCTTTATCGCGCTCAGAATTGATAGCCAGATCATTCAAGTTCCTCCATTTCGGGTAAGTCCACTGTCCTTCCAGCCAGCTCATGATGACAGTCAGTCAAAAACTGTATCTGCCCATTTCGGATAAATGAGTGACATTGATTAGAATGGCCTGCATTTACCATTAGAGACGGTGAAAATGTGGGCTTTTCAAAGTTGCCATCAAAGTCCCATCGAATTTTATGTTGTTGACCAAAATGCAATGGATGCAGATATTTGCATCCGGGACATTCAATAAAATAGATGCCATTTGACTCAAGCATGACTTTTGAAACTTTCTTGAATTCACTCATTAGTTAGCTCCCATGCATTTGTTATAGCGATCAACTTGTCGCGTCCAAACGCCATAACAACCATTGCTGTGAATAGAACAATCACGCTTTGCTACGTATTTCCATTTCAATAAAGATTTGCATGCAGCGATATATTGACCGGCTTTTAAATTTGATAGCATTGATGAGCCTTTCCACGCACTAATGCCGTATTGATATACAAAGTCGTTGTAAAGATCGTATTCAACTTGAGAGACTTTCACATTTTTTAAAGTCGCATTAAATGCTGGGGCGTTCTTTGAAATATGGCATTTCAGTTCTTGAAGCGCCTTTTCTTTTGAAATAGCAGGATCATTCAACGTTACTTTTTTTCCATTGCAGTAAACCGTGGTGCCGTTTCCAATGGTTGGAACATCCCCTTTAACTGGAATAGTTGGTTTTGGTGCATAGCCTTCTTTAATTGCCGTAGCACTCACCTGCTCATTGCTCACATCGGATATAAAAAAACCGCCAAAACTGGCGGCTACTATTGATCCAATGACAAAATACTTAGTCTTGTTCGACACGACATTCCCCTTTTAAGTTTGCCATACGTTGCTCATGTTCAATTTCCCGCAATTCAGCATCTCTTTTTTCGCGCTTGTTTTTTTGAATAGCAAAGTACAGTTGAATGAGTAAGCCAAGTGCTGCGATTGCTAAACCACCCCAAGCGATTACGTCTACTTTTGCAACAAAACCCAAAAAAGATGCACTCCCGCTAGTTACTGTTACTTTACTTGTAAGTGTTGCTGCGCTTGCTTCAATTGCTGATGTATCTGCCATGTTTAGCCCCTAATTTTGGCAATAAAAAAGCACCCGAAGGTGCTGTGAGATTTAGTTTGGTTAGTAGTTTGTTACATCTATTATCAAATTAAACGGAGATGATAAAGATTTTATTGCAGTGCGTGGTAATCGAGATGCCAATTCATTTCCTCCTGATGTACTTGATGAGCTTAGTTCTAATGTGGTGACAGTCGTACCCACACAAGTATTGAAGAGCGCCTTGGTTGAAGTTGAGATTATCGTAATCACATAAGAATTTGGATTAGGAGATGGAGATGCTGAATCTTCGATTGACGCGCTTTCTATATTGTACGCACAAGGCAACATAGCAAGTGTCTTTCCCGCAGGAACTGTTGTAACTGCATTGTTTTTTTGCTCGTGCGTTCCAATTACACGCATATACTTTAAGTTAGAATCAAAACAACATACACCTGTCAATGCATTAAATATCTGCCTTCCATAATTCTTGCCGCTAGTTGCACCACTGGCAAAAACATAAATCAGCGATGAACTTAAGTTGCTATCGTTAGTAACGTAAACCTTCACATTTAATGCTGTCGCCGAGGATTTTATTACCTCAAGAACAGCTATTTTGTTTTGTGATAAGCTGTGTGCAACTAACCAATTTGTAAGTGACGCACCAACTGTAAAAGTAAATTGGTATATCTTACCCTTATCACCAAGCGCTGGAAATAATCTACTAATCGTGGCTGCGTCACTCACTTCTGAAAAATTACTTATGCTTTGCTTAGAAATAAGAGAGACGTTTAAGAAATTATCACTTATCACTAATTTCCCGCTGTTTGCAGTGTATCTTTCAAAACCATAAGGCATATCAGTAAACTCCATAGATACATGGGAAATTAATACTCGTCACGGTTATTGTTGATCCGTTTATTTCTATTTTTCTACTTCTATCTTCCCATCCTGCGAGCGACATTACAGCACCTTGAGTTAAAGGAAAAACAAAAATGTCTCCACTTTTTGCAGTAGCTGTATCGATGATCACAGATGCAGTAAAATTTTCTAATGCATCAGAGTTGATCACCCCAAGTATGCGTGTCAATCTGTCTGTCACATCCAATATAATGGCACCAGTATTTTCATCAAAACATTGAAATCCATAAGGCATATCACCACCATCCATCACGCATAATTAATGTGCCATTTGGTGCATATACTTCACGCTTAGCCCCTGTTTGCACTGTCTTGGCTCCGTCTGTGGAAGTAGATGTCCAAGTCCCAAAATTAGCAGTTAATGCATTCAAACTCGTCGCATTAATTTTAGTCGCATCAACTGACCCAATTACCGCGTCATTAAGATAAAGCCCAGCAGGTATCACCGTGCCATTTGGTAAAGTGGTTGAGGTAGTGTTATAAACAAAAGCATATTTCCCCGTATTGCCACTACCCGAAGGCGGTGCGATTGCAAACCGATTGGCACGTATTAAAAACTCGCTCGAAGTTGAACTTGAAGCCAAGCCAAACCCGCTGATCAAACCATTGACATCAGTTTTAATCGTATACTGAGCATTAAGCCCATTGATTGATTGCTGTTGAGTTTGAATTGTTGCTGTATTGCCATCTATAGTGGTTTGCAGCGTATCAGTCTTAGTAACCAATGCACTGTTAGCATCTGCGACAGCCTTGATCTGGCTTTTGTAAATAGCGTCATTGTCATTGATTTGAGCAACCACTTGATCAGTTCGTATCGACTGCGCAATATCACTTTCAATACGCGCCGACATTTCTGACCAGACACCCGCATATTGCGTGCTGCTACCTGCCATATCTGTAGTTGATCCAGCCATAGGTGGATTGACTTGGGCGTAAACACCATCAATTTTAGTTGTATTCGCGCTAATCAAGCTGCCTTGTTGCTGAACTGTTGATTTAACCTCATTTAAAGCGCCAGTGGTGGCTTTTCCATTTAGATCGACAACAACTGCATCAATACGTGTGCCCAGCGCGCTATCTGCATTCGTTCTTGCAGTGACTTCGGATTGAATTGCTGCAGTGTTTTCACCCGTTTTTGTAACCACTGTATCGATACGTGTAGATAATGCACTATCAGCACCTGCTCTAGCTGTTGCCTCTTGCTGAATAGCTGCCGTATTGCTACCAGCACTCGCGCTCACAGTATCAATACGTGATGAAAGATTACTATCCGCTGCTTGACGTTCAGTTTTTTCAGTACTGATTGCAGTGGCTCTTTGGTTTGCTTCGTTTGCGATAGCGTTAATGCGATCAGTAATCTCTTTGGAGATTGCAGTCTTATTGATATCGATTTGATCAATATTTTGTCGCAAATCTTGATCCAATTGATCTTCAGTAATCTGCCCAGACAAAGCATCCAAAATATCATTAACTTGTGCTGTAGAAGTACCACTTGTCCAACCTGACCATGCACCTACGTTACCTATTTTATCCACCAAACGGCCGCGGTAGTAAAGCGTGACATTCGCAGCTAAACCTTGCTGTTGGAGTGATGTGGTTGGATAAGCATAAAAGCCCAATTGAGTCGCATTAGTTCCATTTGATGAGGTAGACACTTGGATTTCAGTGTATGCAGTATCACTAGCCCCTTTTGCAGGAAAACCCCAATCTACTTTCATGCCAAACATAGTCCCAGTTGCGCGAATAAAGGCCAATTGGGGTGGTGTTCCAGTCTTGCCCGACAATGTGGTTAAAACAGAGGACGTCGGTAAAGATGAAATATCAAACGCTGAAATAGCAGTTACACGCGCTTGATAATTGCCTGAATAAATCCCTGCAACTTCAACACTTGTATTACCTGTGAGTGGCATACGAATCCAAGTACCATCATCTTTTTTCCATTCAACAAGGTACTTAACCGCAAATTCAGCTTTATCCCATTGAATCACCATCGTAGCAACGTTGATGCCCTGCTGTACTTGGTCGTAAGTTGAAAATGTTACGTTCTTTGGTGCGGCCTGAGTGGTTGGATTAATGATCGAAACTGGAGCTTCTTGAATATGAGCACCGCTATCGATTGCATCGTATTTCTGTGCATTGTATTCAAGCGCAGTAATTGAGAATTGATGTTCTTCATCTTGAGTAATAGTCATCACACGAAATTTGCGTGTCGCCAATTCAGATGAATCTATCGTCCAAGCATTTTGTGCTGCGATTAAATTAGAAGCGAAAGCTGTTTGAACTGTAACTTTATTGCCTGAAACAGTTGAAATAATATTCGTTACAGATTGACCACTTTCACTATTGATATAGATTTTATCTCCTGCATTTGCAATAACTTCACGATCTAAAGTCAGAGTCTTTCTATCACTTGAGATTGTAGAAATACGACCACCGATGAAGCGACCTGCATAATCATTGTCGGCAACCGAAATAACTTTACCTGGTACGGGAATGTTTCCATCTAGACCTACTTTAAAGCTTACAGTTTGAGTTTCATATTGCTCAGAACGTATTGCCCAGAGTCCTGCTCGTTGAGCTTGACCACGTGACGTACAACCCCATGCAGCGATTTCAACAATCTTCACACCATGCTTAGCAATTGCATTTTCATCACGCACGATTTCATATTCGGTTTTGAAGCGGTTGTCTGGATTCGACCAAGCCACCTTTGCCACTGTATGTCGATCACGCGCACGTGTGCCAGAATATTCAAAAGTGCCATTTATGACGTTTGCGTTTGTGTAATTGAAATAGACGTCTTGCGGAATATCTGCATCACAAACAATGCTGTCACCATCCCAATATGAGATTGCGCGAAATACGCCTGCCAACTTGCTGAAAATTGAATAAGCATCTTCTGCCGATTGAATGTAAACATTACACGTGAAACGTGGTTCAAGACCGCCTGCCCCATCACTTACGAAGCCATCACAATATTGTGCCAAGCGATACAAGCTTGCTTTATCAAGCATATCATCTGTAATGCGTTCACCTAGTCCATAGCGTTTTTGTGTACATAGATCGTAATAAATCCATGCTGGATTATTCGAGTAAGAACGCTTAAATGACCCATCCCAAATGCCTGAGTAAGTGCGTGCGATTGGATCATAGTTTGTAGGTACACGAACTTTAATACCTTTTGCACGCACAGCAACTTTTGCCACGCTTGAGAAGTTTTCAGCGTCATATTGAAGCCCAAGTAGTGCTGTATTTGGGTAACGAAATTTCGCATCAATTACTTCTGCATACGAAGCCACATACATTGAATCACTTACGTAATCTGACTGTGCGGGCGGTGTTAAACGACGAACGCGAATGTTCCAACCGCTTGTCGCTTTTGGCAAGTCAATACGATGAGAACGTTCATAATTCGACGATGTTTTATCGCTAATCTGGGTATCAATCATCGTAACGTATGCACCTCCATCTGTTGAAATGTCGATCGCATATTTAATTGTTACGCCTGTCACATCACCATTACTGGCATTTGTTGTTCGCAATGCCCCAAAGCGCAAACGTACACGCGCAGCATTAATAACTGTGTTTGAGATCGAACGTACCCATGCATTGGTTTTGAGTTCAACATTAACATCAGTATCATTAGAAACTTCTGGAAAACCTTCCATGTAGGTTTGATCATTTGTGCCTGTGCGGAAATCCCAAGTCACACCTAAAAAGTTGTCGCCTCCATTGCTGTCCAAAATTGGCGTATCATCCAGAAAGATAGATTTTGCGCCATCTGCCAACCCTTCAATCTCACCTTCCGACATACCATATTGGAGTTTAATGTAGGTTTTGGATTGCGCTGAATCCTCTGCAACGACTGGTGTTCTGGTATTACTGCTTCCACTTTTTGCACCTTTCACTACTGCATTCATAGTAAATTCCAAGCAATAAAAAAAGGCGCTAAATGCGCCTTGTAAGTTTTATGATTAAAGTTGGTCTTCTGGGTACTGGCCACCATTTAAGACAAATCCGCCGATTTCAAATTCCCCATACAGAATCGGAACTGGATTCCCTTGCGCTACGGTTGTGACGGCCGAGCCAAAACCGTAGTTTGATTTATTGCCGTCACTGTTCGCATCATCAGTTTGGGTTTTTGGCATCAGCATTTGAGCAACACCACCGACCATCATACCCATACCTGCGCCGATGAGTGCTTGTCCCACAGGTGCAGCCCAACCGTAAGATAAGCCAGTTATCACAACTCCAACGACCACCATCACAGCGCCTAAAACAGTCTGTAAAACGCCATTTCCCCCCGCACCCTCGACAATCGGAATAATGCGAATCAGCTCCGAACCTGTACTCATATCCACTTCTTTTTCTGAAATTGTGCGTTTGTTGCCAATGAATACAGCAAAACGTAAACCTTTTTTGTGAGCGTTCAGCATGAAGTGCTCCAAGCCTTGAATTTGCACCGCAAGCAGTCGCATGGCTTCTTTCACGGAACTCACTTCTAAACGCCACTCTTTGCCGAATTTTTCACGTAGAACACCATGAAAGCGGATTGTTTTATAAGCCATGGTTGCGATCCTTATGTCTTAAAATCTTAACTGTGCGTTCTTGCCAATTGTGGCCATAGATTTCGCGTTTTGAGCTTTGGTTATACGGATGATGTAAAATTAAAGTGTTGCCAATCGCCTGTTCGGCTTTCTCGGATTTAAATTCCCACTTGTCACCCAGCCAAATAACAGCATGATTAGGATGTTCAGTCCGCCCAACTTTACAAACAAGCATATCGCCATATTGTGGTGAATCGACTTCATAGAATCCTGCTTTTTCGTAATTTTCGAGATATAGCGATTTATTGTTTTTCGATTCCCACCATAAATCCGAGCGTTCAAAATCAGGCAAAATAATATTTAATTCTCGCCCGTAAAAGTCACGAACCAATGAGTAGCAATCTTGCCAACCATGATGATAGTTTCGACCAATTAATGGTGCTTTGTATCCGCATGGCTCATAAGCTTGAATCTCAATATCAGGGTAAGCACATATAATCCATGTTTTGCCGTGTAACTCGATTTGGTGTTTATCCAGTGGTGAAGCCGTTGCTGTACCATCTGGGTGAGAATGCACATAAGCCTGAATCTCGCCACGATCTTCTAAACGCGCTAATTCCAATGGTGAAATTTCAAAGTGATTTTGTGCGTCATCTGACACGTTTTCACATTGAATAAACTCACCAGCAATGACGACACCGCACATCTCGAAAGGATAATGCTCTGCTGACGCCTTAACAATTTGCTTCTTCAATTTTGCTGCTAATTTCATAGAACCCCTCAATCTTTCCACACTTATCACATTTATGCTGGATTTGTGGTGGGCATGAAGTCAAAACCAGACCTGTTGGCTTGTATGTGCCGCCACACAAGCAATACTTGATATTCATATATCCTCACTGAAACAAATTTGATGCAGGGAAACCGCCAAAATTTGCTTCGTTGTTACGCAATTGGCAGGCCTCAAGATCACCGCGACACTTATCTTGACTTGGGTCATCGGTCGCCACATTTTTGTCTGTGAAGTATTGTAAGCCCATGTATTGGCACTCTTCACCGCGATAATTACCTCGCATACACCAATCACAGTAGCCAGTGATATTACGAACAGGGATTTGCAAGCCTTCAAAATCGATCGGATTTGATAATTCAAATGTGACTTGTTGAGCGTTTTCGGATGTCTTTTGCTCGATGTACCAAATCTGTGTTTTTTGTTGGCTTGGGTCTGCTGATGTATTGCCAGCACTAAAGTTTTCAGCATCCAGATATTTAGCAAGTGTTCGGATAACTTTGATTTTCACACCTACAAAATCTTCAAAGCGCAAACAATACGCAGATACAGCACCTTGAACACCTGCGATGTTATTCCCCATGGTTAATGTTGGCATTGAAGCCTTGCCTGTGCTATTCATCTCCAAACCATCAACTTGTAGTGCCATTGGCTCGTAAGTTTGACCGTCAAAGATGATATTTCTCATCCAAACCTTTTCAGTGCCATTTGCAAATACTTTGCCGGCATATTCAGTTGATGCGCCTGCAAAATCCACCTGACTGCCCGCTAATTCATAAATGCGCTGCCAATCTTGGAAAGATATATGACCATGAAAACGTAATATGCCTGCACCCAAATGACTTGCATCTAATTCAAATAATGTGATCAAGCCATCGACATAAAGCTTTTGAAAATCACTGTTCAGGCTCATTATTCACACCCTTTAGTAGATCAATTTCAGCTTTTAGCACCCGAACTGCACCCACTAAATCAGCGATAATTGCACGATCATCCACACCCCAATATTCACCCTCTGAATTTGGAGGTATTGCATAAGCATGATCGATATCATCCACTTGTTGAGCCATGAACCCTCTTTTGGGTTGAGATGAAGCATCAGGATTCGTGCTCATTCCTACTTTTAGTGTGTAATTCCAAATTTCTAATTTTTCGAGACGTTCAAGACATTCCTTTTCGTCAACAATTGAAACTTTATCTTTGATCCGCTCATCAGAAGTCGCTAAAGCCAGTGTTCCAGATGCTCGTGGGAAATAGACATTTATACGACCAGTGTTAGATTCAGCTTTGTCTCTATAAGTGATATAAAAAGAAGTCCCAGAAGATGATTCTAAAGTTGTAGAGTTACCAATTACAGAGGCATCAACAGTGTCAGGTGCGCTAAGTCTGAGTCCAGCATAACTCCCTTTTATTGTGGGCATAACATTGAAAGTTTGCGCAGCAGCCCATGTGTTCGCTGATGCTAACCGAGGTGGGGTAGGCAACGTGGTGGATCCAGCAGATCCAGCCAAAGAATCATAAATCTCAGTAAAATTCGCATTAACTTTTGTGTTTGCACTTCGGTTTGTATCGCCATCCGTTCCGCTTGGTGCTGTGCCCAAATTGATTGATTGTTTAGCCATTTCTTTCTCGCATAAAAAAAGCACCCGAAGGTGCTGTGTATATTTAGATGGTTTAAGGGTAAAAGACTTGGGTGAATGTAGTTGAGATTCGCCAGACATCACCTCCAACGCAACTTGGAGTATAAGAAGTATCGGTTTTTACACGTACTTCACCATCCAAAGGCGAATTCCAGAGAAATGAATCTGCACCTTTATGATCATCAAAAAATGCCTTAATCGCTTGAATCTCGGCTTTTAATGCAGTTCTTTGGTAAACCCACTCACCCTTTCGATTGTTGATGCCGACCGAGATGTTTTGTTCATAACCATCGCCAAACTTTGAATTCAACACATTAAAGTTTTGGGTTCCCGAGTTGCCATCTAAGTCGCTGCACCATTCAAATTTTCGGTTGCTCATCTTTTTCAATCTCTTTGATTGCATCTGCAATAGATTTAAGTGAAACAAGCTTAGGAGGATTTGGATTAGGAAATGTCTGCAACTCTCCTAAATGACATGCAAAATATTCATCTTTATTGGTTTTTTTATATTTGCTTACATACCAATAACTATAAAAGATTGGATCATAGTGAGTCATTTCAACGACTTTCATAGAAAAAATGTGTTTAGGTATTTTGGCCATTATTGACTTAGCTTTTTGAATGCCACCAACCTGATGAATGATCGAATAGGCACAAGTATGTTTTTGACTATTTACTAATAATCCACCCTGTCGCTGTTCCTTATATATAACACTTCGTACGACATCGCCAATTTCCTGACCAAGTTGCTGTTGATTACTTTTTTTAATTTTTCTGCGGAATAACAATCCAAAACTCAAAACAAAAATAAAAGCCAAAGTGAAGTTTTGAAGTTGATCAGATGTAATAAATATTGAGCAAGCCATATAAAGAATAACTACTAAGACAATCATGCCCAAAGCAATAAGATTATTTTCCATGAATTTTTTCCAAAAAAAACCCACTTAAAAAGTGGGTTCTGTGTTTAAATTAATCACTTCGAGAGCAATCCACCCTGCCGTTGTTCTTGTCGAATGACTGTTCTGACAGTACTATTTTTTTTGACGTTGAAGTAACTCAAAAATCAAATCAAAATCAGTTTTGATTTTATCTCCAAACTTTTCAATAGCCTCAGGAGGTGCTGACTTAAATGTTGAGAGTTCCACCTCCCTCAAGTATTCTTCAAACTCCTGGGCATCAATAACACCTTTTTCCACCATAAAGCGAATTAATGAAACCAACACAATATCGTTGATCTCTAGTTTTCTCGAAGCCTCGCTAGGATTAATTTCATCACTCATATTTACCTTCCTTTAATTGCATTACTTAATGGGTAACCTTGGCGCAGGTTTCGCTGAATACCTCGATCTACACCCGCATCAATTTTTTGATCCATTATCTTACCAATTGTCACCATCAAATCACCATCCGAATTAGTTGAAGTCTCAACTTTTTCAGAACCATAATTATTGATGATTACTTTTGGCTCCTTTCTCTCCAAACTACCGCCTGAGTTAATGGCATTCAATGTATCCACGCCGACTCGTTTAGTAGCAGCGGCATTCAATACATATTCCTGACCATGAACCACACCCGCAACATCACCACGACCCATATCGCCTGTGTAGCCGCCAGTGGCAAAACCACTTAAAGCAACACCTTGAATAGCTGACATAAGGTCATTGGTTTGCACAACCACCGCTGCTGCTGCTGCCATCTTGCCCCAAATAGTTGTATTACTTGGGTCATTCCAAGCAGCCATAACAGCGCCCTTCGCATTAAGCAAAGCACTTGCTAATACGAAAGCCTTTTGTGAAGCAAACGCAATCTTATAGGCTGTACTCGACTTGGCACCGAAGTTATCAAGTAGCGAACCCATCATTCCAAACATTGCACTATAGCCAGCAAGAGTGGCTGCATTATTTTGATCTTCTAGATCTTTGTCTTCCTTGGAATATTGCTCGCTTAAAGCTTGTCTAGCTGCTAAATACTGCTCAAAAAGCGCCAACCGCTCACTATACTTTTGCTGATCACTTAAGTATTCATTGTTATTAATTGAATTGATGCCATTGCTTAAGTTGTCACCTATTTGCGAGTATCCGCTTTGTTGCTGAGCATTTAAATCAAATCTGGATTGAAGAAGTGGACTTAGGTTTGATTTTGAAATTGCATTAATACGAGCAGCTTCTAAATCCCCACTTAAAGCTTGAATAGTTACCCATGCTTCATCCCTTTTTCTTTGCTCATTCTTTTTAAACTCAGCTAAGTCGTAGTCATAATGAGCTTTTAAGGCTTTCAAGCGTGAACTTTTTTCCTCCTCTGTATACTCTCTGCTTGCTTTAATTTTTAAAGCGTCTATACGAGCTTGAGCTGTAAGCTTTTCCTGTTCATTCATCTTGAAAGAATAAAGATCATAAGCTAACTGAGCATCACTAATAAGCTTGGCATCATTAGCCTTCTGGATTGCCACAGACACAAACTGAGTCATTCCATACTTTTGAAGGCGTTCAATTTCTTTCTGTAAATCCATTTCAATCTGTATAGACTTATCAGAATATTCATATTGAATCTTAAGTTGCTCTTCTCTTATTTTTTCAAGTTCCTGTGCATGTTTTTTAGAGGCTTCAGCCACCTTTTTGGCAGCATTCTCTGCATCTTTTGCTTCTTTTGCGTTAGTTTTAAGGCCGTTGTTGGTTTTGTCTATTGCACCGCTTGTGTCGTAGTACAGTTGACCAAGTTTATCAAGTTTAGGAACTGATGCATCGAGTACATCATTCATAGACTTCATAGAGCCTTTAATGGTTGCTACTGAATCATTTACAGTATCACTGGCGATAGACCAACCATTTTTGAAGCCATTGACCAATGCTTGTCCTTTAGCAACAACACCGTCAGCAGTCATTACGTTTGCGTAAGTAGCACCAACATTTGCCGCCTGCTCTACAAACCCTTGGATTAGTCGAATTACAACTTGGATTGCGCTTGCTAAACCAATAATTCCAACTGCTACGCCTTTGGCTATAGTTCCTACTGACTGAATGACTGAACCAAATTGCCCACCATCCTCGGCACCTTGTAGAAAACTACTTAGCAATGAGTTTAAAACAGGCATCATTTGTGATGCTAATTGTGTCTTAAATCCTTCAAAACGTGTTTGAACAGACTTTGTTTGAGCTGCAAGAAGTCTAGACTGTTCAATTGCTTCTTTGCTTTTGATAATGCCCGCTTCTGTTAAGGCTTCACCATAGCGATCAAGTAAAGCCCCGCCATTTTCGAACAATGGAAGTAAATTGCCTAAATCATTGCCTAGGCTTTCAAACACAAATCTCTGTTCTTGAGCAGATGCCCCAACACTATCAAGTTTATCCTTCATTAATTGAAGTGCTTCAACACCGTCCTTTCCTTGCAAAGTCTTCGCAAATTTTTGAATCTCAACATCGGTCATTTTGGTATTATTTTTTAAAGCATCAAAGAAGTCTGCTGCTTCACCGCCACCGCCACTAGCTGTAAATTCGCCTAGCTTTTCTTGAGCATCTGCTAAAGATTGCGCCAAGCCATCTTGCGACATCCCCAATTGTTCAGCAGCATGAGAAAGGATTTGGAAGTTCTGAGTGCTGGTGTTTGCACGATTTGCCAACACTATCATTTCAGCATCAGCTTTTGCTGTTTGGATTGCCAAAGCAGAAAGTCCCACAAATGCAACTGCCGCACCACCAACTGCTAAACCTGCAAGTCCTGCAGTAGCGACACCTACACTCCCACTTAATGCTGTCACCTTTTGAGTGACATCGCCAATAACAGATCCAATGCGAGTGTTACCTAAGGATGAGTTAATCTGCTCCTTGAATTTCGAGAATAAATCAGTAGTTTTCCCTGTTTCTTGACCTACATTCTTAATTGATTTTGCGGTCTTATCGCCTTGTTTTTCAGCATTACACAGAGATTTATCTAAAGCATCAACTTCTTTTTTCCCATCTTTGGCGTCGACCACAATAACCAAGCGACTTACAGATTCAGGCATTTCATTCTCCAAATTCTAGGCAATAAAAAACCCTGCATTTGCAGGGTTCTTAATACGACAACTATTTATTGCACTTGTTTAATAACATTAGTTAAGCTTTTTGCAGCTGGAGTTACTTTGTCGCCTTCAATTAAGTAGCCCTCTCTTGCTCCATCACTCAAAGTTGTGACCTTAAACTTAACATTCTTTGAGTTTAATATTTTATTAGCTACAGATAGTGGAACTATAAAACTATTAGTGCTTGTATTGTATGCACCATTATTTCTAAATTTTGTCATCTTCCCTAAAGTTTCATGTTCGGAAATAACACCATCGATATTCAGATAGAGTTTATTTAAATTTGTAGTAGCATTGTTAAATTCAACATCAAAAGCTACATACCCCTTTTCGGAAGCAACCCAATGAGCTCCAAATGAGACGCCTTTTAAATTCCAACCTTCTTTAACATATGCAGGCATTGTTTGGCTTGAGATTGTCTGATTTCCATCAAAATCACTTGTTACGACCTTAGCCACACTCATTTTGTCCACTTGAGCTTGTGTGCATCCGCCCAATAAAATCGTCAAACCTAAAAAAACTATCTTTTTCATCATATTGCCTTATTTAGAAATCATAGCGAAAACAACTAATAACAACCATCCAAATGCTAATACTCTCTCAATGTTTGTATATTTTTTTGAAGAGTGAACCAAACAAAAAGAAATGGGAAAACAAGGATTCCTATCCATAAAAGTATAGAACCTAAAATTCCTCTTTGTCCTTTAGGAGACTGTTCCTGATTTAATAGGTAATTTGGCTCTTGATCTACCTTTCTCGACTTTTTATAGGGACTGTGCGTTGTGTAGGAAAGACCTGTGCCGGGTAGTCCCGCTGTAGTTCGAACACCTTTTTTCCCTACACTGACTCTAGCTCCATTTTTTCCAACTGAAACACTACCAACACCTTTATGCGTTATATTTAGTTTCACACCAGGCATTATTTTTATACTCTTCCTGAAATTAAATCCCATTTCACTCTACCTTGAACAAACTTTCTTAGATGCACTGATTGAGCCATCATTGCAAACAAATTTGCTCCCTTGGCAATGACTAATCCCGCCCTTCTTCCCTGAACATGGCTGCCTACCTTTACCAGCTTCTGCTGTAGAAATTGTTAGCAATCCAACCATTAAAGCTAAAATAATCTCTTTCATAAAAATACCCCTATTAAAGGGGTAATTTAGCAAATTGAACAATATATGTCACATCTAAGAAAATAGATTGATATGACTAGCTCAAAATCAGTAATTAATATTGTGTTGATTAAGTAGATTATATAAACGTATTAATTCTTTTTTTGATTCAAGCAAATCATCTTGATATTTTAGAGTCCTGTTTTGAAGATCTTTATACTCATTTAACAGCTCTAAATGCTTAATTTGAACGCCAGTAATTGCCTTATTCTCACACTCCTCTACTGAATGAATACCTCTATCCATCAATTCCAGCATGGCATGATTAATCGAAACATTTTTCTGTTCTGCGAACTCAACAATTTCTTCATAGAATGGCAATGGAATACGTATTTGCGTACGCTTCCAGTCATCCTGATTCTGTGTACGTGTTTTCTCAGACATTAGAGGGGCTCAAAATAAACATTGACACTAGATTAGTATCAATATAAATTTATGTCAATGTTACTAATCTAGTAACAAACAACCCTGTCGACTCTCACATCAAACAGGGTTTTGTATCATTCCCAGACTAAGGAAAATCAACATGCCCAATATAGCACAAATCAATGAAGCACAGTTATCAGTAGTTAATTTCAAATCAATCCCTGTATTAACTACAGAGCAGTTAGCAAATTTTTATGGTACCGAGCCTGTCCGTATTCGTCAGAATCAGCATGAGAACAAGCAGCGTTTTATTGAAGGTAAGCATTTCTTTAAAATTACAGGTCAGGAACTTAAAGATTTTGTGAGTAGTTTAAAACTACTCGCAAATTTTCCTGCAATTTCAAACAAAGTTCGCTCTCTCATCCTCTGGACGAACGCGGTGCAGCTCGTCATGCCAAGATGCTTGACACCGATCAAGCATGGGAAGTATTCGAACAACTGGAAGATTGCTATTTCCATTGCCAAGAAATTTTAGCTAAAACCCACAAATCCGAACGCACCCCATTACATGAAGCCCACGCGCTATTGGTAGCCAAAACCAAGCATCTCAACTCAAGTGATGCATGGAAATTGATTCATCAGCGCTTTGGAGTAAATGACATCGCATATATCCCTTACGATCAAATACCTGTAGCAGTTGAGTATGTTCATCATCTGATCGCTTTATATAGCAATGCAGATAAACAAAATCGAAACGAATATTGGACAAATCCTGATGTTCAAGCGCTGATGTACTATGCACCAAAGTTTGGCAAGTTTGTTAGAGATGATCTTTACCCGGCCTTAAGCTATCTAAGGAGTGAGTTTGCTGCACAAGTTATGGGAATTGCTCAAGAGATGGCAACATCAGCCAATGCTTTGAACCGGTTTGCTTGGGGTTCCGGTCTGACACATTATGACAAGCTTGGAGGTCAACCATTACACACAATGGAATGGTATCTTTCCAAATAAAAAAAAGCCCTTCGGGGCTTTCCTTTATTTCAGTTAACCCACTTTGGCAGGCACTTATATCTCCTTAGATGCTTTTTCTCATATAAAGTAGAAACATCTAAGTACCCCCATATTGCAATTGCTAATGGAACAATAGCTTGCCCCCAAATAACCACTTGAACATTCTGTTGTAACGTTTCTTGAAAGACATAAGCCCCCATAATATTAAACTCATATAAGTAGACTATTAATGGTTGGTACAAAACAATTCCCATCAAAACCAAGAAAATAAAAAAAATACTTCGCCATTTCAGAACTGGAAATTCACTGTAAGCATATCCTATTCGAACTAGTCGGCCCTCCATCCATTCAAGCATATTCACCTCTTTTCTGTTTTAAATTCCAACTTTATCAAGAAATCAATATAACATTTAACCGCTCAGAAGTATTACGACAGCGCTTGTCGTTTCAATATCTCAGTCAACACCAACAATTCAATTAATACGTACCTTATAAGGGTAATTTTCTTCGCCCTTATTCTCATTCACATACAACCAAATCCAGCCGCTTTGCTTGGCACCATAAAGTTTAAGTTGGTAATTATGTTCATTCTTTAATGGTTTGTTTTGAAATATCACTCTTTCTTTTCTTATTCTGTACTCAGTTACTTTTCCAAATTCGGATTTGATTAGCGGATCATTCATTAGAATTGGTTCAATTCTTTTGGTGTTTTCTTCTGAATAAGAACACTTATTTGACACAAACATTATGATGCAGACAATTATTAGAGCTGGAATAAAATAGGTTGACGAAGAATCTATTCGCAAAATAAACCCCCATTAAGTTGACTTAATGAGGTTAGCTTAAAATTGAAATAAAGGATAGGTTAGCCTATCTTTTGTCTGATTGAATAAATTTAATGCCATTTTAATAGATTATATGGTGGTGACAATGATGCTACATAGCGTATTTAATCACTACTTCCCCCTCCATCACTACCACCGCCATCTGATCCGCCCGAAGAATCACTCCAAGAACCTGATGCACCACCGCCACCAAATGAGCCATTTCCATCATGATTGTTTGAATGGTGATGTGTGGCATGACCCGAATGATGATCATCAAATGAATTAGATTGATGCGAACTATTGTTGTGATTGCTACCCGAAGTCTGAATCTTACTGACTTTTATAATAATGAAGATTGTAGCTAGGATAATAACTGCAAAAATCGTGAATATGATCAGAATATTAACAAGCATCTTTTGGCCCTGTTATTTTCTCAAGTTAACTTAGGATAGTATATTTACTATTGCAAACATATCTTCAAAACTGTATATTGATACTACACACTACACGGATAGAGATGAGCAATTGATTAAGAGCTTCAAGCATAAAGGGCTGCAATCTTTCTTTGAAGATGGCTCAACCGCTGGTATCCAATCTGATCACTCTAATAAATTACGTTTACTTTTAGCCTCATTGAATGCTGCCACCTCAGTTTATGACTTGAGGACACCACCAAGTTGGCGCTTACATGAATTAAAAGGCAACCTTCAAGGCCAATGGTCTTTGACTGTAAACGGTAATTGGCGTGTAACGTTTAAATTTGAAGATGGCGATGCATACATCGTGGATTATCAAGACTATCACTAACTTATCTTTAAGCGCAGGAGTGCTTTAGTATGAAAGTTATGTTTAATACGCCACACCCTGGTGAAATTCTTCAAGAATACCTTGAAGGAATCTCGGTTACTAACGCAGCACAAGCATTGAGCGTCACTCGTACAAACTTGTCTCGCATCCTCAATGGCCATACTGGTATATCGGCCGATATGGCGCTTCGTCTTTCTGAAGCCCTAAGCACCTCACCAGAATTCTGGTTAAACTTGCAAGTGCAGTATGATCTTTGGATTGCTAGTCAAACTAAAAGACCCACCATTCAGCATTTAACACCAGCAATGGCATAATGAATAAAGGAGCATATTAAATGCTCCTTTTATATCTACACCTTATTTGCATTTTTTATGCGCCTCATCCAAGAACAAGTTATCCAGCGTAAAGATACAGTCATTAAAGATGAATCGTTCAACCGGTAAGTCGTACTGCACCACGTAAGAATTGATCGCAGCTATATCTATCGCCAATGGAACACCCTGCTCGTATCGTCTAGAACGAGCAATGATGTTGTAGGCTGAAAGAATTGCGCTTGCGGTATATGAATAGTCAGGAGACTCAGGCAATTTTACACCGAGCGCTTCTCTTTGCCTTTTTTCGTGGTCCGTGAGGCCCGCGAACTTATTGGCGTAGTTGTAGAGGGTTGTGACTTTCCCAGTAACACATTAGCAGCCTTTAATGATTCGGTTTGAATGCGTGTAGCCTCTTGAATCACAAAGTCAATCAATTGCGTCTTTTGAGCAGACTTGCAGAAGATCTTTTCTACATTCTCACGGGTGTACTCTAGTACAGAGGCATCACTTAACTCTATACCCTTCCAATCATTCACCAGAAAGACACCAACTGCGTATGCAAATTTATCATTTCGGTTTTCGATTCGGTCATTCGAGATTAAATTAAGATCAGCAGCTTCTTCTGCCGTCTCCTGGTTAAAGATTTCTAAAGCTCTTTGAAACTCTGGCTGCATAATCCCATTCACTTTAAATTTCCCACCACTAGGAAAATCAACCCATTCAAAAGGGAAAGTGATGTCTTTGTTCTTTTCAACAATATCAAAAGCCATGTATTTTCTCTCTATTAAGGCGCTAAAACACGAGTAATAATTGGCGAAACACGAATATGGTTGTAGTTGATGTCGACTGTGACAGTATCTTCACCGCCCGCATCAGGATGATTGGCTTCTGCCACTTCTAACTGAGGGAACTCAAAGGCATAACCATTGCCGTCTTTATCTTCAATTGAGAAGTTAATAGGCATCGTGTCACGCGACTTGATGTAGTCGATATATCCTGCAGATTGCGCCGAGAACATGTATTGAGTGTTCAGGGTAATATCTACAATCTTTTCAAGATAAGTCGTTGCTGTGAGCTTCTGAGAGCCAATACAACGGATCGCCTCCATGTTGTTGTTGATTGTGAGTTCAAGCGATTGCATACAAGCAGTACCAACTACCGTTTCACCATTTACAGTTAAGTCACCAACATTGAGAGCGGAAACTAAAATATCATCTGGCACTGCCACAGGATTCACGACAGGGTTAGTTGTTGTTCGTTCAAATAACGTACCCATTAGGCCAAAAGTGGCAGTGATTTTCCCTGTAGTAGCAATGGACATTGTCGCTTCGTTGATACGTACACCACGATAAATAAAGACCTGGTTAATATCGGAATAAACTTTGACAAAGGTGAATGTCTTACGAACATCGCCACCAAAGTTAAGGACATCACTGGCCCAGTTATTCATTGCAACTGCTGACCAGAAGTCGTCGAAGAGACCAACGGACAATTCAACTTCTAAGGAACCTGTGATTTCAGCTTCAGTTGCCATACCACCTTGGCGGAAGCGGGTATCAGTAACGCTATTAGAAGTTTCAGTGGTCACATTCTCAGTTAAACCATCATTTACACGTCGTACTGTTTTCCATACAGGCGTTGTTGGCAATACTTCAGGGGTTTGTTCCTCTGCATAATAGAGGCGGATTTTTGCACCACTCGACATGGCTTACTCCTTAATTTTGGCAATAAAAAACCTGCCTCTAAAGACAGGTTTGTTTAAAAGTTAAAATCGCTAATTGACGCGATAGCTTATTGAAATGTTGTATTGAATGAAATCACTGTCTTCACCTATATAGATACATTGCCCTTGCAAGCACTCCAAATGCTGATAAGAAAAATATTCAAAATGTGCAAGTAACTTATCACTTAATTCAGCAATCGCTTTTTCACCAGTATTAGGCCTAGCAAAACATTGAATCATGATATTCCCTGTACGGCGCGTTTGGGGCCGATCTGCAAGACCAGCGATAAAGCTTGGTCCACCAAGAATACTGAGTCTGCACCACAATCCAGAATCAGGCACCTTAAAATCAGGCGCATTAGGGTAATGGATCCGCTCCTGTGCGATGCCATCAAAGCTTTGCATCCGATCAATAATGGCCTGCCGAGCCTGTTCAAGAGTCATAGCCATATTAACCACCGTATTTTTGGATAATGTATGTGAATGTTGTTCCGTAAATACCCTGTGGCGCCTGACCAGACCATCCATTTTCCAATCGCAAGCCATAAGGAAGCGAATTGGAGATAAATACAGTCTGATATGGCTTAAGAGCGATTAGAGTTTGTAGGCCCTTGGAGATCGTGCCCGAACCCCCTTTATCCTTTTCGCTCGTAATTGCGGAACTATCTATCGATCCAATCGAAACACGATGATTACCACGGAATGCCCCTGTATCAACTGGACTTGCCATCACCACACCCTGGAGCGTATCACCAACGATCTTTTTCTGGGTTTGAGTCAGGTCTTTTTCAATGACTTTGATAAATTCAGTTGGTTTGTTTTCCCATGACATCCTTCACCTCACTTGCCCCATACATCTCAAAAAGATCTTGGGCGATTGCTTGAATTGAATAGGCTTCAAATTCACTACTCGGCTCACGTTCACCCATCAATCCTCTAATTCGCTGCCAGACGTGCACCGCTTCATGTAAAAGCAGCCCATAAACTTCAATAACATCTCGTTCTGAAGTATCGCCCAATTGAACAACCGCATAGGCCCCTCGTTGATAATAATCAACTTGAGCAGCTGCACCTTCGATTGAGAGGAACTGATCCGCCTCTTGCATGTCATCAAATAGCAGATCCATGTGAATCTGATTACGGGCAAGTGTGTATTGAACATGCTGAAATGGTGATGTATGCCACTCTGGCACATAGTCATTACTGATCATCACACCTTCCTCAACTGGCATTTCCAAATCGCTCCCGCCGGGTCTTGTTGAATATTCATAACCCGGTACAGCCCCTGTCCTGTTGTCCATGAATCATCAATCTTGGGCACCATGGTTACTTCATTCTGTAATACAGTGGCCTTTTTATCGGTAGCCAGCACTCCCAATGTCTGGACTTCATATTGATTGTAAGAGCCGAATAATACACCCCGCCCCGTATAAACTTCTTTCGACTCAATATAAGTTTCTGTTTTTGGATCCCAGTTTGATTTGGTAATTCGTTCACAAATGAATGAGTGGACGGCGTCGGCCAGATCCTCATTGAATGCCTCGGCAATCTCTGCCTGAATCTCATCACGTATACCCATATTCAAATCCTTTTTAGAAACTGAACAGAAGTGCGTTTGGCGTATGGTTTGATCAAATCAAGAATAAGTTCCTCAACCGCACTAAGTTTTACTGATCCATCCTGATATTCCTTTTCAGTCTCAACGGTATCGGCCTTAACCTTCTTGCGCTTTAATGCTTGTTCTTGCCCCTGGTAGATCTCACCCTCAATAATTCCCTTAATGATCTGGTAAGAGGCTATTTTAAGTGGCTGAGGAACTTTGGTAACATCATCATAAGGTTTAACATTGCGTGCTATTAAATACGCCTCTGACATTTGAAGGTATTGAGCCTTATCACTGATCGATAAAGCACTAAAGCCCTCCACATTGTCAGATGCTTCTTGTTCAGTGATAAAGCTCATGGGTTATTCGCCTTCTTGTTTTGGTTTGGTGGCACGTTTTGGTTTTTCTGCAGTTTCAGTTTGATCACTGGGTTTATCAGTCTGTTCATCGAGATTACCCTTAGCAGATTCCAGTTCGGTAATACGCTTTTGCATCGCTTCTACATCGTTCTGAAAAGCAATGAACTCGCCTTTGGTTGTAGCTAGCTCATCCTCAGCTTTTGCCAATTTTTCTGCAATTGCATCAAACTGTTCTACTGGAACGAGTGAGTTGTCTGTAATATCCTGATTAGCAGATCCACTCAGATGCGAATAAGCATCACGAATCGCTTGTGCATTAGGGAAGTCATCATCAACATCCACGCTAGTCGCACTATCAATGACATTGATAAACTCAGTCCGGTAGCAAACATCTTGAGCACGCTTTTCAGGAATATTATTTGTATAAATAACTTTCACATTCTTCTCCAAAAATAAAGGCGACCGAAGTCGCCCAGCTTGTTAAGGTGTGCCAGAAATAACAGCAGCGAACGGAACTTGTTTACGATCAAACACGCGCTCCCAATTTTCCGCTGTTGCATATTGAGCTGCTGTTGGTGATGTATTAGGGCTGGTATTGCCCTTCCAAGAAAATCCTGCAGGATGAAGAATATAGGTCTTGCGCTCCCACAGCACTTCTGCGCCCCCACCATTACCGCCAGAAGGCTTACGCTCAAGCTCAGATGGAACTGCTGGCGTACCCTCACCATAACCAAATGCCCCTTCACCAAAGAAAAGTGATAGGTACTGGTTGGCTCCATATTTCAAGCCATCATCCATGAAGATTGGTTTGCCCAAATAGGTTTGAAGGATGATATTGCCCTGACTATCACGGATGTATTCAATCAAGTCCTGCTTAACCATTTGCTTCATTACTACCGAATGGACGCCCATTGCAGTGAATTGTCCAGCAGCGTCACCGGCCGTAAAAGCTGCATCTTGAAAAGCACCAGCTGAAATCGTTGCGCCTGCATCAACAACCATATCGCTTGCATCATTGGCAATATTTGAAGCAATGACGCCACGCGCAGCACCTAATAAATAGCGTTGCCATTGACGCTCCCAATATTTGCCAAAGCGATTGCGAATATGCTGCATTGGCTCACTATTGGCTAATTCTGCCGTTAAGTCAGCAACACCATAACCTTTGTTCAAGTAAAGTGTTCGGGCTGTCATAGATCCCTGTGAAGCCTTTCCAACTTCGCCAAGGTCGTCTGGATCATCATTAGAAATATTTGGTGCCTCATCGGCATTCAAATCTTGCCAATAAGAGACTGTCGCAGTGCCTTGTCCATTATTGGCAACCGCATTAAGTGCATCGTTTTTCACAACAATGCCAGATTGATATACAGCAGTCAGTTCAGGAGAATTGACTGGGTTTAATGTCTGGTAATAATCGCCGACAAAAATGTCTGTTAAACGAGTTGAGGCCATGATTATGTTTCCTTAGATTTTAATAACTGTTGAAATGCGTTTGGATTTTCTCGAGCTAAAGATGCTCGCTCTGCTTCTGTGTAGTCAGACCATTTTTTCATTGATTTCCCCGAACCAGGTGACCCCATTCCATCAGCCTTAGGCCAGAAGTAAGGTTTATTTTCACGTAGGCTTTCAATCCACTCTTTAGGCTGAACGGGGGTTGCTCCATCCTTACCGATTACAATCTCACCATTAGAGTCGATAGCCACAGCCTTGCCGTTTTCATCTAATGAGAATTGAGATTGAGCTAGGAATGCGATATCAGCACTCGCTTCATTCAAAGCACCCGCTTCGACTGCTGCCTGAATAATTTGCCCCTGAATCACAGATTGGCGGAATTTGTTTGCATAATCTTCCGCCTTATCAGCTCGGTCTTTTTCGGACTTCACTTGTTTCTCATGCTCTTGACGCATCTTTTCAGTACGCTTTTGAATCACTTCTTCAATTTTGCCCTCGGCAATGAGTTTAGATTCTTCATCCTGAGATGATTTTTCGAGCAATACCTTAATCGCATCCAAGTCCAATCCGTCGACCTTTGACTTAAGTGAACCTAGTTCATCTTTAAGTTGTTTTTTATCATTGATCAGCTCAGCATTTTTGTCTTTAAGACCTTTGACAGCCTCATCAACGGCGCTCTGAATCGCTGCTTTTACTTCAGGGTTTTCTAAATCAATTTTATTGTCTTCTGACATTTCAATCTCCTAGAGATACCGCCTAGCGGATTTGATGGTGTGCGCCTTTGGCTATGCTTCAGGCAATAAAAAACCGCCTAATAAGGCGGCCTTGTTGTATTCAAAATTAACTGCAGATTTTAGTGGTTGATAAGAATTTATCTTGATCTGCGATCTTGCTGATTGGTACCCATTTGAATTTAAAATCTTCTCTACGAACGATATTCTTTACAACTCGACCATTCGAATTCACTACAGCATCAGCGATGAGTGCGACATTTTTATTGGAACAATTTACTTTCAGCTTCACATATCTCCTGCCCAGCCATGTTAATCGTCCATTTTTTTTAATTACACCAGTAAACATAATAGATACTACTGGTAAACCATCACCATAAACCTCTCTTTTGATGTTATTGATATACATTGCATCGTTAGTAGTCTTTGAAAAGAATATCCAATTGTTTGACTTATTCGCACTTAAGTTTAACCCTGTAGATTCATAACTTGCAGTTGAATTTGTATAGCCTGAGTTTTTATAATTGCTCGTGCTTGATGATACTAAAGGTTTACTATAACTTTTGCTTTCTGTTGAGTAGTTTTTAGCATAAGCATAGCTTCCATTGGTCTGATAGTTAGGATGGGTTTTGGTTCCCGGGTTTCCTGTATAAGGGTTTACATTACCCAAAGTGCTCCAATTATTGTTAAAATTACCATCAGGATTTGATCTCATATGTGGTTTAACATACGTTCCGTTACTCCGATAATAACCTCGCACAGAAACATCTGATAAAGACATCCCAGAAACAAATATTAGACATAAGAATAGGGTTAAATGCTTATACATCAGATTACACACTAGATACATTATTTAACATTATATCATTTAGTAGACCCAAGTCATTGAAAGTCTAACAACTTAAGTTCAGCTAATGTAAAAGACTGTCCCGACAATGGATCAACAAACTTATCTATTGAATATTGACCATTCTTGAACAATTCATACCGTTTAGGACCTAACCAGTTCCTTTGAAAAGTTGCTGACTGCTCTCCAAACCATTTAGCAAATTTAACATTGCTGTCAATCGTAGTAATTTCGCCTGAATCACCGACTTTACTATTCGATGGGCGCTTACCAATGGTTTTACCCTCTTTATTTGTCACTGGAATAATAATAGAGCGGCAATTAGGATGTAATGGCGGTACCGGATGAGGCTCATCTGCTTTATAAACCATACCATCAAGGCTTGCGCACTGTTTGCTTGTTCTGCTATCCAATGTCGCCACAAACTTTACATAATCAACATCAAGGGCCTTATATGTATCAAGCATCGCTTGATTAGAAACATGACTTCGTGCAGTCCTCACAACCGTAGAAATACTCGATCTGGATTGTTCAAGTATTCCATCTTGATAGTTAAGAGCTTTCTTGCCTTTAATACGTCCTACTATCTGCTGATTTGTTTGATTTTGAGATAACCCATCACGAATGACTTGCTCAACTCGAAGCTTTGCATCATCAGCGATCTTATCGAATAAATAATCAAGCAATACACCACCCGACATGGGTTGTTTCTTGATTGTGCTGTAAAGCGTCTTGGTGTTTGGCGTCTTGATCTTCTTAGCCAATGTTTTAGCCTGAAACACCGCCTCATGTACCGCCAAAGCGGTTGCTGAAGCAGTAAATGCCTCAGGCAACGTCGTAAGAATTGAAGACTGCCATGCCTGAATGCTTGATCGAATTTCTTTAAGCATTGGTGTAGTGTATTGCCCTGCCATCAGTGCTGCTTTTTCAGCATCAGATAAATCATCCAGCAAATCACGTAACCGACTCAACATTTCATTCGATAGAACATTGAACTGCCCCACTAGGCTTGCAATCTCACTAGATGACAGTCGATACAAATACGCCTGATGTTGAACCAAATTATCAAACAGTTCCTGTTGTGTCATTTCGTTCATTATTTGCACCACTCATATTGTATGCTGGCATAGGCTGATTCACTTGTTCAGACTCCACCAATTCCATTTCTTCTTCATACGTGCGCTCTGGTAGTTTTCCTGTCGCCATATACTCCCAGTAAGTTTGGGTAGAATTTTTTCCAGAAATCGCACCATCATAAAGTTGCTTAAGAATTGTAGGATCGACACTATCGCTCGAAAATTCAGGTTTAACCGAAAACGTGTAGCTATCTGGATTAAGCTTTAGCCATAAAGCAGCATATTTGATCGCCTGCTCTATGGCCTCAGCAGCACACATCACGATACTGTATAGACTCGCATGCTGATCATCTTGTCTTGCTCGTCTTGCCTCACCTGATTCTTGAGCATTGTTATCAATTACTTTTGATCCAGCCTCTAATGCAGAGCTCTTTTGCGCATCCATCTCAAGTTTGGTTTTTTCAATCCCATTCCCCTCAATTTCAAGATACCCACATTGAGACTCTCGGGGCAATAACCATGCAGCCATTACACCAGTCACACTAATATCAGTAGTATCATCAAGACCAGATATCCAAGGTTGAGGATGCGCTGTGTGATGGAGCGACTGAAAATAATCTGCGGAAAGTTGGTAATACTTCAATGCGGCTTTAGCCATGGTTAAAAGAGGAACTGTTCCGACATTCGGGGAGTTATCTATCGTTCCACAAAATATAAATGGCGTGAATTCAAGGTGTTTACCGCCCAAACTAGGCGTCTTATCCTCTGTTGAATTGCCCGTATAAAGCTCAACAGATAAGTGACCATCATCCAACGAAAGCACTCGTTGAACTGTTTTGGTATTGTGCCCAAACTTATCTTCACTGTTGTCGTGCTGCTCTTCCAAAACAACTAAACTTAAGTCTTTACGACCACCCACATTAGTTTCTTTCCAATTAATAATTGAAAGTGCATCGTATAGGGCAAGATAAGGTTTACCTTGACCATCCACATCAACAAGTAGGCCACAACGTCCATTTGTCAGAAGTTCCAAAACCATACGGATGAACAACTGCTTAAGATCAAACCCATCATTTGTCGCATTCTCAAGCAAGCACTTCATTAGATTGCTTTCGATTTTGATTTCAGGATTTAGCTTTGACACTAAACCAATCATGGTTCGTAAAGCATCCTGAACCCATAATGGATATTGTGCCCGTGTAATATAACCTTTGTAAATTTGACCAGTGGAATCACCCTGTTTTTCGGCTTCAATCATTCCTGCTGTTTTTGGCAGATACTTAGTTGTCGCTTGTTTAATTTCCTCCTCACCAGCAACAGCATCCTGCATGATTTGCCAGCGTGGTTTTGCCGCAATGTACTGCGGATGTTGATCGGTAACTGCCATATAAAATACCTATTAACGTGTATTGATTAAGACATGCCTCGAATTCTTTTTACCTGAACAATCCGTTTAATTATTGGGAATCTTTTTGCCAAAGGATAACCACCAGCATCACCGACGTGATCAAGCCCAGATTTCTTATCTGGCATTCCGAAATCATCATAAATTTGTTGTTCAAGTGTTTCAGTGAATCGTGGGCATTTATTGGTATTTACCTTGAGAGTTCTCTCACCATCACCGTTCAATATCAAAGCATTAACGGCGTTGATACGATCTTTAATGGCTGGATTAGTCCCATCCACCTCAATACGAAAACCTTTAGCTCTTAAAATGGCGTGGTCTGACTCACTGGCCGCTTTTGATGAGGTCGCCTGTCCAGCTGCATCAGGTATCACCGTCATGTCGTGCAGAGGAAATCTCTCATTGAGCAATGTGGCCATGGTCGGTGTATCTCGCACCCCTACCATCTCATCAAGTGCCAATGGTTTCCCCTCACGAATCACATAGACCACCGCAGCCATTTTCAAAACGTTAAAGTCCATCCCAATAATCAAAGGTTCATTAGGTTGAATTTCTTCATCGGTGTGATTTAGCTTTCGATCAAAGTCTGGATAAACGGCGCCACTGGTTAAATTGACAAACTGCCCTTTTAAATAAGCTGAAATCAATTGCGGTGGATAAGACTCAAATAGCGATGAAATATAGTCATCGGGTAGATTGGCTTCATTGTCATATGTGGATGCCTGAATCATTCCATAGAGTGCACGCTTAACAGGTGTTAAATTTGCTTCTTTAACAAACTGTTGATGCGTGAACTTAAATCCCTCTGGTGTTGTCGCAACGTCAATTCCATTGAGTAAACCCGCTTGCTTGAAGCGCATACGAGCAATAATCTTCCGCCAAGCCTGCTGCGCTTTCAGCGTAGGCATTACGTCTAGCTCATCAATCAAAGCATGACCGATTTTAAAACCTACGATTGTCTGAGGCTTTTCCATGGACCGACAAATTACTGTGCTTCGATATTGCCGACCATAGTAAATATCCACTTCCTTGTTGGACTCATAGATTTTCGTCTTAAGCCCCCAGTCGTAAGCCACCTCGTCAATGGTCGGGAAAAAGATATCTCGAATCTGTGGGTATGTCGGTGCAAAGTAGCCTAATGGTACCTTGGGGAATTCCCATGACTTATCACACAGACTTGAACAGCCTACCCACGTCTTTCCTGATCCAAACCCAGCAACGAAAGCACGAAATTTATTTTTTAGTTGTAGAAATTCAGCCTGAGGTACATTCAGTGTTGGATTGATGTTGGGCATCTTTTTTACTCGCATCTACAACTTGAATGGTGACTTTCACTGGTGTTGGATCATCTGAACCTTCACCATCGCCATTCTTGATCTTGTCAATTTCGAGCTGCTTAAGTTGCTCATCTAATAACTGGATTTCATAACCATGCATTTCATCTTTGATCTGCTTGATGATTCCTTGCTTTTTGACCCTATTCTTACCCCAGTCTTCATACATTTTCTGAAGCTCTTTTAATCGAACAGATTTGTTAGCCAGAGGTATGTCATAAACATTGGCTTTAAATTCCTTCCTAGTCTTCTCAAAAAGTAGCTTTAATTTTTTACTCAGATTCTTTCCAGTTGACTTGGTTGGATCATAAAGCGCGACCTGCTGACGCTCAATTTCGATATTAAACTCTTGCTTTACCGCGTCAGCGACTTGTTGAGGTGTTTCAAAGCAAGCAAGAGACTGAACTATAAAGATTTTTACAGGCTCTTTAAGTGCTGCCATAAACTCACCTTCGTAAAGCTACGTAAAGCAAGATAGGCAAAAAAAAGAGCCTTAAGGCTCAATTAATAATGCAAGTCCCACAGCACGCAGCTATATTTTTCTCTGATACAAACGGCGCTTGTTTGGCGACTTCGACCAAACGCTTAACACTATCACTTGCGCCCCAACGTTTGATTACACCGACAAATTCTTCAACGTCATGGCTAGCTAAATAGTGCTTTGGTAGGCCAGTCATGTCGCTATAGAGCGGCTCACCATCTTCGTCACGCTCAACACCGATGTGATAGAGTTCATGTTCGATGAGAGCACAAAACTCTCGATCACTCGCTCGTTCACAAAAGCTGGCATCAATTGTAATAAGATAAACAGGTACAAAGCCGAACCAATCACGCATCTGTTGTTCTTGTCGTGCTTTCTTCCATCCCCCCTGATTAAACATCACTTTTTCACATTGACCCAATACCATTCGCTTTTTAGCTACGGCGGCAGATGATGCCCAAGCAAATGCCAAAAAAGTTTCGTCGTCATGAAGCAGTTCAGCGATATGGTCATGGTCTGGGTTGTGCAGCTCACCACCTAAAGTTAAGAAATTGGCAATCACCCACTCTTTTAGATCCGGTGCAGCGATTATACGAATTGCTTCCTCTTCTTCAGCTTGATCGATAAAGTCAGTCTTCGGGAATGGTCTGATCTGGTCCATTTTCTAATCTCGCTAATTCGCTCTTAATCCAATGAATCACATAACCTGATTCGATATTACACGGATCAAAACGAATATGTTGATACCCAAGTTCTTCAGCTAAATCATATTTACTATATGCATTCGCTATCTTTTTGCCACAGCGACCCACCGCCCAAGAGCTACCCGCGATTTCAATGAGAAGATTCAATTTCACAATATAGAAATCAAACCGCCAATTTTTTGTTGATTCAAATTTAAATCTACGGCGATAACCAATGAGATTTTCTTCTAGTTCTTGGAATAGGGTTTCTTCAGCTTCGAGATAATTTTGCTTAGCTTTAGGGAGTGGTTTTGTTCTTGGTTTGGGTTTTAACGGCAATTTTTTGGTTTTGGATTTATATATGTCTATTTCCATAAATAGTTGCTCTGCAAATAAGCAATAACACTTGTAATCTGATCATGTGACTTTATTGTGAACAACTGGTTAAATTCCATGCTCACCTCAATACTTCTAATACTTAACTTAATATTTCCTAATTATTTTTTAAGCGATGTAATTGTACAATGATAAAAAAACGATCAGGACTTTAAAATGATGATTCAAATACCTTATGTTTTGTTGGCAATCATTGCCCTATTACTACTTCTCTATTACATCCAAAATAGCAAATAATGTCACATTTGTAGGTTTGTTATCGAAAAATACATACAAAACTTTCTAGATAATTGTTTACCAAACGTTAAGAAACCTATTTAATAGGAATTAATTAGAAAAACTAATTCTATCCCTTATTGAGACAACTCCATGAGCATTACCACGATATTGATAGTGCTAACAATACTAGGTTTAATTTTTCTGTACATCTTATGGAATCATCGTTAATTAAGTTTTCATAAAAAAACCCATACTGTTTTAGCAATATGGGCTATCAAGGCTGATTACAGAAATTAAGTTCTAATTCCTGCATGATCACTTTACGTGAAAATTAAAGTAATTTAGTAAATTGTTGTAAATAAGTTCACCTAAATCCTTTTATCATGTGTCTTTGGCGTCTCATCAGCCCTAGGACTTTTTTGCGTGCAATAATTTCGTCTAAGGAGAATGGCAAATTTAAAGCTAAGCTTTCATTGGGCATGTCACTGTTTTCGATTAAAAAAATATCTTGTTCAGTGGTCCAAGGTGAAACAACCACTATAGGCCGCATTGGGAATCTTTTCATTGGGCTAATTTATTTAAATTTGTTAAATAGATACCATTTTTTCACAAATAAAGTAAGCCATGTCTGACAATAAAAAAACCGCCCGAAGAAGGCTTAATTTAAATTCTTTACTTTTCAAAGTGTCTTTACACTACTTTATATTGAATATTTACTTGCTCAAATTCCATCTCATTTTCATCCTAATCTGTCAAATTAACGATAGGCTTTGGTTTAGACTCCTTGCTGATAATGCAAGGGTTACACACTAAAATTAAAATAAAATTCAGCATAAACTCCAACAAATAAAAATTATTAATTAAATCAATAATTTATATGTATTTTAATATTCAATATTGTCAACACCTTCAACCTCTTGGATAAGCTTTAAAATAAAATCAAACTCTTTCGGAGTCATCCGATGAAATTTTATTTGAACTTCATCTTTTTCAAAATTTTCGTTTGATTGCTGAACAATAAATTGTTTAACTCGATTACTTTTTAAGCCTAAGACATCATGTAAGGATTGAAATGTCAAAACGCCTTTATCTGCCACGATTTTAACTAACCTTTGATGCTTTACAGCAATAAATCTATGTTCTAAAGGTTTAACACCAGCCAATATCAGCAATATAATTACTGTGGCTCCTACTGCTGGGATATACATCCCGCCACCGACCGCTAAACCTATACCAGCAACCGACCACAGACTAGCCGCAGTTGTTAAACCATGCACAGTTTCTCCCCTAAGTAAGATAGATCCAGCCCCTAAAAATCCAATACCAGATACTACTTGTGCTGCAACCCTAGAGGGATCTAAAACTACACCTTCACGGCCCAAAAGATCAGAAAAGCCGTAAGATGAAACAAGCATAATTAAAGCGGATCCAACACATACCAACATATGTGTTCTTAATCCAGCGGCCCAATTTAATCTTTCCCTTTCAAACCCAATAAAACTCCCAAGAACTGCCGCAAGTAGTAGCCGAGCAACCAACTCCAAATTAGTAGTCATTTTTAATTCCTAGTAATGTTTTATTAACTTTACTACTTGGACCTTAAGATTGATAAGCGAAATAGTAATAATCTTATGTGTATTTTATTCATTAGGCTTAAAACACTTTTATATTTACACAAATGCAAAAAGCCCATCGAATGATGAGCTTTTAAATACTTAGTGAATTACTATAACTTCGCCCACTATAACAGAAGTGTGCCATATTACGTCTAGACAATCAATACGAAGTGTATCCTAATAATCTTAAGGTTGATTTAATATATTTTTTCAAACCTTCAGCACCTCCCGGGAATTTTTCTAAAATATTTATGATATTTTCACTTCTCATGTCAACATATAAATAAAAAACTGTGTAAGAACCAACATCTATTGAACCCGAAACATACCCTAAAGTTTCAAGTATTTCCTTCATTTTATCCTTTTGAGAGCCGTCGAGCTTGTCCAGCCTAATTGGAATTTTTACTTTCTCAATCAATGGTTTTCCCTCAAACTAAATTTTCAATCTTTTATCATGTCCAGATATATAAAATCTAGCACAACTTACCATAATTGCAGCCTGAGCTTTAGACTGGTTTGTTTCTTGGGCAACTTTTCCAAGTCCTTTATTTTCAACCTTATTTTTAATTAAGCACATCAAAGCAAATTTAGTAGTGAAATCGGTCTTATCAGAATTTAACAAACTACGCAGCAATGCTTGCACCTGATTCGCTTCATAATCCGTAATTTCACATCGAATATAAGATTTACCGCTTGGCATTGGCTTTCCTGCTTCACGCATCAACCAGTAGATTTGATTAATGTGTAATCCGTCAGGCAAATCACCACCTTGCATGCGCACAGTTTCACACCAAGCGCCGAACTGCTCTAACCATCCATCTATTGTGTATTTTGTCCAATTCATAACTGGTGTTACCGCTGCATTCATCACAAACCACCTCTCACCAAATCTTCAATCTGCTTAATCGCCAAACCACTTTTCACTTGCTGTGTACTAAACCGTAAAACCTTAAAACCCAAAACCGCTGCCGCATTGTATTTTTCCATATCTCCCAAATAACCTTTCGCCCTTGTATGCCGTCCCCCACTCCAAATACCACCTTCCACTTCAATCAAAATATTCGTCCCGGTTATCAAAAAATCTGCCCGCCAATTTCGCTCTGGATGAAACTTGTATTCTTGTTCAAACCCTATCTTTAAAACCTTTAGATGCCTCGCCAGTGTTACTTCACCTTCGCTTTGTAACCGCTGACCTTTAACTGAACGGCGCTTATTACCCTTCTTAATTGGAAATTTAGTGCGGTATTCAGCGAGGCTTATTGATGTCACTTAGACTCACCTCGTTTGATCAAAGTAAAGCAGCCATAATTTCCAACAAACTTTTGCCCACTGTCATCAACTGCAGCCACCACAAGATTTTTAATGTGTGTCACTGTCAGTGTGCTTGTTGGTTGCTTCCAGTGTTTAACGTCATGCTGGACTTTATCGCCAACTGAAAAAAGATTCTTCATACTTCCACCTTAAATATTTTCTTAGCCTTGTCTGACGGCATATATCCCCTTGGTGATGAATAATCAGTAAGCAACCAATCTGCCTTGACCAAGTCGCTTAAATAGCGTTGTGCTGATCTCAGCGTCAAACCCATCTCTTGAATCAAATCACTTGAAGAAATTCGTCTTTTGTTTTCGATAGCAAAACTAATGATTTGCAAGTATGTATCGAAGCGGTCAATATGGGATTTATTTCTCATTTTGTCCCCTTGCTCTTCAATCACATCAACATCACTCAAAAAGCACATAAACGGTTGGCCATCATCTAAGCGTCCAAATACACGACCATCTTCGACACGATCAACAACACCGGAACCTGTAAAGCGTTTGCCTGAATAGATCGTTTTTGATTCGCTTATGAAATCAACTTTGACTTTTGAACCCACTTTTAAATTTTTCATGCAACACCCCTCAATGAGCCATTAAATCCAACTTGTGTGAGATACGATTCCCATTTTTTTGCTTGTGAAGGATCAGAAAGTTTTACGGCGATACGTGCAGCGAGTTGCTCATAACTCTCACCCGCCCGAGCAAAGAAACCTGCGAACTCGGGATGGTGCGCTAACTTGAGCGAAAACGCTGAAATCTGTTTTTCGGTAAGATGCGCTGCCGATGATGAATGTTGAGCCTGTCCAACATAATTTGCCCTTTGAACATGCTCTCGTGGTTGGTATTTGCCTTTGGCGTTGAGTAACCAATCAGCAAAGTGATAAACCATAAGATCATCACAAAGCTGTTTTGATTCGTTGAATCGCTCAAATGCATTTTTCTCTCGTTCAAACCAAGAGGATTGAAACAGATCCATTGGATTTAAATCAGGATTAGCTTGTGCAATTTCTTCACGAAGTTTTTTTAAGCAAAGCCAAGTATTTTTATTTTTAGATTCTTTAAAAGATTCTTTAAAAGATTCCGTGTCCCGTTGTTGGGACTCTTTAACGGAATTGTTGGGACTCTTTAACGGAATTGTTGGAACTGTTCCGTTGTTGGAACTGTTCCGTTGTTGGGACTCTTTGATATCTAAAAGAGTCCCATTATTGGTACTATTTAAATCCTCTTTTTCACTATCTAACAGTACCATTATTGGCACTGTTTCACGTCCATTTACACCGACTAGTTGATAGACTTTAACCTGCTTGGTACGTCCTCTACGCTCACCTGTATCGACAATTAAACCATCTTCAATTAGCTCATTAATAATTTTGAGAACTGTCTTGCGCTCCATCTCGGTATCTTCCACCAAACGTGCAATACTTGGATAAGCGCAGTGGTCTTCGCCTGCACGATCTGCAAGAGAAAGGAGAACCAATTTTTTAAGGGGTTTTAATGAACCACCTTTCTTTTGAACCTGGCGCTTTCTCCAAGCCCAGTTTGTGGCATCTAAGCTCATTAATTCACCCCACTAAATAAATCTTGATGTTGCGCTTTTGGGGAAATCCAAAGACATTCTTGACGTGTTACTCCGCCAAGACGTCCTGACGCCTGAACTGATTTAGTGAACTTTGTCCATGTGGATAATTTCTCGTTGTAAATGTCATGCTCATAACCTGTAATAATTACTGAACCTTCCACATTAACGAGTTGATCAAGGAGACGTTCATGGTCTCTATCTGTCATTTCATGACGATACGCCACAACATTTGCTGTTCTGGTGCTTCTTACATACGGTGGATCCACAAAAAACAATGTGTCATCGGCGTCATATAAACTGATAATTTTTGATGCATCTTGATTTTCAATTACACATTGTTTAAGGCGTTCTGCACATTTGGCTATGCGCTGCGGGTACCGATCCCATAAATTGATTTCGTAATTTTTCTGGCGTCCACCAGCCAATCTAAAACCTGTATGACCTTTCGTAGCACCCGCACTACCAAAACCCATTTGTACTCTTACAATCATCCGTCTTGCTTTTTCAACTGGACATTCTGTTTCTTCATATGCGAGATGAAATTCATCGCGTGAAAATGGTGTCAGATGAACTAATTGTTTGAGCTGCTCACATTGTTCAGGATCTCGAAGCACACGAAATAAATTAACTACATCGCTATCTATGTCGTTATAAACTTCAATATTACTTTGCGGCTTGCACAGTAAAACAGATCCACCACCGCCGAACGGCTCGACGTAGGTTTTATGGGCTGGAAACTTTGAGATAATCCAATCGGCAATACGAAACTTGCCACCGTGATAACGGATAATTGGGTGAGCTATAGATGTCATGCTGCACCATCCTCTTTATTCACCTGAATAAACTTACCCAAGTAACGGATTTTTCCTGCACGATATAAACTCGAGATAATTTCACTAGCGTGGGAGTGGTGCAAACTACGATGATCTTTTAGCAAAGCATCAATATATTCATCACGATTAACAGCAGCATTCTTGATATCGCGATTAATTTTTCTGAGGTTTTCCTCTTTTTTACGTAAAACATTAGCTAAAGTTCGCAATGCAGGCTCATATCAGGACTGAATGACCTGGATGTGTTTATGTTCTGGAAGTGTATTCATGGCACCTCCGTTAAGGCGATTTCAGCCTCAGTCAAACGGCGACAAAATTTGATTTCAATTGGTTCTGCAAGTCGAAGATGTTGACACCCAGAAGTCCAAATTTTTCCTGAAGAGTCTTGCATTTGCACATGACCTCCTAAGAAATCTTCTTTGTATTCGATGATGTGAAAAATGGAATCACTTAAATAGGGCCCTAATACGTGGTCCTTAATCACCACCACATCACCCACCAAAAATTCCCGATTGTCTTCAATTTGCTGATCTGTTAAATTATTCATGTTCATTACCTTTGTAAGTTTATGAATGCCAACCGCTTCTGTTCGCGCAGATAGCGGTTTTTTAATATCCAAGTTTTTCTTTCTGAACACTGATTTCGTCATGAAATAAGTCGTCAACAGTTTCAATTCTGTTCATCCAACTTTTTGACATGACAAGTAGTGCTGCTACTCGCTCTTTATCTATGCTCTGATAATCTTTGGGCACAACCTTCAATCCAAGACAACTCAATAGCTCGCAAAACATTTCAATTTCATTCAAGCCATTGTTTTTCTTGTCGGTTTTAAGGCGCGTGATAGTACTGGGATCAACTCCAAGCTGTTCTGCTATTTCCTTTTGGTTGCCCACATCAAGACCATGCAATATCCGAGAAACGTCATTTCTGGCACTTGCTGAAAGCTCGGGTAATACTTTGCTCATGATTGCAATTGTCCTGATAAAACTTGACGGTCAGCTTTCAACTTTCCATCTGTCAGCACTTCAAATATTGCTTGAGTACGTGGAGGAATTCCCTCTTTTTCCCATTTGGTTAATAAAGAGCGAACTTTTTTGATTTTTTGGGATAATTGAGAGTTGTTTTTAACACCATAAAACTCTCGTAATTGCCGAACATTCATATTCAAAACCTTGAACACATAAATTCTATTTATTGAACAACATGTTCAGGTGATTGTCAATTTTTTTGTTCATAATTTTGAACACAATTAAGGGAGTTTTTATGAGTCTGACAGTTTCTGATCGCATTCAATTACGCATGCGTGAACTTGATTTAACGCAAGCAGATATAATGAGATCAACAAAAGCTGCACGTGGCACAGTTTCAGGATGGGTTAATGGGAGCAATAGCCCTAGCGCAAAACATCTAGAATCTTTAGCTAATTGCCTCCAGACTACAAGTTCATGGCTATTAACAGGAAACGATGTAAAAAGTCAGCCAGTGATACAAGAACCTAATGGAAATGTAACTTTTATAGATGTTCCCTTAAGGCAGGTGCCTCTACTTGACTATGTGCAAGCAGGCCTGTTTCATGAAGTCGGTTATGATGGTGTGAATCCTCTGGGAACAAGCTGGACTACTTACGAGGGAGTACGACCTGAGTGTGTATTCTCTCTAAAAGTGGAAGGCTTAAGCATGGCTCCAGAGTTTGTGCCAGGTGATGAATTGGTAGTTGATGGATCACTTGAACCTAAGCCAGGATCATTAGTGATTGCTCAAGAAATCCAGCACGGTATTGCCAGAACAACATTCAAAAAATACCGCGTCATTGGGGTAAATGAGTTTGGTGTAGATGTAATTGAGCTCGTACCATTAAACCCTGACTTTCCTACACTTAACTCTACACAGATAGAAATTTCAATAATTGGTGTGGTTGTGGCTCACAATAGAATTTTTAAGTATTAAGAAATCAATGTGATGGAATGCCCAGTACTTTAAACCATTTAAAGAACGAGAAAATAATGATCGCAACACTAAATAAATCAAAAACTGCGCTAACAATTAATCGTCAAGAATTTAAACTTGCACTAAGTAAAATTGGCGATGGAATTGATAAGCAAATAGCAGGATTTAAGAAGGCCAAGCAAAGCTATGACGCAGCAGAGATGGCGCGCGAGGTTATTAGTGAGGCAAACATCTTTGAAGCAATCATTGAAGGTTTCAATGAAGCTGAAGAGACTACTCTAAAACTGACTGACATAACCAATCTGGATGCAGCTCAAGGCTGGATAGACGAGTTTTTAGGAAAATATTCTGAGAAGTGATGACCTAAATTCTTTAAATGGATAAAAATACTTTAAGATCATATTATTATTGATGAAAACTGAAATGAAGATAAAAATAATACTGGCAATAATGATCACTCTTGCGGGTTGTCAAAAACCACAAGATGATCAGAGTTTTAAAGATAGTCATGCTGTATCTGCACAATTTGAAAAATCTGATGCTGTTATTAGCTCTTATTTAGATAAATTGGATAGCCCGAATACATCACGTGAAGAAAAGACTCAAATTCTTTGCAAAGATTACCCTGGCGAATATAAGAGCAACTACATGCCAGCTCTACTTAAAAGTGAAAATAATCACTACACGGAAGATAAGCTGCTCAATGATTTGAAATCAGCTTTGGATTTTTATAAAGCTAAAGAAAATATACGGTGTTAATTAAATAAAAGCTAAGTAAAGTTTTTTAAAACCCGATATGAAAATGGAAATTGAAATTAAATTTGAAGGAGAATTTTAATGTACTTAGGCTCTATAGAGGCACACGCAAGAATAGCCCTGAATCATTACCACAATGAAATTTCTAGTATATTGCCCGAACATGATATCGTTGCTTATTTTGGCAGTATCCTTGACCACAGTCCAAACCTTCTAAATGATGCCTTGAAAACTGAAATGGATCATCTTTCGGGAAATCAGAAAGTAGCTGTATTGCTTACCACTGGGGGTGGTGTAGTTGAATCAGCAGAAAAAATGAAAGACATTTTACGTCATTTTTATAGTGAAGTAATTTTTATAATTCCTGAAATGGCAATGTCTGCTGGAACAATATTATGCATGTCTGGTGATGATATTTATATGGGGTATGCTTCGTCTTTAGGGCCTATTGATCCTCAGGTTCCAGATAAGCAGAATTTTTTGGTGCCGGCCTTGGGTTATTTGGATAAAATTGCTGAAATTATTGAAAAATCCAATAACGGAACTTGTAGCCAAGCTGAATATATGGTTTTAGCGAATCAAGATCTGGGGACACTGCGGAGATATGAACAAGCTAAAGATCTATCCATCACACTACTAAAAGAATGGTTAGTTGAGTATAAATTCAAAAATTGGGTAACACATAGCAATAGCGCTCCTGTTTCTCATGATGAAAAAGTTCAAAGAGCTAAAGAGATAGCCGACCATTTTTGTAACCATAACTACTGGCATTCACATGGTAGATATATTAGTATGAAAACTCTACAATCTGACCCCATTAGATTGCGGATTGTGGATATAGATCAAAATCAGAACTTAGCGTTTCATGTGTATGAATATCATGATTTGTTAAGAGACTATCAACGTCTAACTGGTGCAAACTGCATCATCCACACTAAAAATAATTTGCAGAGATCATAGATATGGGAAATTTACTTGATAGAGTTGGATCAGCCTTGAATAAAAATGATGAACACTCACTAACAAAGGATCAGGCAATGTTAAATGCTCAAAGGGATTATCAGAATCTCTTGAGAGCAGGTCTTATTAAGCCACCCGAATACAATGCATCCAGTGGAAAGACAAATACTCCACAAGTACAAAGTTTCGCAAGAAAATAAAATCTCATTACAAGTTCAACCCACTCAGTGTGGGTTTTCTTTTATCTATTATTTTAAGAGACCTGCGTAAAAAAATAATTTAAAACAAATATGAGTTATCTAACTTTTTTCTAATTAATTTCAGAAATTCAAAATTGGCATTCAATTTGCTTATAAAAATAACACTTTCCTTAAATTTTGCTTAAAATGGAGCGGTTATTTTGAAAAAAACACTTTTATCAATACTTGTCATGGGGTGTTCTGCATTCGGTTTAGCATATGCGGACGATTTCACAGTATTAAAGCAAATCTCTGATAAACCGACCTTGCTTAAAAGTGGACCATATTCTGGTAATTATTATGTACCTTCTACTCTGTCGACCATCAAATGGGGATATTTGCCAAATAAAGATACAAAATCAGTCCTAACTGTTCCATCAGGAAGCACTATTACATTTGATACGGTTTCACATGAAGGATTACTTGAAGATCAGGGGCGCGACGCTGAAAAATACTTTAACTCTAAAGGTGTCAAATCAGAATACATTTTAGAAGAAGCTAAAATGATAACGAAATCTGATTTAAAACATGATTTCTTTAAAGATGGTCCTCATATTATTACTGGCCCTGTGGCTATTGAGGGTGCAATGCCAGGCGATGTTTTAAAGGTTGAGATCATCAAAGTTGAGCCCCGAGTTCCTTATGGTGTCATTTCAAATCGTCATGGCAAAGGCACTTTAGTAGGTGAATTTCCTAAAACTCCAGCTAGCCCAAATCCCTCTGTAAAAGATCCAGCTTCATTTGGCAATGTCTCTATATTCACTCCTATCGAGAAGAATGCTAAAGGAGAGTATGAAGGTGTTATGAAAACTGATTCTGGAAAATCTATACGTTTTCCACTCTATCCATTTATGGGTACGATGGGTGTAGCGGCAAATACTAGTGAACCTGTTAACTCTGTTCCTCCTTCTTTCTTTGGAGGTAACATTGATATTAATGAGTTAGGTGCTGGTGCCACGGCATATTACCCTGTTCAAGTTCCAGGAGCCATGTTCTACACTGGAGATAGCCATTTTGTTCAAGGTGATGGCGAAGTTGCATTAACCGCATTGGAAGGATCTGCACGAGCTACTTTAAAAATCACACTACTCAAATCTGGACGCGATAAAATACCAGGTAAAGAGATTAAACAACCTTTAGCTGAAAATGCAGAATTTTGGATTACTCCTGGCCTAGATCCTGATCTTGATGAAGCAATGAAAAAATCAACTCGTGAAGCTATTACATTCTTAAAGAATGAATTTGGAATTGATGAAGCCACTGCTTACGCATACTTAAGTGCAGCGACTGATTTCCAAGTTTCTCAAGTAGTGGATCGCACAAAAGGCATTCATGCTATGATTCGTAAAGCAGATTTTAAAGAGTTTATTGAAGAACCTAAAAAATAAAATCATTTAATTTTTTTTCAAAAGCCCATCCATGTGATGGGTTTTCTTTTGTCTATTAGAACATAATTCAATATTTTGAACAAAATTAATTTAATTTATAGAACAAACCATTGACATGTAAGTTCAATTAGTTGAACACATATTCCATCAAGACAACAAAAAGCCCCGAACACTTGCAGGCGGACGGAGCTTTACTCAAAGAGTGAGATGATTATGGAACAAAACACATTTAATCACAATAGATCAGGCATACAGCTTCGAATGAAGCATGTAGCAATTGGTGCATCAATGCTATTCGGTCTAACAGGCGCATATGCCCTAGTTTCTGAAAAGCCTACACCCGTCGCAACCTATCCGGTATCTAAACCTACTGAATATGGTGTTTCAGCAATTAAAGTCGATAACGACAAAAGCTCAGGTGAAGCGGTAATCAAACTAGATGGTTTCTATATTTATACCAGCTTTGATTTCACTGCACGTGAAGAAAACTATGGCGTTATCGGTTCAGAGCGTGAAGTGATTGAAATTACAAACCTTGCAATTGACCGCATTACTTCAATCGGCGGTCATGAATACAGGGACTTCACAGATCGTAATGATCATCACAATATCAACACTCTCATAGCTACATATATTGAGAAGAATCATTTGGCTGAGGATAATACATGATTATCTTTAAGCCAGTTTCTTACACTATAAGGTGCTTATTTTTTACCCAATCACAGGGCAAAATACAACCGACAAGTTATGCCGTACACCAGCTTAAAAGGTATGTAAATACTAGGGTAGTGACACCATTTATAAAGTGTGGATTCAGTAAACCTACCCCTACCTCTCCCAATCGAAACACTACTCAGCATAGTGCTTCAAGTTCTGAATTCGCAACAGCCGAAACAAACAATATTGTGGAGCATGTGATGCAAAAGAAACACTATACCACCCCATTCGAAGAATATATGGGGAAAGACTCAAATGGTTATTACACCCTGCGTCTTGGTCCAAAAATTTATATGGTTAGAGTGTCTGAAAATTACACCCCTAACTTTGACAATGAATTCTTCGGTGGACGTTCTGAACGAGCATTTGACTGGCACACCATACTAGTGAAAGACAAGACAGACAGTGAACCTCGCTCCATTACTGAAGATGAATTAACAGTTAAATGGCTTAAACCTAGTATCAAGAAACTAGTCAACTATCAGCGTGCTATTAAACGGCGGGTAGCTACTCAGTCGCCCCGTTACAGCAAAGAACAGTGTATCGCGTACCGTAACAAACAATACAACAACGCTTGAGGAATATGATGATGAATGTAGCCGTAAATACAGAGAACTTAACTGCAATGAATGCATCTAGTACATTGCAACTCATCCAGCTTGAGCTAAAAGCACCTAAAAGCAAATTCAACAAATTTGGTAATTTCCACTATCGTAGCTGTGAAGATATTCTAGAAGCAGTAAAGCCCTTACTGCATAAGTATGGTGCAACACTTGTTGTAAGTGATGAAGTACAGCAAGTTGGCCCATTAGTCGTAATTACCGCTAAAGCTATCTTTACAGAAGCAGATGGCAGACAGACGGTGATTACAGCCCATGCAGGTGTCGATATCGACAAGAAAGGCATGGACGTCGCGCAGACCTTTGGTGCGTCAAGCTCCTATGCACGTAAATACGCCTTAAATGGACTATTTCTGATTGATGACACACAAGATCCTGATACAGACGCATTTCATGAACAGCAAAAGACGCCTGCTCAAAATCAGCACCATCAGCAAAATCAGCAAACACGCCAGCAGCCTAAGGTTCAGCAACAGAATCAGCATGCCCCATCTAATACAGTGCAGCAACTGACTCACGACTTTCAAAAGGCCTTAAAAGATATTCAGTTTGCTAAAGAAGAAGCCGTTTTAAAACCAATTTATCAATATTTCAAGGGAACTCGCTTTGAGCCTCAGATTGTACAGGCATGCAGAGCAAAAAAGGATTTGGAGGGTTGGAGTGCTTAAAAACCTACATCTTCAAGTATGTGGCCAAGCTTCACGGCAAAGGCAACTTACGTGGACGTGTAGAAGCAACTACGGCTCTCCATGCAAAACAACAGATCTTACAGGGAAATGAACTCATCAAGGATGTATCGGTTTCCCTACTAACTAACCAAAAGGTCGCTCGACAGCAGTCTTTTGAAAAAATGAGATCTTAAATATGTATTTTGGTGTTCAACACGCTTCTGCTATGCGCAATAAATTTTTCAAGGGGAAAAGAAGATGACAGAGGTTCGATTTATAACAATGCCGGTTGACGAATTAGTCCATTTAATGGACCAAGTTTGTCAAAATGCAGTTAAGAAAGCCTTAGCCGATCAGAACGATGAGCTATTAACAATTACAGAGCTTACTAAGCGCATACCAGGGCTAACATGGCATACATTTAACGGTATGCGTAAGAAGCACAAGTTAAAGGATATACGCGGTAAATACTCACTTAAAGCCGTTAAAGCAATGCTGCAATCTGACTAGAGGTTGGATTGTAGTAAATCATCGCCCGTTTTGGATCACTCCACCCAAACATTTTACACAGATCGAGCAATGTCAGTTTTTTTGCGATACGAGTGGCTGCAGTATGCCGTGTATCGTGAAAGGTCAAATCGTTCAATCCTGCTTCAATACGAGCCTTCATAAAATCTGAACTCGCATATTGAGATTCATAATTAAAAATTAAACCAGATTTCTTTGGGTTCATTTGCTTGAAGGTTTGAATAGCAACTTTGCTCAAAGGAACTTCTCTTGATCTTCCATTTTTGGTGGTTTTAAGATGCAAATAATGCTTGTCCAAGTAAATCCGCTCCCACTCCAGTGAGCAGATCTCGCCTAGCCTCATGCCAGTCTCTAACGCAATCATGAAAATATACTTTAACTCACCACTCAAGTGATTCAGTAAAAGCTCAATTTCGTGTTCATAGATGACCCGTTCTCTATGTGGGTTCGCCTGAGGAAGTTTAAAGTTTGTCATCGGTGATGCATTCAGCCAGAATTTCTTCTCTACGCACCAGGTAAGAATTGAGGATAGAAGCTGCATATCACGTTTTGCAGTGGAAGGACTCACCTTTTCTAACCTAAAGTCTAAAAAGCTATTTAAGAATTCTTTGTTAATGTCTGACAGTGAAATTTCGACATTCAATAATTTTAAGAGTTGATTGATTCTCACCTTTTCTTGTTTTGCACCTTTCTTGGTTGTAGAAACCGTATCTCGATATTCAGTTAATGCTTGCTCAAGTGTCACGTGAGTATATATTTTATTATTTTCATTCTTTAATTGATGCTCAAGATCATCCGCCCAAGATTTAGCCTCTTTTTTAGTATTGAAGGTTTTACTTTTAGCGGGATGATGCTTGATTCGAACCGTAGCGGTGACTCTACCATTACGCTTTTGAAATGTTGCCATGACTAAAATCTTGCTGCACTTTTGTTGCAGTAGATCTTAAATTTAATGAAAAAACATATCAAATAGTTTTTCATAACAAATCATAAAGCCTTGAAAGCTATAATTTAATTAAAGTTAAGCATCTATCAACACTAATCACATACGCACTTTATGCGCGTTTTTTATAATTTGTTTAATAGTTTATAACAGTTAAATACATTGTATTCCTTAATTACGAAACTCGAATGTAATGCCACTACATTATCAATTTTTCCAATTCGGCGTAGCAAAATATCACTATAATCATCCATATTACGAGCAACTAACTCTAAAATAAAATCAGCACTCTGCCCTGTGACCAAAAAAGCATTGGTGACTTCTGGAATATCTTCAATTTCAGTCAAAAATTTGTCAAACGTTTCCGTATCATGTTTGCTTAATGAAACCTGTAAAAGAATATGCAAACTAAATCCAAGTTTAGCGAAATTAATATCACGTTTGAGACTACTCATGATATTGGTTTCAATTAAATGCTTAATACGTCGATGAACTGAACTAACTGAAAGACTGATACGCTCAGAAAGCTCATTCAGATTGACATCTTCATGGGTTAATATTTCAAGAATTTGTTTATCAAAACGATCCAGTTCCATTGTTACTCCGCAATCATAATCAGACCATTGTGGTTTATTGGAACGTTTATAGTTATTCAATTTTTACAGGGTCAAGGGAAAACACTCGTTTACTTGTGACGACTATTTCACTGATAAATGAATGCGTCTTGTAATTAACTTGTGGTTAATCCTGTCAAAGCCGAATTGAGACCTTTTGGGTCAGATCTACGTATCTCCCAATCCGTAGATCACTCTTTTCGATCCCCATCACACCCTGATGTATAAAGTACCAATATCTATATGGGATTATTTCCCTAAAATCATAAAAAACCAAGTCAAATTTAAATTATTTTTCATAAAAACCCAATATATTACTATTTTTTTCCAAATTGAGTTTATTAAATGAATTTAAGTATCATTTAAAACTGAATCATTAATAAAATTTCCCTCTTTGTTTTTAACAAATTGAATATTTAAATGGTCTTATTTAAATAATTGAATATTTTTTAAGCAAACAAAAAAGACTCATTAGCTTGGCTTAATTATTGGCACTATTCTTGTTTGTAAAAATATGAAGCTTTTTGATTTGAGCTTTTATCATAATTATTGGAGTCATCGTGATCAAACTTAATAAATTAGTACTTTGCATGAGTACATTTGGGCTAACAGCAATCTCTTTTCCAACTTTTGCAGCAACAAGTGAGCAGCAAGAGATCCAACAATTACGTTCAGAAGTCGCAGAACTTCGCGCATTGATCCAACAACAGGCAGTAGCTCAAAAACAAATCGTGGCAGAACAAAAAGCTCGACCCGCTTATGTTACTCCACCTCCAGCCCCAGTTCTTGCACAAGCGCCAGCTACACCCGCTCCAGCCAATGCAAAACCAGGCTGGTTAACTTTGCCAGATGGTCAAACTCAAGTGAAGTTGTACGGTAGTATCCGCGCAGATGCCACGTATGACTTTAAAGGCACGAATGCCGATACAACGAATATCAGTAATCCAATCAACAAAGTTCCTCTAAACTCAGTCAATGCAACCGAAGATGTACTAAACGTGTCTGCTGCAACGACTCGTTTTGGTTTGGATTTCTCTCGTCCAAGTGATATTGGTGAAATTACGGGTAAAATTGAAGCTGACTTTATGGGCTCATCAGGAACAAATGGTACAGGTTCATTACGTGTGCGTCATGCCTATGTAAATGTCGGAAAATGGTTAGCAGGACAAACCACCTCTCCGTTTGTCAATGTCGATACCGCCCCTGAAACGGTCGACTTCAATGGGCCAATGGGTTATGGTTCAACGCGTACTGTTCAGGTTCGCTATACTCAACCAATTGATGCCAACCAGAAATTGTTGCTTGCACTGGAAGGTGGTGATGTTGACAACATTACTACAGCGAACACGACGGTCAATGCCAATGGTACAACTTCGAGTGGTGGTAACCGATTCCCTGCCGTTACTGCCCGATACGATTTTAAAACAGCTGATAATAAACTCTTAGGCCAAGCACATGCACTTCTACATGAAAATCGTATCTCTACCAATGACAGCAACGACGAAGAAAAACTTGGCTGGGGTATTGGTTTAGGTGCCAAATATAAAATTACCGATGTAGACACAGTATTTGCCAACTACTATCACGTTAAAGGTGATAACCGTTATTTACTTTACGGCAACCCCGCGTATGTTGCTTCAAGCAATGCTGATGGTAGCTTAAATATTTCAGAAAGTGAGTTTGATTCAGGACTTATTGGTTATTCGCGCACATGGAGTCCAAAATTCAGATCAACGATTGCAGCTGGCGGTATCTGGTATAAAGATGATAATGGTTATGCAGATTTTGCGTCACGTGCCGCCACTGCAGCAACGACACGTGATGGTTTAAATAAAACCTTGTATAATATCATTGTCAATTCGTTCTACAGCCCGACCAAAGCAATTGATTTAGGCGTGGAATATACCTATGGTCAACGTAAGATTTTTGAACAGCTTGATCCTACCAAGTCAAATGATGGTGATTATTCACGTTTGAATTTAATGGCAAAATATAGCTTCTAATTAGTAGAAAAATTTATAATTTATTTTTGTTTAAAAAAAAACCACAGTACATCTGTGGTTTTTTGCAAATAAATTATAAATATTTAATCCATAAAAAAGAGCCGAATTATCAGCCCCCTTTTTACAATAAAGACCTTTAATGCATCATTTGGATCTTATCTAAAAACAATTTGGCGCGATCATGACGAGCATGTAAATTACAAAAAAATTCGCTTGTCGCACAATCTTCCAGAATTTTACCTTCATCCATGAAAATGACACGGTTTGACACACGTTTGGCAAAGCCCATCTCATGCGTTACGCACATCATGGTCATACCTTCATTGGCAAGTTGCATCATCACTTCTAAAACCTCACCCACCATTTCAGGGTCAAGTGCAGACGTGGGTTCATCAAACAACATACAAATCGGATCCATTGATAGTCCACGGGCAATCGCGACACGTTGCTGTTGCCCGCCAGAAAGCTGTCCGGGAAATTTATCCTTATGAGCAAGTAAACCTACCCGTTCCAGATACTTCACACCTTTTTCACGAGCTTCCGCCACGGAACGTTTCAGTACTTTAACCTGTGCAACCGTTAAATTTTCAAGTACTGTCATATGTGGAAATAGTTCAAAATGTTGAAATACCATTCCGACTTTTGAACGAAATTTGGCAAGATTTGTTTTAGGATCACGCAGTGATACTCCATCGACTAAAATATTGCCTTCTTGTATGGGTTCAAGTGCATTGACTGTTTTAATCAATGTTGATTTTCCAGAACCTGATGGGCCACAAACGACGACCACTTCCCCTTTTTCGATGCTAGTGGTGCAATCTGTTAAAACCTGAAAATCACCATACCATTTAGAGATATGTTGGATGTCTATCATTGGCATTTAAAATCTCCAATTAGCGAATGATGGCAATTTTCTGCTGTAATCGTTTAACGAGTTGCGAAAGCAAGAACGAACTACAGAAATAAACCAGAGCTACAATAAAATAAAAGGTTGCTTTTGTTTCAGGGCCATAAGTATTGGCTAGCGTATCTGCACGGCCTAAAAAGTCTGGCGCACTGATTACATAGACCAACGAAATATCCTGAAATAAAATAATCGTTTGTGTTAAAAGCACGGGCAACATATTGCGAAAAGCTTGTGGTAACACTACGTATTTCATGGATTGACCATAGGTAAAGCCTAATGCATAACCCGCATTCACCTGACCTTTTGAAACAGACTGAATACCAGAACGTACAATCTCAGAAAAGAACGCTGCTTCAAAAATAGCAAACGTAACCACACTAGAAAATAATGGCCCCCAATACGTGTCCGACTGGAAAGCAAATACTTTAGGCAACAGAAAATAGAAAATAAAAATGACCTGAATCAGTGGAATACCACGAAAAACATCCACATAAAACTTGGCAAAATTACGCGCTACAAAGTTATCGGATAAACGCATCATTGCCAGAGGCGTACCAATAAGAATCCCGCCAATCATAGCTAAAACTGTTACCGTAAGGGTAAAAATAAACCCTTCTTTTAATGCGTGAATCACATCAGGATGTTGTAATAAACTAAAATCCATATTACTTCCCTCCCGAGCCTAAACCAGGCACAGCCATTCTTTTCTCAATCCAAGCCATCACAAATTTAATGCCATAAGTGATAATTAAATATACTGGCGTAGATAAAATTAGAATAACAATATCTTGAGAAGTCTCTTCACGCATCGTTTTAGTATAGGCAAAGAAATTGAGTACACTGAGTGCATAGAGTACTGCCGAATTCTTAAAAACGTTCATGGCTTCAGACGTAATGGTCGGCCAAACGATCCGATAAGCCACAGGTAAAATCACATAGCGATAGCTTTGACCTGTAGTAAAACCAAGTGCAGAAGCAGCATATTTTTGACCGCGTGATACTGTATTAATCCCCGCCCGGATATGCTCAGAAACGCGTGCCGCTGTATAAAGACCCAGAGCAAAAACACCAATAACAGCTGGATGAGTATTTAAAATATTTTTCCACCAACCACCTGCAACGATATCTCCACTTCCAGAACTCAAACTGTCAGGTAGAAACTCAGGAAATACAAAAGCCCAGAAGAAAAGTTGTACAATTAAAGGAATATTACGGAAAATTTCAACATAGCAGTTGCCAATAAAAGCTAAAGGTTTGTTAGGTAAAGTACGAATAATACCCAGTAATGACCCTAACAAGAATGCAATTAAAAACGCAACAACGGCTGTCCAAACCATCGTAAATACGCCTGAACCTAGCATTTGAAGCCATGTAGGTGCATCGGCATAAGGAGAATAACTTGCGCTACCTAATCCTTTACAGACTGATTCAGCCCATGCGGCTTTATCCATTCCGTATTCATTAGATTCAGCACAAAATGCAGTCCAGTTTAATGAACCAACTGACATAGCTGCCCCTTTTATTAAAATTCAAAAAAGCACAGCTCATGCAGTAAAAATCACTACATGAGCCAACGGTCTACCTACTATTCATTAAAATGATGAGTTAAATACCCGCATCAGTAGGATTTGCTTTTAATTTTTTAAACGATTGACTTTGTGGCATATTCAAATTGGTATTTTTAGGTGGAATGGCTGACTGGAACCATTTTTTATATAAAGCATCCATCTGACCAGATTTCCACATGCCTTTTACTGTACGATCTGCAATTGCCTTAAATTTTGGATCATCTTTGGCAATCATGATGCCATAGGGTTCAGAGGATAATACAGGGCCAACAATTGCAAATTCTTTCGGGTTAGATGACTTAGCAATAAGCCCTGCCAGAATATTATCATCCATCACAAATGCTGCTGCACGACCAGAAGCCATCATTGAGAATGAATCTGCATGGTCTTTACCATAAATGTTTTGTACATTAATTTTTTGGCCGCGCTCATTCATTTTAATGTACTTATCAGATGTAGTTCCCTGAGTTGTTACAACTGCTTTACCATTTAAGTCACCAAGACTCTTAATACCAGAATTAGCTTTAACAGCCATACGAACTTCAGTTGCATAGTAATTGGTTGAAAAACCTACTTGTTCCTGACGCTGTTTAGAGTTAGTTGTAGTACCACATTCCATATCAATATTGCCTGATAGAAGTTCAGGAATACGGGTCGATGAAGTCACGGCTTTATATTCAACTTTAAGATTTGGCATCTTAAGGTCTTTCTTGATTTCATTGGCAAAGTTATTACAGATATCAACTGCATAACCGACTGGTTTACCGCCCACTACATAAGAAATTGGATCAGAAGATTCACGATGCCCAATAATAATTTTTCCGCTCTTTTGAATTTTTGCCAATGTATCGGCAGCTTGAACCTGTGTTGCTCCTCCGACTGTAAAAACCATAAGTGCAGATACAAGTAGTGAGGTCGCTGAATGTTTCATAAAAACTCCTTGATTATAAGTTCTCTCCTTTGGTATCTGTTGGTATTATTCAAAGATACTAAAGGATGAGCTTGTTTTTCCTAGTTGCAATTATCAAGCCAACTTTTAATTATTACTTATTATCGATTGATAATAGCTCTTTTTATACGCTCTTGAAAAAAAATGAAAAGATTAAAAAATTCCTTTTTTGTTATACTTTAGTTTTAGTTTTAGTATTTTACGCGCTAAGTGTCTTTTTTTTACACAGTTTCTTTAATTAACCTTTAAAAAGTAGTCAACATGGTGCACATAAATTTCAAAAAATGCGACATAAATGAACATCTAAACAAAAATTCATTTTTTAATTTAATGAATATAATTGAATGATTGTGATCTATAAGCCCTAGGATTCTTTGAATCATATTAATTTAAAAATGATGACTGTTTAATTATTCTTAAAAATGATGCAAAAAATCTAGCTGGAATATCCATTAATCTATCCACCCTCAAACGTTGTCCCTACTATTTTTCGTTAACCCTACATATATAATCGTAAATATTTTGCGAATTAGCTTATTTACAGCACCTTAAAACATTTTTTGTTGAATCTTCCATATTTGTACCCATATATACATAAGCTCTTATCGATAAAGCCACCTTTACAGTCAGCTCTATTAATTTTTGTTATACTGCCATTAAGACGTTTAATTTCTTAAATTTTCACTATTTTTATGTAGAGAACCCTGAACCTTATGACTCAACACGCCTGCTGCGAACTGCCACAAACCAGACGAGGACACGAACGCCGAGTAGCGCTCTTGTTAAGTGGCACTGAGTTATTTTTAGAACGCGGCTATGAGGCCGTTTCTCTGGATGATATTGTTAATCATGCTGGTGGTTCAAAAGCATCTATTTATAAATACTTTGGTAGCAAAGAAGGATTGTTTAAAGCCATCTGCGATTATAGACGTGAACTTTTTTTTAAAAATATGTGTGTTGCATTTAATAGCCATATTCAAGATTTAAGAAGTTATTTGATTCAAACTCTTATTGGTTTTTACCAAAAAATTACCTGTACTGAAAACGCTGCTTTTATGCGTTTGGTTATTGAACGTTCTCAAAGTGATCCAGAATTGGCTTTATATTTACATGAACGTGGCCCAGAATTTGTGCAAAAGACCATTGCCTGCGCTTTGGAGCAAGCCGCACAACAAAATCAAATCTACTGCCCTCAACCTTTTAATTCTGCCATGATGTATTTTGGCATATTGCGTAATATTGAATGGAAAATCATTATGGGAGTTCCCATGACTATTGATCATCAAGAAATTCTTGATCACATTGAATATTGCGTCGATGTGTTTTTGAATGGCCACCGAATAAGCTAATTTCTTTGCATTTTCAAATACGTGTAGTATAGTATTTGATTCTTTTTTCGTTCATTTATCAGCAACTAATTGTTGTTTAACAACAATTATTGTGGAGTAACTATGGCTCTACGGCATTTCTTAACTTTACGCGACTTATCTTCTTTGGAATTACACCGTATTTTAGATCGTGCGAGCGAACTAAAACGCTTACAGCATGAGAAACAGATATTTCAGCCTTTTGTAGGTAAAGTTCTAGGAATGATTTTTGAGAAATCGAGTACACGTACACGCATTTCTTTTGAAGCAGGGATTAATCAATTTGGTGGTAGTGCTATTTTTCTTTCACCACGTGATACTCAATTAGGCCGTGGTGAACCAATTGAAGATTCTGCCCGCGTTATTTCCAGTATGCTAGATATTGTCATGATTCGTACCTTTGGTCATGAGATCGTTGAACAGTTTGCTTCCTATTCAAAAGTTCCCGTGATTAATGGCTTAACAGATGATCATCATCCTTGTCAGCTTCTCGCTGATCTGCAAACCTATCAGGAGCATCGTGGGAGCATTAAAGGTAAAACTGTTGCCTGGATTGGGGATGGTAATAATATGTGCAACTCGTATATCGAAGCTGCCCATATGATGGGATTTAAATTAAAAATTGCATCACCTAAAGGTTATGAACCCAAGCCAGAGTTTTTATCTGAATTTGCGCATTGTGTTGAAGTTTTTGACAATGCTGAAGATGCGGCAGTAAATGCAGATTTAATTGTGACGGATGTCTGGGCAAGCATGGGACAAGAAGAAGAACAAAAGCTTCGTGAAAGAGCATTTGCAAACTTTCAGGTCAATGAAAAACTCATGGATATTGCTCATCCAGATTGTTTATTTATGCATTGTTTACCTGCGCATCGTGGCGAAGAAATTTCAGAGCATATGCTGGATCACAAAAATTCTGTAGTATGGGATGAGGCTGAAAATCGATTACATGCGCAAAAAGCTTTAATGGAATTTTTACTTAACGAAAATTCAAAATAATTAAAATTTTTCGATAAAAAAACGCTGTTCAAACAGCGTTTTTTTACATTTAAACATTAGGTTTAGGCTCTATCGGATCAAACCTTGCGGTTGTAAAATAATTAAACATGCACCCATTAAAACCACTAGGCCACCTAAAAGATCCCAACGTGTCAATGCAACCTGATCAACGAATCGAAGCCACATGAGTGCCGTAAAAATATAAATCCCACCATACGCCGCATAGATACGACCAGAAGCGGCTGGATGTAAGGTTAAAAGCCATACAAATACAGCAAGGCTAATTACAGTGGGAATCCATAACCACGCACTTTTTCCTTCTTTTAAAATTAGATAAGGGAAATAGCAGCCTAAAATTTCAGCAATCGCTGTCAATAAAAATAACCCGAATACACTCAATATTCGGGTTATCGAAAGATATTCTAACATCGATTAAGCAGGCTCGGCCGTTTGATCTTCAAAGACAGAAAGCTGTAATCCAACCTCTTTGCCCTCTTCTTTTTTCACAGAAACCGCGACATTCCCACCATGATCAGCCAACTCACCAAATAAAATCATTTCAGCAAGTGGCTTCTTCAAATGTTCCTGAATCAATCGTTGCATTGGGCGTGCCCCCATTAAACGATCATAACCATTCGCTGCCAACCAATCACGCGCAGATTGGTCAACCTCAAGCACCACTTTTTTGTCATCCAGCTGGGCTTGTAATTCCGTTAGGAATTTATCAACGACTGACTCGATCACCGAAGTTGGTAAGGCTTTAAATTGAATTACACCATCAAGACGGTTTCGGAATTCAGGTGCAAAAGCACGTTTCATTGCTTCCTGATTATCATTACTATTGTCTTGCTCTGTAAAACCAATGCTGGTTCTAGAAATGCTTTCCGCACCAATGTTAGTCGTTAAAACAATAATTACATTTCTGAAATCAGACTTGCGACCATTATTGTCAGTTAAAGCACCATGATCCATGACTTGCAGCAACAAATTGAACACATCAGGATGCGCTTTTTCAATTTCGTCCAGCAATAATACACAATGTGGATTTTTATGAATGGCATCTGTTAATAAACCACCCTGATCATATCCAACATAGCCTGGAGGCGCACCAATCAAACGTGAAACTGCATGACGCTCCATATATTCAGACATATCAAAACGTACCAGCTCCACTCCTAGCAATTTGGCCAATTGCTTAGTCACTTCTGTTTTACCGACCCCAGTTGGACCAGCAAATACAAAGCTACCAACAGGTTTATCGGGAGCTTTCAAACCCGCACGGGAAAGTTTGATTGCGGATGCCAATGCGGCAATCGCTTCATCCTGACCAAAGACCACACGCTTAAGATCACGTTCCAGATATCCAAGAACAGCTTTATCATCTTTAGACACGGTTTTCGGTGGTATCCGTGCAATTTTGGAAACAATGTCTTCGATATTCTCAATAGTAATCAGAGTGCCATCTGCTTCCGCTTTTAAACGACGTTGCGCGCCTGCCTCATCAATGACATCGATGGCTTTATCTGGCAAGAATCGATCATTAATAAATTTAGAGGACAGTTCAACCGCAGCAACTAAGGCTTTATCTTCATACTCAACATGATGAAAATCTTCAAATTTGGTTTTGAGTCCACGCAAAATATCGATGGTTTCAGAAACACTTGGCTCATTTACATCAATTTTTTGGAAACGACGAGACAAGGCATGATCTTTTTCAAAAACTTGACGATATTCCTGAAAAGTCGTTGAACCAATACAACGTAAACTACCATTAGCCAGTGCAGGCTTGATTAAATTTGATGCGTCCATGGTACTGCCCATGCTTGAACCAGCACCAATAATCATATGAATTTCATCAATAAATAAAATCGCGTTTGGATTTTTCTTTAAAGCGTTTAAAAGTTGTTTTAAACGCTTTTCAAAATCACCACGATATTTGGTTCCTGCAACTAAAGCACCAATATCAAGGCTATAAACTTCAGCATTTGCAAGCGGCTTTGGCGCTCTGCCATTAACGATCAACCACGCTAAACCTTCTGCTATAGAAGTTTTACCTACACCCGGATCGCCCACCAAAAGCGGATTATTTTTACGACGGCGGCAAAGAATTTGTGCAGTACGTTCAATCTCTTTTTCACGACCAATCAAAGGATCTGTTTTGCCTTTCAGCGCTTCGTTATTTAAATTGAGGGTAAATTGTTCCAATGGACCTGCATTTGAAGATGCAGATGCATCACCCTCAATATCTTCAACTTCTTCTTCCGGCTGGACGTCTTCTTTACGTGTACCGTGAGACAAATACTGTGTCAGAGTCAAACGATTAATTTGATGACGTTTTAACAAATAAACCGCAAAAGAATCACGTTCAGAATACATTGCCACTAATACATCTGCACCCTCAACAGTACGATCACCGCCACTAGATTGCACATGGAAAATTGCGCGCTGCAAAATACGATCAAAACTTTCAGTTGGATGTGGAGCCTGATCGTTATTTTCACCAAGCTTAGGCGTATGTTGTTCTACATATTCTTCTAGCTCTTTACGCAATGAAACTATATCAGCACCACATGCCTTAAGCGCATTTACAGCTGAATCATTATCGAGCAAAGCCAGCAATAAGTGTTCTACAGTCAGAAACTCATGCCTTTTTTGACGAGCCATGCTTACAGCCAAACGTAAGGATACTTCTAATTGACGACTGAGCATACGACCCCCTTAATCTTTGGGTTCGATCTGACAAAGTAATGGATGACCTTGGGATCGAGCGTAATTATTTACTTGGTTTGCTTTGGTCTCCGCGATGTCTCGTGGATAGACGCCAGCAACACCTTTACCTTCATAGTGTACTGTTAGCATTACTTGAGTAGCTTGGTCAAGATTCAATGCAAAGTATTGTTGTAAAATTTCAATTACAAAGTCCATTGGAGTGTAATCATCGTTCAATAATACCACAGCATACATAGGTGGACGTTTTAGCTGAGGTTCAGCGGTTTGTATCGCGACATCACCGTCTGCCTCATTGCTCTGCGAATCACTTAAGCGCGGATTGATATGCCAATCGACATATCCAGATTGGTAAAAGGAAGCTTTCACGTCTTTTAAACTAATTTGTCGCTTATTGGTTCGCATATACTCTTTGATTCACTCTTAATTTGCGTTTGCTTCTGCTTGGGGAATTTCTGCAACAAAAGCAGATTCTGCATCGACTGGTTTACCGCGCTGCCAACTAAAACGTTTGGTTACAGGGGTTGAACCTGTCAAACGAATCTCTATAAACTGCGGAGTAAATCCTTTTGGCATCGTCCAGCGTCCTGTTAAACGCTCAAAATCATCAAAATTAAAATTATTATCTTCTAACGGTACAACCAGTATTTCATCACCCTGAATCAAGCGCATTTCTACAGATCCAGCAGCACGACGTTTATTTGGGCTGACTTGCACTAAATCAAGTTGATACTCAAAAGCATTTTCAGGTAAAGGTTTTATAGCTAAATTCTGAATCGTGAGACTTAAGCCACCACGTTGACGCAGAACTTCACGATAAATCGCACTCATGCCTTCCATTTGTGCCTTGTCATTTTTTGCCTGTGTAATCCCCTGATATAAATCATTGGCATTACTTACAGCGACATCACGCTCTTGTACGGTTGCGTTTAAACTTTTATTGACCGCATCCAGTGCAGTTTTCTGTTTTTGAACGACTTCCACCAATTGCTCTGCATCGGCATCATAACCGACAACGGTTAATCCCTGACGATGCCCCACCGTATAACCCAATAGAAAGCTACCAGAAATCAGAACAACTGCTCCAATTACCAATGGTCTATTCGTGTGCCAAAATGAAGGCTTAGGCATTTGTAGATCATCATTATTTATTTGTTCAGTATTCTGCATCACCATCTCAATTTGAAGATAGAACCAAAGCACACATTTAAATCGAAATTTAAATGTGTGTGAAGTTTAAAAGCGTTTTTTATGGTAATAAACCTATGCCTGTTAGACCTGCATCTTCTGCAAAGCCAAACATTAAGTTCATATTTTGTACGGCTTGACCTGCGGCACCCTTAACCAGATTATCCTGCACTGACAGCACAATTAGTTTATGCGGTTGAGGTTTATATAATGCAATTCGTAACTCATTTGCTCCCCTTACACTGCGTGTTTCAGGTGAACTGTTAGGAGGCATCACATCCACAAATTTTTCATTAGCATAAAATTGCTCGTACAGCGCCTGAAGATCAGTATTTGCACCTTCTTCAGTCAAATCGACATAAATTGTACTGAGCATTCCCCGAATCATCGGCACTAAATGCGGCACAAATACAATGTGATCAAATACACCTTTTTGACCTGAAATATTTTCCAGAGCTTCAACGATTTCAGGATGATGACGATGTCCATTTACACCATAAGCTTTAAAATTATCAGCATTTTCTGAATAAATCATCCCCATGCTCGCTTTACGGCCAGCACCCGATACCCCTGATTTTGCATCAATAATAATACTTGAAGGGTCTATCAAATCTTGTTCAGACTTGAGTAATGGCGCTAAACCTAATTGGACTGTCGTAGGATAACAACCTGGATTACCAATTACATGAGCTTTTTTAATGTTCTCGCGATTTAACTCAGACAAACCATAAGCCGAATCTTTTAAAATATCTGGGCAGCTATGTTGTAAACCATACCATTTCTCAAATTGTTCTAAATTCTGCAGACGAAAATCAGCCGCAAGATCAATAACTTTAGTATGGGCTGCAACCAGTTCTTTTGCATGCTGCATAGCGACCCCATGCGGAGTAGCAAAAAAAACCACATCACATTGTTTTAAACTATCCAGATTTAAATCGGAAAATTCAAGCTCAGTATGACCCCGAAGGCTTGGAAACATATCTGCAACACGTTTACCCGCTTCTGTACGTGAAGTAAGTATTTGAACAGTGACCTGCGGATGTCGTAATAAAAGACGCAATAATTCAACGCCTGTATATCCAGTTCCCCCAACAATTCCGACAGAGACCACGATCATTACCTCTAAATTTCAACCGAATGGCGGATAGTATGGCAGTTTACTTGGATTTCTACAATCAACTCCACATGCTCAAAAAAGCTTTTTAAAGTAGATAGCGTGAAGTGAGGTAATAAAGTATTTGTCACATACTCTACCACTGGTCAAAAATTACTTTAGCCGTTATATTGAGATAGCATAAAATGAAATAAAGCCAATAGTTTAAACTGGATAAAACTTTTAAAAGCCATTTTAAGGTATAAAAAAGTATTTTATGTCGTTAAATGACAAGGACTTAAATCTCTAATTTAAATAATAGATTATCAGTGATGATAAAACTGATTCCTTGGTTGGCACGGATGACTAAAACTTCAGGGGTGAAGGAATGCCTTTTTTTAAAAGCAGACAATATCAATATACCAATCTATTTAAATCAATTGGCATTGTAATACTCAGCACTTATTTGGCCAGTTGTGGAGGAAGCTCTAACACCCCTCCAACATCACAGACCAACGAGGACAATTCAAGCAGCAGTACGTTGCAACCTAATGAAGTTCTAATAAAACTTCCATTGGAAATGCGCAATGTTAATCTTAAACTTTATGATAATAGTAGTAATCAAGTCGTAACCGAAATCGCATCTTTTAGCGGGACATCATCTGTTCTGAAATTTCCTATTGAGAAAGCAAATCGAATCTATCGCCTTGAAATTACCGCCAGCCAGAACTCACAAATTTATGACTTTATTAATGATAAATATGTAACTCTAGATGGAACCTATCATGCGTTACTTTGGCCAACCTCGACTAAATCCAGAATATTTTTTGTTAGTCCTGTTTCAGAAGCCGTTTATCAACGTGCTTTAGTTCGTGCGGGGCAGTTACCTGATGAAAATATAGAAACCTCTAAAATCAACGATACTCATTTCATTATGGCAATGCAGGATATAAACACTGCGTTATTGAATGCCTTTAAAAATGAAAACACACCAACTATTACAAATGCTAATGCTTTAACTAATCTCAGTTATTCGACATTACCACAAAATACTTATCTAGATAGTTATCTAAGTTTTGGCTATTTTGTCTATTGGTATAGCACCCATAATCAAACTAGTAGCTACTATTCAGAGTTTACTCAAAACATTGCACTTGATTTAGCAGATGGTTATCTCGATGGTAAAAGTGTAATTGGCAATAAAACTGATTTTACACCACTCGTAACGACGGTTGAAAATACTGATCCGCTCTTAAATACAGCTCCGGGTATTGGAGCAAATCAAAAAACAGCCCGAGATCAGTTTGCAAATGGTTTAAAAGATGCGGTACTTAATTTAGCTGTTCGTCAGCTTCAGCCAAGTTTAAATAGTATAGGCTATAAGGCATTAACAGAACGAGCCTATAGCGGAACCCCGGATACCCCATACACCTCTTTACTTATTCGTACTGCTGGCGCTGGTGACTATCGTCGCGCTGTTGGATTTACAACATCAAGTATATGTGGAGATTCTATCTATCCTTGCAAACAAGGCATTAGCGGCATTAATAATGACAATACAGATCTAAACTTCCCAACTATTGAATACCTAATTGGTCGTTATGAAGCCAACAAGTGTGTACTGAAAATTAGAGCTACGGGTGAAATTGAACTAAGTCAGGGAAGTCAAAGTTATAAATCTACTCTGGATGGTGGAAGTACAGATAATCTATTACAAGTAAATGCATCGACACAGGAATATATTCTAAATAGCGGATCTGCCGAGCCAAGTAATAGTTCTCAACAATATCCATTCATACAGCTTAAAATTAAAGCCAATAAAGTTTTATCTGCAAGTGCTGGCTTAGATAAACATACTTCTCCTGCGCAATTGGAAAACGAACAACTAAGCTGTACTTTCAATTAAATAAATAGAGTTAGGAGCTGTAAAATCTTACAGCTCCTAATACCACCATGCAGGTAGTTGGTAACTCTTCAATTGTTTACGGTGTATTAAATAGTCGGGATCAAATTTTTCTACTTCTGCCCAAAATTGAGCGCTATGATTAAAATAGCGAGTATGCGCCAATTCATGCACACATACATAACGTACAATTTCTGGTTGCATTAAGACCAAACCCGCATGCAGCATAATATTATGCTGTGCACTACAACTTCCCCAACGCGTTTTAGGTCGTTTGATACTACAATCGCTAAAAGATAATTCGATTTGCTGACTAATCTCGCCCAAATATAAAGGTAAATATTGTTTTGCGTACTCATAAACCACGTCTTTCAATACCACAGCGCCTTTATCTTCTCGAATAAAAATACATGCCTGCTCAGAGTCAATCATATAATTTTTGTGTTGTTTACGAGAGATGATCTGATACGGCAACTCCTGATTGAAAAAGCGAATATGCTGAAAATTTGAATTTGCGAGTTGTTGTTGAGTTTGTTTTTGCCACGTTTGCATTAACCAGTCCTGTGACTGATCTAAAAATTGCTGGATTTGTTTTTTTGTACAAAATAAGGGTACGGTTAAGCGCACTTGATGCGGTTCGACACGTAAGCGCAAACGTCTTGCCCTTACATGTCTAACAATCTTAATTTCGGGTAATGGTTGCAATTGCATTAAATCGCAGTACGTTCTTCAATACCCTGATTGGTTGCAACAATGGCAATAGTGGCAGGATTCAGTGCAAATATGCCATTCGTCACCACACCAGGAATATCATTCAGGGTTTTCTCAAGCTCAAGTGCATTTAAAATATTCAAATTATAAACATCTAAAATTACATTACCGTTATCTGTCACCACACCTTCACGATAAACAGGATCACCGCCTAAAGTGACGATTTTACGAGCTACCGCAGAACGTGCCATTGGAATTACCTCGACAGGTAATGGAAATTCACGTCCTAATTGTTCGACCCATTTTGAATCATCAACAATGCAGACAAACTTCCTAGCAATAGAGGCAACAATCTTTTCACGTGTGAGTGCAGCACCGCCACCCTTAATCATATGCATATGACGATCAATTTCATCAGCACCATCAACATATGCGTCCAGTCCACCGACATGATTCATATCGACCACGTCGATACCTAGCTTTTGTAAACGCTCTGCGGTTGCCTGCGAACTAGCTACTGCAGCCTCAAGCTGTAATTCTGGCAATAAATCGATCAAAAAATTAACTGTACTGCCCGTTCCCACTCCTAAAATGCCACCTCTTGGCAAGTGTTTTAAAGCGGCTTGCGCAGCAGCTTGTTTTTTCTCATCTTGGGTCGCATACAGGCTCATGACATCACTCAACTATTTTTCACATTTGGGCGAATTAATCGGCGCAAATGTGTAGGGGTTTGTTACAATAATCGTTTATTTTAAACTGTTAGATGGAAGATTAACATGCTGTCTCGTTTGGTTCGACAAATTTTACAGGCAACGGTGTATGATGTTGCAATCGAAACCCCACTCGAAGCAGCGCCACGAATTAGTGAAAAGCTTAACAATAACATTTGTTTTAAACGCGAAGATTTACAACCTGTCTTTTCGTTTAAACTACGCGGTGCCTACAATCGTATTAGCCAACTTCCGAAATCTCAATTAGAACGCGGTGTAATTACTGCTTCGGCCGGTAACCATGCCCAAGGTGTAGCTCTTTCTGGTCAAAAGTTAGGAATTCGCGCCATTATTGTCATGCCCAAAACCACACCTGATATTAAGGTACAAGCCGTAAAGCGTCTGGGTGGTGAAGTGGTATTGCATGGTGACTCATTTGATGTGGCCAATAAATACGCAATTCAACGTGCCAAAGATGAAGGCATGACCTTTATTCCACCTTATGATGATGAATTAGTCATGGCAGGACAAGGAACCATTGCCAATGAAATTTTACGTCAGTGGCGTGATGTTGAATATGTGTTTGTAGCGGTCGGCGGAGGCGGCTTAATCGCGGGTGTCGCTGCTTATTTAGGTGACGTTGCTCCCCATGTCAAAGTCATTCCTGTTGAATATGACGAATCGGCCTGTTTAAAAGCGGCTTTTGAAACAAATGAACGCGTGATCTTGCCCCACGTCGGCTTATTTGCAGATGGTACTGCTGTAGCCCAAATTGGTGAGAAACCCTTTGAAGTTATTCAATTGCAAAAATCAGATAACTCTGGTCCCATTGTAGAACGTGATGTAATTTTGGTTAATACTGATGAAATCTGTGCTGCGATTAAAGATACTTTTGATGAATGCCGTAGTATTGTAGAACCGTCTGGAGCAATGGCTTTGGCGGGCATTAAAAAATATGTAGAGCAACATCAGCTTCAAAACAAAAACATCGTTTCGATTGTCTGCGGTGCAAATATGAATTTTGACCGGTTACGCTATATTGCTGAGCGTACCGAATTGGGCGAACGCAAAGAAGCAATTTTTGCTGTGACAATTCCTGAACAAAAAGGCGCTTTTTTAAATTTCTGTCGTGCTTTACATGGTCGTAATATCACTGAGTTTAATTACCGTGCCAGTGAGAGTGATCAAGCGCAAGTGTTTGTTGGAATTAGTCTAAAATCTGGCGAAACAGAACGTCAGGAAATTTACAACCATTTGAAAGAGTTGTATGAAGTTGATGATCTATCGGATGATGAAGTTGCTAAACTACATATTCGCTACTTGATTGGTGGTCATGCCAATATTGCAAATGAACGCTTATTCCGCGTTGAATTTCCAGAACGTCCAGGTGCATTGCTCACATTTCTTGAGCGTTTGGGCCCTACTCATAATATTAGCCTATTTCACTATCGTAACCACGGCGCTGCTGAAGGTCGCGTATTGGTTGGATTACAAGCGACAGATACACAGGAAAACCCGGATGTGTTAATCGAAACACTTGAAAATATTACCTACCCTTATGAAGAAATTACTCAAAATATTGGTTATCAACGTTTCTTGAAGTAATTTTTATAGGGCAACAACCGATAAGGACGATGTCACACGCCTTATCGGTTTTTAACACTTCTTTGCTTTAAAACTTATTTAAAAATAATAAACTGGATAAATAACACTTTATCCAAGATTTAGGACGTGTTGAGATTTGATCTTTTAAGGAAAACTCAGGAAAATTACGGCTTAGACAAAACCATCAGTGAAGCACATACATATATAGGTAAACTGCTAAATGCAGGGAAGTCTAATCGAACTGGTTTTTATAAAAGATAAATTTTATCTTGAGAATGAAAAAGCGAATTCATTCTTATCAAGCTCCAATGCATACAAATATTATCAGGTTGAATATGGCCCAATTTGCTGTCATCGGTTTAGGAAGTTTTGGTGCGACTGTCGCCATACAGCTCGCTCAGTTAAAGCATGATGTCATTGGTATAGATACCATCAAGCGCAATGTTGAGGATGTCAGCGATCAATTGACTCACGCGGTTATTGCAGATGCCAGTGATGAACATGTGCTTGAAGAACTGAATATTAAAAATTGTGCAGCGGTTGTGGTTGCCATTGGTGAAGATATTGAAGCCAGTATCTTGTGCGTACTCCATCTAAAAAATCTAGGTGTGCCTAAAATTTGGGTCAAAGCGAAAACGAAAGCACACCATATGATTTTATCCCATCTGCATGTCGATAAAATTATTCATCCAGAAGAAGATATGGGAGTACGTGTCGCCCAAGCATTGAACTACCCAATGGTCAGTCGTTATATGGCACTCAATGATGATCATTTCATTGTCAAGATTGAAATCCCCAAACATTTAAATGGGGTGCATTTATTAGGTCTAATCGATGCGACCCAACATGTTAGAACAATTTTATTACAACGCGGGAAAGATATTATTTATGATCCAGATCCGGCTTATACAGTTCAGTCAAAAGATATTTTGATTGTAGAAGGTCATCTTGAACCACTCAAAAAACTTTCAAAACGATTTTTAAGTCATGATGAAACAAAAATTTAAAAATAAAACATTTAACTTAAGCCCTCCTTCTCTTTTAGCATTGGGATTCTTAAGTTTTATTATTGCGGGAACGCTTTTACTTAAATTACCAGTGGCCAATAATGGTCATTTGAGCTGGATGGATGCACTTTTTACCGCAACTTCTGCTGTAACGATCACGGGCCTGTCAGTAGTTAATGTTGGTCAGTCTCTCACCACAACTGGACAACTTATCCTACTCTTTTTGATTCAGTGTGGCGGTTTGGGTTTTATGACCTTTGCGATACTGGCAGCACTAAGCCTAGCTCCTCAGTTGGGGCTTAAACAACAAATGATGGCACAGGATTCTCTGGGCCAAACCAGTCTTTCTAAAGTCACCACTATTGCACAGTCCGTATTTTTTTATTCCCTATTCTTTGAAATAACTGGAATAGTGATTCTAACAATGATCTGGACATCAGAATTCGGATTTACTCATGCGTTGTATTATGCATTTTTTTATAGTGTCTCAGCCTTTAACAACGCAGGATTTTCCCTATTCCCGGATAGTTTAATAAGTTTTCAAAGCCATTACTTTGCCTGTCTTGCTATTAGTTTTCTTTATATATTAGGCGGTATCGGTTTTTTGGTACTTATGGATATTAAGCAAAATAAACGTTGGAAAAAGCTAAGTACAAACAGCAAAGTGGTCTTATCCACGATTGCCATTTTAAATGTGAGTGGTTTTTTATTGATTTGGTTAATGGAAGCAAATAATCCTTTAACGCTTAATCAAATGACATTGGGGGAACAGGCCATCAATGCATGGTTTCAAGCAACTGTCCCGCGTTCTTCTGGTTTTAACACCATTGATACCGCATCTTTAATGAATAGCTCAACTTTACTCACCATGGTTCTCATGTTTATTGGTGGTGGTTCTCTCAGTACAGCAGGCGGTATTAAAGTAGGTACTTTCTTTATTTTGGTTCTGAGTGTCGTTTCTTTTTTACGCCGTAATGATGAAATTCGGGTATTTAACCATTCCATTTCTTATGAAAGTACATTTAAAGCGCTTGCAGTTGTGATCATTACGTTAAGCTTGGTTTTTATTGGACTCATGACTATTTTAGTTTTAGAACCCCATAAAAACTTTTTAGATTTATTTTTTGAAGTGGTGTCTGCTGCATGCACAGTGGGTTTATCACGTGGCATAACAGGCGAATTACATAATGGCAGTCTATTTGTACTCAGTTTACTGATGTTTGCTGGTCGTTTAGGGCCACTGACATTGGCTTATCTAATTGCAACACCCAAGAAAAGTCGGCTTAAGCACCCGAGTGCAGATATTCAAATTGGTTAATTTGCTAAATATTGAAACCCGCGAATATAAAATGCCCAACAAACTTGTTGGGCATTTTATTAAATACGGATAAACATATAATTTTCTGGCCTCAATACCAGTCCATCAAGGAAATACCCAAACCAAAATAAGTTGCTCTGTGATTATAATCAATCAGACTTTCACCATAACCATCAAAGACCTGAAAATGTCCACGTAACTTTCCACTAATGGGAAATGTCCAGTCAAACTGAGCGGCTCCATGCGAATCATCTCCATCTTTCAAAGAATGACGTAACATTAGAGAAAAATCATGATCATTCCATTTATAAAATGCTGTTAAATCACCACGTCCGACATAATCTTCAATATCCGGATTGTTGTCATTTTTGCTATCTTCCTGAATACGAATCCAAGGTCGTAACATTAAGGCAAAATTATCTTTTTCAAATCCTACATTAAAAATCACACGGTTCCAGCTACGTGATAATGGATCTGAACGACCATTGGACTGGTGGTTCAATGTCACACCAAGCAGACGCCCATCCAGACCAAAGACTTTATAATTGGTGCGAAACATCAAACTTGCTTCTGGTTCATAGTTAGTTTCTCGAAAAGGTCGAGATTCTTCACCATTATAAACCTGCCAGCGTGAAGACTGAGTGTAACCTAACCATAAATCACCATTGTTACCGATGATATTTTCCCAAGCTTTGGTTTTTAAAGACAATTGAAACTTGGATTCCAATGACTTTAAATTTTGATCTTCATCAACCGTGTTATTGGGATTTGGACTAGAAGGAAATTCATTTTTCTTGGTTGTCCAAAATACAGGCAGCAAATATACAGGCTTAAAGGCACGAATATTCCATGTTCCAAGCTTTGCTTTCTCAGATAATTCCCAACGTTTATCCAACAAAGAAACATTCGGATCAAGCGGATCAGCTTCCAGAGCAAATAAATTACCCACCTTTTCTTTCAAAGAGGTAGGTTGCGCTTTAGCCTGTTCAGATTCGGCTGGCGCAGCAGCTTGTGCCGCAATCGCATTTGTCGTATCCACTGGCACTTTAAAAAGTGCATCGTAACAGGCTAACCGGTCTGCATTAGAATCCAATGCAACACAAGCTTTAGCACTTGCAGGGCTAGCAGATGCAACTACTGTAGTTTTGGCAATAGCAGTATCATTTGTTGATATTTCAGCATTTGCTGCGGATACACCCATACAACTGAGCATGCTCAACATACTCAGTTTTAATGGTGCTCGTTCAAAAGATTTGAACGACATAAAGTTCTCCAGTTTTTTGTTTTAATTCACTTGCTTAATTTGGAAACCAAGCTGTTCAAGTTCCTGTCGTTTTGCAAACGGAGCAACTACTGCTTTTGTAGGCTTCTGGTTAATTAAATATTGTTTTGCAACGCGTTGCAAATCATCCAGAGTCACATTTAACAACCTTGTGCGCAAGGTTTTCCTAAATGCTGGCGTACGTGCATGCAACAGCGCATAACACGCAGTAATCGCTTCCCCTGCAGGTGAGCCTGGTTTATCCATACTCGCTACCAGACCCAAAATTGCTTCTTCAAGTTGGTGAGGTTGCTGCTGAGTATGCAAAAGCCATTCCACACTCGCATCAAAGTCCTTAAAGGTTTCTGCCAAACGCGGATCGCGATAGCTATAAAAACGGAATGAACATGCATTGCCATCATAACTTGCACCACCACCGTAAGCTCCACCTTTTTCACGAATAGCGCTATGCAAATAACCGTTACGCAGATATGCCGCCAAAACCATAAGTGGTGCTGCATCAGGATCTGAAACGTCAACGGCTGGATAAGCTGATGCACAGAACTGGACATTGGCCTGAATCAACCATGCTTCATCCTGATCATTTGGCTGGTAATCGATATTTTGAAGATTAGGGATATTGCTATCAATTTCAACTTTGTCCCAGACAGTTTGAATTTCTTCAAGCAACTGTTCAGAAAGCTGCTCTTCACACACCAGCAAGAACTGTTTTGGTGCCTGTAGCAGCTTCAAATGAATCGCTTTTAATTCAGCAATCAATTGATTATAAGCATCTTCATTTTTTTCAATATCATCAACCAGATCATTCAGCCAATTTAAAGCGCCCAAACCCGTATTGTGATAGTCGCGTTGTGCCAACGCACTCATGTTCCGCGATGCAACTTGCATCGCATAGCTATGACCAGAACCAGATAGACGAGACTGCCAACGCGTTTTACGTTGTTGAAGTAACTCAACGATGCGGTCTTTCTCATCAAAACGAAGCTTTTCAAAGGCTAACTTTAATAAGCCAATGGCATCAAATTTTTCATTTAAAGATTTCGTAGTTAATGTCAGCCATGCACTAATTTTGCCTTTATCATCAACCTTGCTTCGTAAGGAAGCACCCATTCCCAAACCGCCACTTACTGCGGTTTGCAACTGCTGTAAAGTCAAATAGTCATATTCCCCAGCACCAACTTCCCCCATTAAAATAGACAATAAATTAAAATAAGGGGAATGTACGACTTCGTCAGGAATTTCAATTAAAACCTGCTGATAGTAAATGCCATTGGTTCCCGCATGATATAAATTCAATGGATAATCATGGCGATTTGAAATAATCTCGCGGAGTTGTCCTTGTACAATGTGCAAATCTGCTGGCACATCTTCCAGTCCAACTTTAGGCAATAAATCTAAATCATCAGGTGTATCCTGACGTTGCTTCAATGCCTCAGTATTAGCCTCAATTTCGACACGATCAGCTTGTGTTAAATGTTCACCAATTTGAGCCAAACGCGCTTTTTCTTCTGCTTGTTCTTTTAGTGACTTTTCTGCATCTGGAATCAGCGTCATTTGTACACGATGTGAATTATCCAGAAGATAAGTCTGAATTAGATTTGACAACCACATCGGATCTTTCAGCTCTTCCTTCACCTGATCAATCGCAGTATCTACATCCCAGACATGAACAGGATCATTGTGGTGAATCGCACTACTTAAACCATTTAGAATTAGGCTCAAACCATACGGCATACCATCACCATTGATTTCACGTTGATGCAATTCAATCTGATGCAAAATTGCATCGACTTGTGCCTGATCAATCGGTTTAGATGCAACATCCTGTAGAACTTTAAGAACGCCCTGTTTAAATTCTTCCGCATTTTCAGCATTTGAACCCTGAACACCACAATAGAACGTCATTTCAAAATTAGAGTCATCTACACCCATCAGTGGACCTGTAGATTGAGCATAACCACAAGTTTCCAAATAATGGCGCAGCGGAGAAGCAGAATTTTCCAGTAAAATACCCTCAACCAGACGCATACCTAAACGCAATTTAATCTCACTAGCCTGAGGTAATAACCATGCCAGAACATGATAGGTTTTATCGGCTAAATCTTCGCTATCCACCGCATAAGTTTCAGTGACTTCAATAGGCGCAGCCAAACGTCTTTCAGGCGTTGAATAAAGTGTAGTACCTTTTTCAAATTGAGCCAAAGCCAATTTTTCAAACTGCTCTTGTAACTCATAAGCACTTTGATTACCAAAAGTCATAAACACGGCATTACTCGGATGATAATGCGTTTTATAAAATTCAACCAATTGCTCGTAACTAAGGTTTGGAATATCTTTCGGATCACCACCAGAATTATAGTGGTAAGTCGTTTCTGGAAATAAATGATAAGCAAGTTGATGATAAAGCTGATCTGAAGGTGCGCTCATGGCCCCTTTCATTTCATTGAACACCACACCTTTATACACAGGTTCGCCATTTTCAAGCTCAATGCGAATACCTTCTTGTGCAAAATCCAGAGGATTCAAATTTGCGGCAAACGCTGCATCGAGATAAACAGACAATAGATTCTGGAAATCTTTTTTATTTTGTGTCGCAAAAGGATATGCCGTCCAGTCTGCTGCAGTAAATGCATTCATAAAGGTATTGAGTGAACGGCGGATCATTAGAAAAAAGGGATCGCGTACAGGAAACTTCTCCGAGCCACATAATGCAGTATGCTCAAGAATATGTGCCGTGCCTTTTGAGTCCATGGGCTGTGTGCGAAATGCCACTAAAAAAACATTTTCATCGTGTGAAGTAGCTAGATGATAATGAACAGCGCCCGTCACTTTATGCGTATATTCAGAGACTAGAATATCTAAAGCTTCAACATGGTGTTGACGTACCAACTGAAACGCAGGATGTACAGTTTGATTAATGGTTTCAGTGACATCTACCGTCATGTGATCTCCTATAAATTTCTCTTCGTTAACTTGGTTCCATTATAGCCTTAGTATCAAACCAATTTGGTAGTTTTAATCCGACACAATCCCTTTGTTTTAGTATATTTTTGTGCTTACTCAAACCAGATCATCCAAATTCAAAATTTATCTCAAATTTCCAATGAATAATTGAACCCATATTTAATAATTCAAAATATCTTTTCAATAATTTCTGTGCCTATCCACAAAAAAGTATCAACCATTTAGGTAGAACTGAACCGCTTCCCGAGAATCGGTATTAAGTTTGAATGAGTTGATCAAATCAAGGTGAATAAATTAGCTTTTTATCAGCAAACTGATGAAATTTATTCATCGAACTACAGCAAAACTGAACAATCGTGTAAACTGAGTGCTTTGATTTTTTACGTGTGAATACAATCATGGCAACTGTAGAGCTTTTTGCAATTGGTAATGCGCTTATTGATCAGGAATTTAAAATATCTGATGATTTTTTAGCCCAGCAAGGCTTGCAAAAAGGCACCATGCAGTTAACTGATGGTTCCACTCAAACCGCATTATATCAAACTTTATTGGATTCTCAGGATTATAAAGGTCAAGCCAGTGGTGGCTCAGCAGCCAATACAACTGTAGCTTTTAGTGCTTTAGGTGGTTCTGCATTTTATGCTTGTCGTGTTGGAAACGATGAATTGGGTCAAATCTATCTTGATGGTTTGAATGATGCCGATATTCTCACTTCAGAAAAATCAAAAACTGATGGCGTTACAGGTACCTGTATGGTGCTTATTAGTCCTGATACTGAGCGTACCATGCATACCTATTTAGGTATCACCACTGAACTTTCTGCCGATCAGGTAGATTACGAGCCATTAAAAAATGCCAAATGGCTTTATATTGAAGGATATCTATCTACTAGCCCATCTGCTCGTTTAGCAGTGAAACAAGCGCGCCAAATTGCTCGTGAAAATGGTGTAAAAATTGCGTTATCACTTTCAGATCCTGCCATGGTTCAATATGCGCGTGACGGTTTAGACGAGTTGATTGATGACGGTGTGGATTTGTTATTTTGTAATGAACAAGAAGCAATAATGTACACAGAAACTCAAACGATTGATCAAGCCTTTGCCAAATTGAAATTAAAAAATCATACCATTGTCATTACACAAAGCGCCAATGGGGCTTCTGTATATTCGGCGAATACACATTTTCATTTAGGTGGACGTCGAGTGACGGCTGTAGATGCTAACGGTGCTGGTGATGCCTTTGCAGGAGCTTTCTTGTACGCTCTAAACCAAAATAAGTCTCTCGAAGATGCAACTCAACTTGCAATTCTTGTTTCAAGTGAAGTTGTTGCTCAATATGGCCCACGTTTAGATATTGAAAACTATGCTAAACTGCTCAAGAATTTCCAGACTGAATGTGCTTAAACATGGAAAAGATTTGCATGACCGAGGATATCCCTGAACGTGAAGCGCGTTCTTATGAGATTTCTCGCGGAGATACCATTTTTATTACTCAGCGCGATGGCGGATTTTTTGCTTACCAAAATATCTGTCCCCATCTGCAAGTTGAACTTGAGTTTCTAGAAAATCAATTTCTGGATCAAGATCAGGAATTTATTCAATGCTCAACTCATGGCGCGCTGTTCAATGTAGAAACTGGTGAATGTATTTCTGGACCGTGTTTAGGTGAATTTTTGACGAAAGTTGAAATTCAGGTACATTCAGATGGTGGAATTTACTTAACAGAATAATTTCTCAGGTTTTTGCCATGCCAGAATTTTTTTTCAACTATGACTTGATGCCTTTTCATTTAAGTGTGGTTGCTTTAATTCTGTTAAGTATGGCAGAAACTATCGGCATTTATATAGGTATCCGTCCAAGCAATTTGATCCGAAAGATTTCTCCAAACTGGCTGGTCTATTCACCACTGCTGAATGTCAAATTTTCAAAAGTTCTTATTTTAGTTTTTTTACTGATTAATTTCAGTTTTGCCGGTTATTTTTTGCAGCTTGCTTTTTTTGCCAGACAGCATAGTTTTGTTTCCCCCTTCTACCTGATCCTACCTGCTTTTATTATTGCCATATTTTTCACTGTATTCATGATTCACTGTCTAGATCAAGTAATTAAACCACAACTTGAGCATCATCATACTAGCCTGTTGGGTCGACTCGCAACAATCTCTAGCGGAAATGCACGCCCAGGTTTTTCTGCACAAGCTCGCATCCGGGACGAATTTGGTCAAATTCATTATGTTCAAGTTGAACCAGAATTTGGCGAATTAGAATTTCGCTCGCAAGTTATTCTTATCCGTTTCAAACAAACACATTACATTGCCAAAAAAATTGCCGTATCAAATCACTTATTTACACCACAACAATAATCATGTATATATTTTGATCAACAAGAAAAGCTCACATAGGATAATTCAAACCCAAAGAGTAAATTATAAAATTAAAATTTTATCTACCAAAACATGATATCACTATAATCCGAGCTTTTTTGTAGGTTATTTAAATTCGTCTAAAACTTAATTATTAGCATTTTAGTTGGTTTTACAACTTTAAATACAACTGTTTTAGTCTGGTTTATTTTTACTTAAATACAAGTGTTTTAATATACTTTATATTATTTTATTAAGAGTAAAATTTTTAATTCAAACCATTGATTTTAATTAATTTAATAATATATTTTTATTTTAATTGTTTTTATTGTTTATTTTTTTAATGATGTCATGAATAATATGTATTATTCAGTCCAATAGGCTTGTATATATGAGCTTGGTGAAAAAAGATTTTAATCGACGCTTAGTTAAAGAAATTACAATCATATTAATAATTAAGATTGTTCTTTTACTAACAATCAAACACATCTGGTTTGATGCCCCTACTATTCCCAAAGATTTTGACAATCAAGTTGCCGAGCATATTGCTGGCACAAATTCCCAAATCAAGGAGACACGTTGATGATTTCTGAAAGCGTGGTCGATCTTTCGCGGTTCCAGTTCGCTATGACCGCAATGTATCACTTCATTTTTGTTCCACTGACTTTAGGTCTGGCTTTTCTACTTGCCATTATGGAAACGACGTACGTCATTTCAGGTAAAGAAATTTATAAAGACATGACCAAATTCTGGGGAAAACTTTTCGGTATCAACTTTGCTTTAGGTGTAACAACTGGCCTAACCATGGAGTTCCAGTTCGGTACAAATTGGGCTTACTACTCGCATTATGTGGGAGACATTTTTGGTGCGCCACTCGCAATTGAAGGCTTAATGGCTTTCTTCTTAGAATCAACTTTTATTGGTTTATTCTTTTTTGGATGGGATCGTCTATCTAAAGTACAGCATTTGGGTGTAACTTGGTTAGTAGCCATTGGTTCGAACATGTCAGCCTTGTGGATTTTGGTCGCAAATGGTTGGATGCAAAACCCCGTTGGTGCTGCATTTAACTATGAAACCATGCGTATGGAACTCACCGATTTTGCTGCATTGATTTTTAATCCTGTCGCTCAAGTCAAATTCGTACATACTGTTTCTGCAGGTTACGTCACTGGTGCAATTTTCGTATTGGCCATTTCTAGTTACTACTTATTGAAAAAACGTGATCTACCATTTGCACGTCGTTCCTTTGCAATCGCAGCAGTTTTCGGTTTGGCATCGACCCTGTCTGTTATCTTACTAGGTGATGAATCAGGTTACGAGCTAGGCGATGTTCAAAAAGCGAAACTTGCCGCTATTGAGTCGGAATGGGAAACTCAGCCAGCCCCTGCAAGTTTCACTTTATTTGGTATTCCAAATCAGCAAGAAATGCGAACTGACTATGCCATTAAAATCCCTTATGCACTGGGCTTAATTGCAACACGTTCAACTGACAAGCAAGTCACAGGTATTACCGACTTGATGAAAGAACATGAACTGCGCATTCGTAATGGTATGGTCGCCTATAGTGAACTTGAAAAACTTCGCGCTGGTGATAGATCTCCAGAACTGCTCAATTCATTTAAAGAAAATCAAAAAGATTTGGGCTATGGTTTGTTATTGAAAAAATATACAGACAATGTCACAGATGCAACTGAGTCAAACATTCAGTCCGCTGTAAAAGACAGTATTCCTAATGTCACTGCGCTGTTCTTTACTTTCCGTATCATGGTCGCTTGTGGTTTCCTTATGCTACTGCTATTTATTTTGGCAGCATGGTCTGTGGCTAAACGTAATGCTGAAGAGAAACCATGGTTACTTAAGTTTGCATTATTTGCTTTACCTTTGCCGTGGATTGCAGCCCAAACTGGTTGGTATGTTGCAGAAGGTGGACGTCAACCATGGACGATTGGTGAGGTCTTACCAACCCATTTATCTGCTTCAAGCTTAAGTACAGGAGATGTTTGGGGTTCAATTATCGCACTTGCAGCGTTTTATACAGTACTACTCATTATTGAAATGTACTTAATGATCAAGTTCGCACGTTTGGGTCCAAGCTCACTTCATACTGGTAAATACCATTTTGAACAACAAGAAAACTCGAATATGGTGGCTGGGGAGGCTCAATCATGATCGAATATGAACTCCTAAAAATTATCTGGTGGGTCCTGGTCGGAGTACTCTTGATTGGACTTGCCCTAACTGACGGTTTTGATATGGGTGCCATGATACTCATGCCTTTCGTTGGTAAAACCGATAACGAACGTCGTGTAGCAATCAATACGATTGCTCCACATTGGGATGGTAATCAAGTCTGGTTAATTACCGCAGGTGGTGCAATTTTTGCCGCATGGCCAATGGTATACGCAGTTGCCTTCTCTGGAATGTACTGGGCTTTATTGTTGGTCTTGTTTGGTCTATTTTTAAGACCTGTCGGTTTTGATTATCGCTCAAAACTTGAAAATACCAAATGGCGTAAATCATGGGACTGGGGTCTATGTATTGGTAGTTTTGTTCCAGCTCTCGTATTTGGTGTAGCATTCGGTAATATGCTAGTGGGTGTACCTTTTAGTCTGGATGAAACAGTTCGTTCTCACTATGATGGTAGTTTCTTTGCGCTGCTTAATCCATTTTCTGTAGTCTGTGGTTTAGTCAGCGTCACCATGCTGTGCGCACACGGGGGCGCATGGTTAATGCTCCGTACAGATGGGGATTTGCATCGTCGTGCAGCAAAAGCAACACAAATTATGGCGCTTGTATATTTAGTCTGTTTTATTGCAGCTGGCGCATGGCTATATTTGGGTAATATTGAAGGTTATACGCTTGTGCAACCATTCAATACCAATGGCGTAGCAAACCCTCTAGCAAAAGAAGTAATTACCCATGGTAACCATGGCTGGCTAAACAACTATAGCCAATACCCAATTACTATGATTGCCCCTATTTTAGGTATTCTCGGTGGTCTAATTGCTCTATTTGCATCTGGTAAAAATAAAGCTGGTTTTAGTTTTATGGGTTCTGCTTTAGCCGTTGTTGGAACAATTCTTACTGCTGGTTTCGCATTATTCCCGTTCTTAATGCCATCTAGTATCAATCCTGTTTCTAGCCTCACGATGTGGGATGCCGTTTCAAGCCATAAAACACTAGGGGTTATGACGGTTGCTGCATGTATTTTTGTGCCAATCATATTAAGTTATACATGCTGGTGCTACTATAAAATGTGGGGCGTTATTACGAGTAAAGACATTCAAGCTAATTCACATAGTTTGTACTAAGGTGACGAGGAGAATAAATATGTGGTATTTCGCATGGATTCTTGGAATATTAATGGCTTGTTTTGCAGGTGTTCTAAGCGCTCTTTATATTGAGCACCATCAAAATCTGGATGAGGAATAACATCATGGCAGAAGCAATGACAACAGCAAAGAGAAGTAAAGCGCAAACATTTGCGATGGCAGTTTCATTTTTGTTGGCGTTGCCACTTGCGGCTGTTTTGTTAGTTCACCCTGCCATGATGCTTGATGCGAATGGTCATTATAATCATAGTGTACTTATGCTGGTCATGTTAGGAATCTCTGGCGGCTTTATTCATGGAGTCGGATATATTCCTCAATTCTGGTTATGGAAATGGTTATTTAGTCCATATATCGCATGGCCATTCATGTTAATTGGTTACTATTTGTGGTTTGTTAAATAGCCACTTATTAAATAAAAAACCTCCGAAATTCGGAGGTTTTTTATAGCTATCAAGATATATTGCTGATATTACCAAGTATAAGTTAGCCCTAATCGAAAACTTCTTGGAGTTCCATAGTAGCTATTACCTATAGTAGTGTAATAATTTTTATCGAATAAATTAGCAATATTTAAATTACCACTTAGATTTTGATTAAATTTATAACGTGCCATAAGATCCACTAAAGCATATGAACCTTGGTCGAGCTTAACTTTATTTGGTCCAGAATCAAGTTTATATATTTCACTTTGCCAACGTACTCCACCCCCTATTTGCAATGATTTATCCAAATAAGGTAAAACATACGTAGTAAAAATTCTGGCTGTGGTTTGAGGTACGTCTGTATTAATCCTCTGATCATCACTATCACGCGATATATTCCGTGAAAAACTGGTAGAAACCTGCCATTCTGGTAGTATTTGACCACTTACCTCAAATTCTATCCCTTTACTTTCTGTACCACTTAAAGCTTCATAAAGAGTTTCACCATTTGAATTTGTTAGTGGATCCCCATTTTCATCATATAAAGCCGATGCGACATTATCCTGTTTGGTTTTATATACCGCAGCTGCAATATTTAGCATATTGTCATAAAAAGCACCTTTTAAACCAATTTCTGTACTTTTGCCTTCTAGAGGATCCAGCATTTGGTTATTTATGTTTTTATAGTTTTGTGGCTGAAAAATTGTCGTATAACTTGAATAGATTGACCAATAATCATTAATGTCGAAAACCAATCCCACATATGGAGTTACTTCACCTGTTTCATGTCGCTTATCTCTGGTTGTCGTTGAGTCTGCATAACTATAATCAATATTATCAGTTTTCCAATCCTCTACACGTGCCCCTGTAAGTAAAGAAAGCTTTTTATGTAGTTGAAATTTAAAAGCAGCGTAAGCAGAGTAATCTTTGACTTCTTGTGAATACCAGCCTGTAGCTACTAAATCAGGACGTGAGATTTGTGTACCATTCCATTCATAGATATTGTTTACAGTAGTATTCCAATTAGGGTCACTTGTAGTATTCCAGCTATAGGCCTGTCTTTTATCATTTTTATTTTGGGCCAACGTTGTGCCTAGAACTGCTTGATGCTCTAAGCCGAATAATTCAAATTTACCATTTAATGATGTCGAAAACACATCCTGTATCGGTCTATAGTCCCAACGACTTGCCCACAATTTTAATCCACTGCCCGTTGTTTTATTTGGCGTACCTAATACATAACCGATCAATTCATCTGAATCTGTAATTACTCGGGAAAGTGTACTTTTTAGTGTCCAGTTCTCGTTAAAATTATGCTCAAGATCTAAATATAGCCCTGTATTTTCTCGATTGGAATATGCCCAGTCTGCTCCCGCTGTAGCTGAACGAGCCCATGATGTTTTTGTTCCATCAGAAAACCATGCAGGTAAACCACCTCGTGAAGAACCATCCAAGTCAATTGCCGAATGATTAAAAGCAAAGCTCAGCTTGGTTTTATCACCAATATCCCCTTCAACCACCCCATAAATAACTTTTCTATCCTCACTCAGATTATTGATATAACTATCGTTTTTCTGAACAGCCATAATTAAACGACCACGAATCGAACCATCTTCATTTAAAGGTGAAGATACATCTGTTTCAACACGACCAAAGTCCCAACTACCGCCAGTCACATTTATACTTGCATATTGCGTCGGCAAAGGTTTCTTTTTAACCAGATTAATGCTTGCACTAGGTGAACCAGCGCCTGTCATGAGGCCACTTGCCCCTCGGATGACTTCAACTCTGTCAAAAATAGCCATATCTTGACTTTGATAAATATTGTCATAAGAGCTAAGCTGTTTTACACCATCTAACAGATAATTATTTATTGTAAAACCACGTGAATAAATGGGTGAAGAATCTGAACCATACCCTCCCGATGAGCTCACGCTTAAACCAGCCGCAATTGATGCAACATCCATAAGCTGGGTAAGTCCTTGATCCTTCATCTGTTGCTGCGTATAAACACTGACCATTTGAGGCGTTTCTTTTAATGATAGTGCCAAGCCAGTGGCTGCAGATGTTACCGGTGTTGTATAGGAACCAGTCCCTTCAGTTGTCTCACTTTTTTGGTTTTCAGCTTTAACTATAATGGTAGGGAGTTGCTGTGCCTCTTCTGTTGAATCATTTGTCTGACTTGCATTTGCTGCATATAAATGCATGGATGAAGCCGAGAGCAAAAGTATTTGAATGGTATAACTCAAATAACTGATTTTAAAATCCATAACAACCCCACACCAAACAAATGAAACTCATTATCGTTATTATTATTAATTTAACAAATTATAAATACTGATTTATTTTATAAGTATAAGTTCTAAAATAGAATAGGTCAGTATTTAACCTATTCCTTATTCTTCAAATTAATTGGTTTGTCCAGCCAACCATGCCATAAATTTTTGACGTTCCACTTTTGAGGATTTTTGCCATAACTCAACTAATTGTTGATCATGAGTTTTCACAGCACTAACGGCCTGAGTCGTTACAATTGTAGAAGGAACATCTGCTGCTTCTTTAACCGTTGCTGCTTGAGCAGTATACACGGGCGCGGGTTGATTGGCTGGTGCAGATTTATTTTGTGTTAAATCATAAGCTTTGCCAAAAAGTCCTCTGTTAAACCAAGGCTTAGCTTCTGTATTTGCCCCTGTTTGTTGTACAAGTAACTGATGGCTAGCATTATAAAGGCCAATGGTCGGTTGCTCGGCATACTTCTTTGCATCTTCAAAATTTGCAGGTGCATTCAGCAAATCCAGTTTATAGCTTGCCCCGTCTTTTAAAGGCGGTGTTTTCAAGGTCACAATTCCTGATTTTACAATATCGTGCTCCCCATCCAGATGCTGAAAAAACTCTTGATAACGAACACTAATACTTATTTCACCCGCATCAACTTTATAAGCATTTTCTTTTTGGCGCAATAACCCTGAATTCACCTCTTGGTCATTAACCGCAAGTATCACGATTTCCTCTGGTGCTGTAATCGTGGCAGCAGCAAAAACAGAACTGCTTAAACATAAACTTAATGCTGCGAGGGTGAACTTTAAAGTCATTGTCGGATTTCTCTATTCATTTTTCAAATCATGAGCACTATGCAGTGCAGTTGTGACAATTTTATGACAAATATTTCAATAATTTTACTAAGTTATTCAATTTTTTAATGATATTTAAATGAATAAAAAAGAAATTAGGCTATGTTTACACATTTCATTTGAAATACTTAAGTATAAAAAAGAGCGCATAAATGCACTCTTTATTTACAAAATAAATTTAAACTTAGTTAAACGTTTTGAAGCGTACATCATCGCTTATGTAATCTTTGTCACCTGCTGGCGCTTCAATTGAACCAAATACTAACTGGGCACGAAGTTTCCAGTTATGCGGGATCTCAAAAGCTTCTGCAACTTCATCATCAACAATTGGATTGTAGTGTTGAAGTGACGCGCCTACATGATGTTCTGCCAAAGCCGTCCAAGCAGCAAATTGAGCAATCGCAGTTGAATGTTCAGACCAAACTGGAAAGTTATCCGCATATAATGCGAATTGCTCTTGCAGGCCTTTGATAACAGCCTGATCTTCATAAAATAATGCCGTACCAAAACCAGCAGAGAAGCTATCAAGTTTGCCACTTGTTGCAGCAAATGCAGTTTCTGGAACAATTTTTCTTAAAGTTTCACGAACAATTTCCCAAAATTTATGATGAGAATCACCAAACAAGATCACTACACGTGAAGATTGTGAGTTAAATGAAGATGGGCTATGTTTTACCGCATCTTTGATGATTTGCTCAATTTCAGCTTGCTCTAATGCAACATTTTTTCCGATTGCATAGATACTACGACGATTTTTAATTTTATCTAAGAACGATGTCATTTGTTATGTCCTGTGTGTGCATTTGACCTGAAGGTCGTGATCTGGAATAGATATAAGTCTATGCATCTCTTATGGCGTATTCATTACTAATTTTATTACATACTGTTTTATTTTTAGAACAATTGAGCTGTTTTAAAAGTATGAAGAACAAAAAACTCCACATATTGTGGAGTTTCAAAACTTAAAACCGCTTATTTATCTGTTTCAAATAAAGCTGCTACAAATGATTTTGCCGAAAATGGACGCAAATCATCAATTTTTTCACCCACCCCGATAAAACGAATAGGTACATGACTACGACTGGCAATATTAAACAGCACACCGCCTTTGGCAGTTCCGTCCAGTTTGGTAATGGTAATTCCTGTTAAGCCAACTGCCTGATCAAATTCTTGAACCTGATTAATGGCATTTTGTCCTGTACCCGCATCGACAACCAACATAATTTCATGTGGAGCAGTTGCATCAATCTTCTGCATCACACGCTTTACCTTTTTAAGCTCTTCCATCAGGTTACTTTTATTATGTAAACGACCTGCTGTATCTGCAATAAGTACGTCAATACCTTTAGCACGCGCACTTTCAAAGGCATCAAAAATTACAGATGCACTATCTGCACCGTGCCCCTGAGCCACCACAGCGATATTATTACGTTCACCCCAAATTTGTAACTGTTCAGTTGCCGCTGCACGGAATGTATCCCCTGCTGCCAGCATAACTTTTTTACCTTCGCCCTGTAACCGCTTTGCCAGCTTACCAATCGTAGTGGTTTTACCCACACCATTTACCCCCACCATGAGGATCACGTAAGGGGTTTTATTTGGATCAATATGTAACGGCTTTACCCGTGGCGCAAGCAAGGCGACCAATTCTTCTTGTAACGCCTTGTAGAGTGAATGTGAATAAATTAAATCACCGCGCGCTGTTCGCTCAGTTAGATTAGTAATAATGGTTTTGGTAGCATCTACTCCAATATCCGAAACTAGTAGTTGCTCTTCAACTTCTTCTAAAAGCTCATCATCGATCTCTTTACCGCCAATCAAGATATTAACCATACCATCCGCCAAGTTACGGCGTGTTTTGGTTAGTCCGTCCTTCATACGACTAAAGAAACCACCTTTAGAATGAAGTTCATCAGAGTTTTGACCAGCATCCTGAATATCAGGAGTTTCAGATTCAGCAGCAATAGGTAAAGCGGATTCTTGGGTCTTTACAACCTCATCAATAATTGGGACATTGATAGCTGGTAAGTTTGGTAACGTGACATCGTCATCCCCAATGTCAGCATCAATCAAGAATTTATTTTGCATATTCGATTGCTGTTGCATACCGATTCCCTTGAAAAGCAGCGGGTTAAAAAGAGAGATTTTAGCACAGATTCACTACATTGCCCGACCTTATTCACCCTGCTTTGGTACCTCTCTTAAATATTCAAAACGTCATTTTCCAGATGTCCTATTTCAAAAAAATAGTGCTTTTTTCTAATAAATAATCTTCACTAAAACACAACAGGATATGCTTGAGTTTAAACGCTATTTTCTTAAAAATAGATTGAAATATGAGAAATACTTATGGACGGCTTGTGTTCAAATCGTTGTTTCAAGATTTTAAATTCATCTTTTTATTTTCTTTTTTATCCTTTCTAAGTATCAATGTTAGTTATGCAGAAACACAAAGCCAACTTGGTCGCACTACCTTTGAAACCACACTAGCAAATGGTTTAAAAGTGATTATCCGTGAAGATCATCGCGCACCTATTGCAATTGCTCAGATCTGGTATTCAGTAGGTAGTAGCGATGAATCTGGCAACATTTTAGGCGTTTCTCATGCACTTGAACATATGATGTTTAAAGGAACCAGCAAAGTTCCAGATAATGAGTTTACTCGCCTCAGCAGAATATATGGTGGTCGAGTCAATGCTGCGACTTCTACTAATTACACCAATTATTACCAGCTTTATCCTAAAGCCTATTTACCGATGGCACTTGAGCTTGAAGCAGATCGCATGACCAATCTGGTATTACGTCAAAGCGATTTTTCAACTGAAATGAATGTCGTTATGGAAGAACGACGACAACGCACCGATGATAATCCACGCTCACTGGCTTTTGAGCGTTTTAAATGGCTAGCTTACCCCACTAGTCATGCACGACAACCCATCATTGGGTACATGAAAAATCTACAGAATATTCAATTGGACGATCTGAAAAAATGGTACAAAACATGGTATAGCCCAAATCATGCCACATTGATCATTATTGGTGACGTTGATGCGGAAACCACCTTAAAACAGGTTCAAAAATATTTCGCTCATATTCCCAAACAACTGACACCAGAACGTAATGATGTACTTGAATTTGATCGTGTTGGGTATCGCCATATGGAAGTCGAGCTACCTGTACAAGTGCCTAATCTTTATATGGCATGGAATGTTCGATCAATCAAAACTGCTAAAAACCCACAAGATGCTTATGCCCTTACCATTATTCAAGCACTTCTTGATGGCAATATTTCTTCTCGCTTGCAACAACGTCTAGTACGTGACAAAAAAACGCTAACCTCTATTAGTGTGAATTATGATCCGTATAACCGTGGTGATAGTTTATTTACTATTACCGCTTTACCTGCGGATGGAGTAAGTCTCATATCTGCACAAGATGCGATTCAAAAAGAAATTGATGCACTCAAAATGGAATTAGTTGAACCCATTGAACTTGAACGTGTCACTAATAATTTTGTTTCTAATTTGATTTACAGCCAAGACGATATTATTGGTCAGGCACATATGATCGGATTACTTGAAGTTAATGGTCTAAGCTATCGACTGGTTGATGAATTGCCAGAACACTACCAAACTGTTACCCCGCAAGATATACAGCGCGTTGCTAATGCCTATTTTGTTAAAAGTAACCTTACGACTTTATATTTAGAACCAGAACAAGAACAGGGAAAATAAAGGAATCCGCATGAAAACGTCTCTATTAATTATATTAGCCAGTTCCTTTCTCACTTTCCCAGTGTTTGCAGATATTGTAGATCAAGACCTGCCTGAGCAGGATGATCCCTCACAACTAAAATCCATAACCCAACTTAACGGTCTCAAAAATATTCCTGCCAAACAAACTGATCAAGCGCCTTATGTGCACGACTTAAAAAATGCATATCAAGTGCGTACATTATTTGTTGAATCCTCTGCTCTACCTATAGTCGATCTACAACTCACATTCAATGCTGGATCCGCACGTGATGAAAGTATAGGCAAAGGTTTGTTCGGCATAGCCAATATGGCTGCCAATCTAATGACTGAAGGTACTGAGAATTATAGTGCTGCTCAAATTGCCAATACATTTGAGCAACTTGGTGCGCAGTTTAGTGTCAAAGCGTATCGGGATATGTTTGTTGTACGTTTGAGAGTGATGTCTGATCCCCAGAAAATACAGCCTGCCATCAATCTAATGCTAGAAGTACTTAATCATGCAACATTTACCCCGTCAAGTCTAAATTTGGTGTATAGCAATACACAGGTTGGTCAGCGCCAATTACAAGAAAATCCTAATCGTTTAATTGATATCAAACTCTATCGTACTTTGTACGGAACCCATCCCTATGCCCAGCCTATTACCGGCACTAATGCCAGTATTCGTAAAATTACACCCGCATTACTTAAACAGTTTCGTGAGCAATTATTGGTTGCACAAAATATGAATATTGCGATGACGGGACAACTCACCACGCAACAAGCCAGCGACCTTAGTATAAAAATTATTCAATCGCTTCCACAAGGTCGAGCCGCTCTGCCTCTTAATCAACCCTATTCAGAACGCGGTTTTAACATCCAGCATATTCAATATCAGTCCACCCAAGCTTATGTCACAATGGGACATTTAGGCATCAGTCGAAATGATCCAGATCAGCCTGCACTGGAACTTGCTAATCAAATGCTTGGTGGATCAGGGTTTAATTCATTGCTAATGAAAGAACTTCGAGTAAAACGTGGTTATACTTATGGTGCGTACAGTGCATTTAGCTTTACCCAAACAAACGGTATTTTCAGTTTAAATTATTCGACTAAACAAGATCAGCTCATGGAGAGTATTCAGGTAGCACATAAAACATTAGTTGATTTTGTAAAACAACCTATTGATAGAAAACAACTCGAAGAAACAAGAAGCGGTATGCTGCGTGCGTTTCCCATGAGCTTTAGTAGTAATGCCAATATCAATGCACAACTTGGTTCAATCGGATTTTATGGATTACCCGCAGATTATTTATCTATTTATCCTGAACAGCTTAGAAAACTTACAGCTCAAGATGTACAACAAGCCATCAGAAAACATATACATCCAGACAACCTGACCGTCATTGTTGCAAGTGAAAAACTAGATAAAGAAAAATTATTACAAGATCTTAAAGATAATTTATCTCCCATAAAACCCGTACAGATTGATCCAGAAGCTATTCATCCTCCAGCGCCATCGCAGGATAATGTTGCGCCTTTGAATTTTCATACTGATACGCACGCATCAATTTAAAGTATTCAGCACGACTAATTCCGTCGTGCTGCAAAAGCTGTTGGGCTATTTTCTGAGTTTCTGGATTATTTGCCATATGCGATAAATTCACAATAGATTGATGCTGTGGCTTAGAAATAGGACGCTGTAACGCCATAAAGGCCAATATCAACATTGTGATAATAATGACGGCGACTACAATATTGTAAATGCGCTCTAATTTAAATTCATTTGCAAGTTTTAGAAAATTTTGTTTTGATATGAGCATACCTTACCTCGAATAGATGTAGTGTATGGCTCATTTGCTTTGCATACAAGTCAAAGCGCCTAATTCTCCAGATAAAAAAACCATTAGGCGCTATAGAATACTTAGAACTTATAAAATTAAGTCATTAAGGCACGGACGAATGCAAAATATAAGATGAAAGCAATAATAGCCAGAACAATCAAAATAGCAAAATAGCTTACCCCTGTTTCTGCATCCGCTGGATGCAAATCATCTTCATCTGCCAAACGCAATAATTCTCCATCATAAACACGGTAAAACCAAGCTTTTATCTGCGGATCAAGTTGTCGAGTAAAATCATAAACACGTTTACGCTGTGCCAGACAATAATCACCTAAATGAATTTCCTGATGAAAAATCGCTTCGTCCAACTGTTTGCGATGATACTGTGCCAAAGCAATAATTTGGGATTCATCTGGTGGAACTTCAAAGTTAAAGCCATCTATCGTTGTTAGCATGTTCTTCTCCTTGTCATGTCATATTTAATTGTTATATTGATTTTACTAAAAAATATTTTTGTTTAATGTTTAATCATGTAAGCTTGTAATTCATACATTACACCCCATCTATTACTTGACTTATCACGCTTATTGTAATATTAGTTTAACAATCAACTGCTAAAATTAATTTTGCAAGGCAAGTAAGCCGAGTTGATGTGATCATAATTACAACTATAAGGAGTTTTTAATATGATTCAACAAATTTCCCATCATGACTTAGAGCATGTGTATGCATCTGCGGTAAATACAATTCAATCACAGATGAATTTTCAGGATGCGGTAAAGCAGCTTGAAGATGCAGCACGTGCAGGACACGGTAAAGCAGCGATGTTTCTGGCAGAGCTTTACTATCAAGGCTTTCGTGTAGAACGAGATTCATTGAAAGCTCAATATTGGCAACGAATGGCCACCATGCAAGCATAATCAAACGTCACTTAGGTGGCGTTTTTTATTGCCTCAGTAAAACTTTATTACGATTTAATGCAAAGTTGTCACTGAAATTAAGTATTTATTTTTTATAATAAACACGAGTTTAAATTGCAGCAAATTCATGAAAACTTATACACAGTTACACCCTGTTTCTAAAGACTTGATAATTAAAATTTCAATTTTAAAAACGATGATGTATTGCGGTGCACTTTGGGGACTTTATCATCAAGGCTGGGCAATAAAATCAGATCAAGACGATTTTATTTTTCCCTTTTGGCTCAACGGTGTACAAGCGCATCGTTATGCTAAAAAGCACTGGCCCCATTATGTTCCCAAAAAAATCACACCTAAAGATTTTCAGGAATCTTTATTGCCAACATTGACGCGCTTAAAAGTAACTCCTGCGCTTTTTAATTCAAATCAGCGCAAATTCAAATTATCTACCCAGCAAATGCGCCATTTTTTCTTTGCTTCCCCCTCCTCTTTTAACATTGCATAAGATAAATGAGACCGGGTCTTGGAGATCAGAACAAGACTCAATCTTATATAAAAGGTCCATTACAGGTGGCAAAATATTATTCATTTAGACTTTCAAAGACTTTGCATTTTCATAAAATCGCGCTAAGTTAAATTAAAACGATAAACTAGCCAGAGGGACAAAAATATGACAAACGTTGCTCAAGTTATACAAGATAAAGCTGAACAAGCTATTTATACTGTTTCGCCAGATGCAACCGTACTTGAAGCAATTTCGATCATGGCAGATAAAGGCATAGGGGCTTTGGTTGTTACGCAGGACGAAGAAGTTGTTGGTATATTCTCTGAACGCGATTACACCCGTAAAGTCGCCCTTATGGAGCGCTCATCTTACGACACTACTGTCAATGAAATTATGACTGCAAAAGTATTAACAATTTCCCGTTCAAATACAGTTGAAGAATGCTTACAACTAATGACAGATCGTCATTTACGTCATTTACCTGTGGTTGAAGATGATAAATTGGTCGGTTTAATTTCAATTGGTGACTTGGTAAAAGCGGCCATGCAAGACCAAAAGAATTTAATTGATCAACTCCAGCAATATATTTCTGGATAATTAAAAAGGCATCGTTTAAGGATGCCTTTTATTCAAATCAACTTTTAACAAATTTTTTAGCTTGACCAGCTCAACTCTTTACCGTGAGAGATATCGCGTTAAGTCTTCAATACCTTTTAAAGTCATCGGATACATATGATCATCAAAGATCTGTTTAATCAATCCGATCGTTTGTGTGTATTGCCAATAATTTTCTTCTTCTGGATTAAGCCATGCAGTTTTATCAAAATGCTGACGTAAACGGCGTAACCAAATCTCGCCTGCTTCATCATTCATGTACTCCACAGAACCACCTACTGAACGAAGTTCGTAAGGTGCCATACTGGCATCTCCCACGATAATCACACGATAATCACGCCCATATTTATGAAATAAATCCCATGTTTCCAAACGACTCGCCTGTCTGCGGTGATTATCTTTCCAAACATAGTCATATAAGCAGTTATGAAAATAGAAATACTCAAGTGTTTTAAATTCAGTTTTGGCAGCACTAAATAGTTTTTCACATTGTGCGATGTAAGAGTCCATAGAACCACCGACATCAAATAACATAAGAACCTTAACCCGATTACGTCGCTCAGGAACTAATTGAACATCCAATATGCCTTGTTTGGCAGTTTCACGAATCGTACCATCTACATCCAGTTCTTCTGCTGCGCCCTGACGTGCGAACTTACGTAAGCGACGCAAAGCCAACTGCATCTGACGCGTTCCTAAAATCTGATCATCATCCAGATTTTGATATTTACGTTGTTCCCAGACTTTCACTGCTGAACGTTTGCGTCCTGGCCCACCAATGCGGACACCTTCAGGATGGTCACCAAATGCTCCAAAAGGCGAAGTGCCTCCAGTACCAATCATTCGGTTGCCACCCTGATGTTTTTTATGCTGTTCACGTAAACGTTCTTCCAGCATTTTCATCAGTTCTTCCAAAGAACCGGCTTTCTGCAAAGCCTCTCTTTGTTCTGGTGTCAAATGTTTTTCGAGCAGCTCCAAGTCCAGCCATTCTTTCGGAATTTTCTGAACCTGTTTAAGTAACTCATCTAGATCAAAAGTTTCTATGCCTTCAAAATAGTCCTTGATAGCACGATCAAATTTATCAAAAAAACGCTCATCTTTAACCAAAATAGTCTTGGCAAGTTGATAAAACTCATCTTGATCTGCAAATGCCAATCCTTCAGCAATGGCTTGATTTAAATCGATCAATTCACGAGTTGTGACTGGGACGCCATATTTTCTTAAAGTATAAAACAGCCGCACAAACATAAGCGACCACCCTTAACGACGTGACATAAAGGCGAGTCGTTCTAACAGTTGTACATCTTGTTCATTTTTAATCAATGCGCCATACAAGGGAGGTATAGCCTTGGTTTTATCATGGTTGCGCAATACCCCTTCTGGCATATCATCGGCCATAAGTAAACTTAACCAATCAATCAGCTCAGAAGTTGAGGGTGGTTTTTTCAGGTTCGGAACCTGACGCAATTTGAAGAAAATCTGTAAAGCTTCACTCACCAGTGTCGTTGAAATATTTGGAAAATGTACCGCAATAATTTCACGCATAGTTGCTTCATCTGGAAATTCAATATAATGAAAGAAACAACGACGCAAAAATGCATCAGGCAATTCCTTTTCATTATTTGAAGTAATGATCACAATCGGACGCTGAATTGCAGTAATGGTTTCACCTGTTTCATAGACATAAAATGACATTTTATCCAATTCATGCAACAAGTCATTTGGAAACTCAATATCTGCTTTATCAATTTCATCAATCAATAAAACACAGCGTTCTTCACTAGTAAAAGCTTCCCATAGTTTTCCAGGTTTAATATAGTTTTTAATATCATAAACCCGATCATCACCTAACTGACTATCACGTAAACGTGATACAGCATCGTACTCGTATAAACCTTGCTGTGCTTTGGTGGTGGACTTGATATGCCAAGTAATCAGCTTAAGTCCCAGACTTTCTGCCACCTGCTCTGCCAATAAAGTTTTACCTGTTCCAGGCTCGCCTTTGACTAGCAGCGGTTTTTGTAAAGCACGTGCGGCCTTGACGGCCAGTTTTAAACTATCCGTTGCGATATATTGATCTGTACCAGAGAAATGTTGTGAATCAACAGCCATGTTTTAACCTTTATTTTTTTACTTAAATGGGTGTACTGCTTTTATGAGAAACAGCTTTATTGATGCGATATTTTGACCACAAATAACCAAGGACCAAACCCACCCCAATGACTAGAAGAATAAGTGATGCATTTGCCCATACCAACGGTTGCTCTTTGGTCAAAATACCAAATAGTAAACCGAAAATAGCAGGTGCTATTTCGGCATTTGTACCATCAGATACCGTGGGTGTTGCCAAAATTGCAAACAGAATAATCCAACTCACGCCACCTAAGAGGTTTGGTAGCCGTTTTGCCACGCCATACCAACACCATAAGACAATAATTGTTCCGACGACATATACTGTCACAGCAATACTATCTTCAGGAAGCGAATCAAGTGAGGATAATAGACCATTCCAGATTGCAGCTAGTTGCTCAAGCACCTCTTAACCCCTCTGGTTCATCTACGGGATTGATAAATCCTTCTGGTGGCATTTGTATAAAAAAGCCACTAGTTTGCAGTGAATCTATCACATGTAACACGTTTACCCGTGCAAGTTTGCGTGACTGAGAAAGCTCAAGATGCATAACAAATGTTGGGCGACCAAAGGCCTGACGAATACTTTCAGGTACATTTTCTAAAGGATCTTTGCCTTCTGTATCATCATTTGGATAATCTGGACGAGCAATATAAATGTACATTTCATCTTTTTTGCTCGATCTATAAATATCACAGTGCATATTTAACTTAACTCTCATCACAGGGTAAAAAGCATACATCAAAAAAACGGTAGAGACATTAGCGAATATTAACCCATCAGTCGTCCTGAAAGATCAATCTTTTGTAAGAGCTTATCGCTCCACCTGCATTTGCGTCATTAGAAAGTGTTCATCTTCTCTTAGAATTTGAATCAATGGCTGGGTTAACTTCTCATAGCGCCATCCCAACAAATAGTCTGGTAAATCCTGTTCATCACCATGAAAAACAATATGTTGATAAAGTGCATTTATCCATTTTTTACGCAATAGGACTTCTTTGGGGATCTCAGTTGTTTCAACAATGTTTTGAATCAACAGTTGCATTTTTGTACTAACATTTTCTGAACATTGTTTGATTGGTCGCGCCAAACGTAATGGCCATTCATTTTCAGGAGGAAGAAACTTTAATAAATCCAGAATAGTTTTACCATGTTCACGGATAATATTTGGTCGAATATCTTTGATTTGAGACAGTTGAAAATTATTTTTTGGACTTTTCTCTACCAGATCAATCATGGTTGAGTTTCTTAAAATAAAACTACGCGGTTGATTTAGTGCTTTAATGAGTTGTTCACGCCATACACTCAACTGCTGTAATTGCATCAGTTGCTTGCGTGAATGTCGATAATTCCCAATATCAGTGTAAAGTAAATGATTCGGTGTTTCCCGCGCAATTTCCTTGGTCAAACTTTGACAGTCTTCGAGAACAAAATCATATTTATTTTTTTGTTGTAATTCTTGTTTCAATTGATCGGAAAGCTGCAACAAATAAATTACATCATTAGCTGCATAATTCAATTGTTCAGAAGTTAATGGGCGGGCTAGCCAGTCAGAACGAGTCTGATCCTTTTCGATTTCAATACCTAAAATCAGTTTCAAAGCATTTTGATAACTAACCTGTAAACCATGCCCTAAAAAAGACAGAGCAACTTGAGTATCAAAGACATTTCGTAAAACATCCTGCTGTGCATAATGATAAATTAGATCAATGTCTTCACCGCAAGCATGGAAAACATTTTGTCTCGCTGTATATAACTTTTGCCAAAATGGAGTCAAATCCAGCGCAGTGCCATCTAGTAGGTAGATGTGACCATTTACATTGATCTGGAATACACCCAACTTTGGCCAAAGCGTATCAACCTTAATAAATTCAGTGTCCAAAGCATAAACGGGATATTGATCCATTTGCTGGAGGACGTGAGCAAAATCATCTTGCTGCTGGATAAAATGAAACATGTTTTCTCGATTTAACAACTAGCGCAGTTAACTGCGTCTGTATATATAACACTACAACCTTAGAATATTCTAGCTAAAGCTTTATTAATGCTTTATTTTTTGAGCAATATCATGAGTATAAATTTTCTTTGCCAATATTTCCTTGATAGTTGAATTAAAAATTTGATTTTGGAATTTCAAAAAGTGACCGAATTGGATGGGTATGAAATAAGTTCAACTTATTTCATACGCATACGATTGTGTACAGCCTGACTTAATGTATGACTGTCTACATATTCTAGCTCACCACCTTGTGGTACGCCTTGTGCTATACGAGTCATATGGATGGGTAAGTGCTTGGTGGCTTCTACCAGATAATGTGCAGTTGCCTGCCCTTCTACCGTAGCATTGGTTGCCAAAATCACTTCTTCAATTTGACCTTCACTTAGACGCTGAATCAAATAAGGAATTCCAATTTCTTCTGGACCTATTCCATCAAGTGGAGATAAATGACCACCAAGAACATGATATTTTCCCCGAAAACTACCGCTTTGCTCAATCGCCATAACATCTGCTGGAGACTCAACTACACATAAAAGTTGTTGATCTCGATCATTTGAAAGACAAATATCACAAATTTCATTTTCAGTCAGTGAATGGCAAATTTTACATTCATGAATATGAGAAGAAGCTTCATGTAAAGCATGGGCTAAACCAAAGGCCCCTTCACGATTTTTCATTAGCAGATGTAATGCCATACGTTGAGCCGATTTCGGCCCAACGCTTGGTAAAATTCGTAATGCCTGAACCAGTTGTTCAAATCGATCACTAAACACAGATGATCCTCTGATAAAGTCGGCTTAGAATAAACCTGACAGGCCAGGTGGTAAGCCCATACCTGAGTTTGCACTTTTCATTTTCTCATCAGAGACAGCTTCGGCCTGACGTACCGCATCATTCACCGCAGCAGCGATTAAATCTTCAATCATATCTGGTTCATCTTGAAGCAGATCAGGACTAATTTCGATACGCTTCACCACAAAACGGCCTGTCATGGTGACTTTGACCAAACCACCACCTGCTTCCGCTTGAACTTCGGTGTTAGCCAGTTCTTCTTTTGCCTTTTTGACATTGACTTCCATATCTTTTTGCATGCGCTGAGCTTGCTGCATGAGCATATTAATGTTCATAAATTTTTCTCCAAAATATTTAACGCAAATAAGTTCAAATTAGAGCCAAACCGCGATCTAAATCACGAATAATATCTGAAATATCTTCAATTCCAACAGAAACTCGAATTAAACCTTCCTGAATCCCTGCTGCCTGTTTTGCTTCAGGTGATAATTTACCATGAGTTGTAGTAGCAGGATGGGTAATCGTTGATTTCACATCGCCCAGATTACCTGTAATAGAGATAAATTGAGTGTTATCGATAACTGTCCATGCACCTTCACGCCCACCTTTAGCCACAAAAGAAACGATGCCACCAAAACCATTTTGTTGTTTGGCTGCGCGTTCATGACCAATATGTTCAGGTAAACCCGCATAATAGACTTTTTCAACTTTATCATGTTGATTTAGCCATTCAGCCAGTTGCTGTGCATTTTCACAATGTGCTTTCATTCTTAAGCGCAAAGTTTCCAAACCTTTTAAGAATACCCATGCATTAAATGGGCTCATTGAGGGACCTAGTGTACGCACGACACCAAATACGTCTTCAAGTAATTTATGATTACCTGTCACTGCCCCACCTAAAGCGCGTCCTTGACCATCAATATATTTAGTTGCTGAATAAACAACTAAATCCGCACCCAGTTTTAGCGGTTGCTGCAAGACGGGGGTACAAAAGCTATTATCCACGACAAGCATAGCATTTTGAGTATGCGCAATATCTGCTAGTGCTGGAATATCAGCAATTTCCGCCAATGGGTTTGAAGGTGATTCGATAAATAAAATTTTAGTTTCTGGTCGCATTGCATTTTTCCATGCATCCAGATCATTTAAATCCAAAAATGTAACGTCTACCCCAAATTTTGCGACATATTTTTCAAATAAAGCGACAATCGAACCAAATACAGCACGTGAACAAATAACATGATCACCCTCTTTTAAAAAAGCCATGCAAACGGACAAAATTGCACCCATACCCGAGCTGGTTGCAACGGCACGTTCTGCACCATCCATTGCTGCTAGTCGTTTTTCAAACATCGCAACGGTAGGATTGGTAAACCGAGAATAGATATTTCCTGCAACTTCACCCGAAAATTTTGCAGCTGCTTCAGCTGCATTTTCATAAACGAAAGATGAGGTCAGAAAAATAGGTTCAGCATGTTCACCCTCAAAACTGCGGGTATGCCCTGTACGGATCGCCAGAGTATCTAACTGGTAGTCTAATTCATCGTTTTGGCTATGCATTGCTCTGTTCTCAGTCAAAAGACCGCTCAAGTGAAAAACTTGCCAACATTTTGAGCGTGTACGGTATTTAAGGTCAAGGTAAAAGATCAAATTATCGCTTAGACTTCATCCAAACTTTTTCGGATCTGAGAAATATGCAAAGAATGGAGTCATTTAAATCCCTTATCCATCATCAGCAAATCAAGCTCAAACATCTTTCAGCACGTCTTTTTAATGAAGAATCACTTGTTTTATCTCAAACTGCGCCTTATCAAGTGATTGGAGAGTTTGGTCAGACACGAATCCGTTATTATGCAGCAACCCGTAAATGCTATAAAGAACCTTTAGTTTTTGTTGCGCCTCTTGCCATCAACATGGCCATTTACGATCTGTATCCTTACCGCTCTCTTATTCAATACTTTCAAAACCATGGGTTTGATGTGTATTTAATTGATTGGGGCCGTTTAACTTATCGTGATCGACATCTCAATTTTTTATCTTTTGTTAGTAAAGCCTTACCTCAATATATTCAAGTTATTCGTGAACATTCAAAAAGTGACGAAATTTCACTGCATGGTTGGAGCATGGCTGGCATTTTTGTATTGTTATACAGTGCGCTGAATCAACCTAACTATGTCAAAAATTTAATCGTTTTAGGCAGTCCGATTGATAGTTATGCATCGGGGCGTATTGGCAAGCTTTATCAGTTTATGCATAAAACTATTAATCGGAACAAAAAACTTCAGCACCGAATTTACAATGGATTACCCAAACGACTGATTCATACTCCAGGTATTTTAAATGCGTTAGGGTTTAAAATTCTTGATCCTAAAGGCTGGATAGATGGACATATTCAACTTCTTAAAAATCTTGAAAATAAAAAACTGGTTGAGGAACATGCCACACTGGGCAATTTCTTGAATAATATGATTGATTATCCCGGTGGAATAAATCAGGACATGTTGTTTAATGTCTGGCTACAAAATCCGCTTAAACAAGGTGTCATTCGTCTTAAAGATCAGCTGATTGAGCTAAAAAATATCCAATCATCGTTATTGGTCGGTGCCGGTCGTAGTGACCAATTGGTTACAGCCGATGCAGTAAAACCGCTGACCCAATTGACAAACAGTCATGATGTCACGTTTACTCTAATTCCCGGCGGGCATTTAGGGCTCATGTCCAGTCAAGCCAGTTCCGAAGAGTTTTGGCCGATGTTTAAAGACTGGTTAATACAACGTTCAACACAGATAAAAAAAGAGTAGATTATATTATGGTTCAATCAGTTGCATTTATTGGTCTGGGCGCGATGGGTTATCGTATGGCATCGCATTTACCTAAGCATTTCGATACCGTCTATGTCTGGAATCGAAATATGGATAAAGCCCATCGGCATGCAATTGAATACGGAACTCAAGCTGTTGATTTAGCCCAAGCGGTACAAGCAGATATCATTTTTTCATGTTTACCCACCAGTGCTGATATAGAAAATCTGATCGATCGTGTTCAGTTAAAAGCGGGCAGTATTTGGGTAGATTGTACGAGTGGTGTCCCAGAGTCTGCCCGCAAAGTTTCGCTACAACTGAAAAATCAGGGCGTTGACTTTCTGGATGCTCCCGTAAGTGGCCAAACTATTGGTGCTGATAATGCGACTTTGACCGTGATGGTTGGTGGAGATCAAGCTGCTTTTGAACGTGCGTTGCCCGCTATTGAAGCATTTGGAAAACTGATTAAACATGTGGGCACATCAGGAGCAGGTTTTGCGGTAAAAGCCGTGAATAACATGTTACTCGCAGTTAATCTATGGTCTGTCGCAGAAGGCTTTACTACACTTAAAGCCCATGGTGTGAATTTGACAGAAGCGTTGGATTGCATCAATGCTTCAAGCGGGAAAAGCGGTGTTACAGAAACTATTTTGCCACAACGTATTTTAAATCGTAGTTTCCCCGTAACTTTTGGTTTGCCTTTGCTGGCCAAAGACACAGGTATTGCGCTGGATCTTGTGCGGGATGCCAATTTGCCAGCACCTGTCATTGCATTAACGCAAAGTCTGATACAGGCGGCAAATGCAACTGCTGAACAAAACAGTGACTTTTCCGCTGCCGTAAAAATGTATGAATCATGGAGTAAAATAACAATTGAGTAATGATTCATCATTGCTTTTTCCTGTAAAGCCCCTATATTTAGACATAGGTCGTTACATTTACACCGATTAAAAAGAGGAAACTCGCATGAATAAGTTTGCTGTTGCACTTTTTACTGGAATGATTACCCTTGCAGGTGTCTCAGTGCATGCTGCAACACCTGAACAAGAGTGCAAAAAACTTCAGGATGATTCTAACCTCATATATGCATCAAAAGGCTTTTGCTTTAAAGATCCAGAAGCTAAAGCCAAATATGGAAATGAAAACTGTCATACCACCAAGCCAAAGTTCTCTGATAAAGAACAGCAGCGTCTTGACCAAATTGAACAGCGTCAGAAAGAATTGAACTGTAAGTAAGAACAAAACATTTTAAGATGTTTGAAGGATACAAATATGGCTTACGATGACCAGAATATTTTTGCCCGCATCATTCGTGGTGAACTTCCTGCAATTAAGTTGTATGAAGATGATCAGGTTCTAGCATTTATGGACATTATGCCGCAAGCAGATGGCCACGCCTTAGTCATTCCTAAAGTACCCGCTGTTAGCTTGCTTGACTTACCACCTGAAGCGGCTGCTTATACGATTCAGGTCGTACAAAAAATAGCTCAGGCAATTGAAAAAGCTTTGGGTATTGAAGGCATTGTGTTGTTGCAATTGTCTGGGGAATCCGCAGGTCAAACCGTTCCACATGTACATTTCCATTTGATTCCAAGCTCGATCCACCAACTGGGTCGTCATGCTGCCCAAATGGGTGATCAGGAAAAAATTAAAGCACTTGCAGAAAAAATCAAAGCCGAACTTTGAATAAAAGTAACGTATATAAAAATGGAGCTTATGCTCCTTTTTTTATATAAAAATAATAAAATCAAATATTAAAATAAATTTCGATCCATCACTTGTCATCAAACTGTCACGTATTTTTCACCCATTTGTAACAAAGTTTAAAGATACTGCTTAGCAAGTTGGTGAGCTTCTGTAACTTTTTGTACATAGGCAAACTTTTAAAAAAATAGTGAATTTAGGCATATGCCACTGAACTTGTGTTTTGGAGAAATCTCAATGAAAAAATTGCTTATCGCTGCTGCAGTATCAACGCTTAGCATAACCGCAGCGCAAGCAGCGCCAACTTTGTACGGTAAACTTAATGTTTCCCTTGACCAAGTTGACAACAGTGATTTTGCAGGAAATGATGTCACTGCACTTAATTCAAATGCTTCACGTATTGGGGTAAAAGGTGAAGAAAAATTAACAGACAAAGTATCTGTTGTATATTTAGCAGAATGGGCAATTTCAACTGATGGTTCAGGTTCAGATACTGACTTGAGTATGCGTAACCGCTTTTTAGGCTTAAAATTCAATAAAATAGGAACTCTAAAAGCAGGTCGTTACGATACTTACTTCAAAACCAATGCTGGTAACAATCAAGATATTTTTAACGATCACACGATTTTGGATATGACCTCTGTACTTCATGGTGAAGAGCGTTCAAATAACGCGATTGGCTTTGAAACAGATAAAGATTTGATTATTCCAGGCCTACAGTTCAACATCATGGCTCAGCAGGGCGAAGACACCAAAACTGATAATACTAGTCTTGGTAAAGAAGGTAAGCGTGACGGATTTGGCGATGGTATCTCAACTTCTTTAACTTATGAAAATAAAGATTATGGTTTGGCTGCTGGTATTGCGGGTAACTTTGGATTAGCAGGTAAATATAACGCCTATAGCCTTTCTGGTATCTATTCAGACGCAATTCGTGTAACAGGTTCTATTGATTTAGCTAAAGCAGGTTTAGATGGTTTAGTATTCGGTGCTTTATGGCAAAACGCTCAGCCTACTGATGACACTGTATCCACTACAAGCGGCACAACCGTGACATCGTATAATGGCTTAGAAGAAGATGCATGGGGCTTAACCGCTGCTTATGCAATTGCATCTACACCTTGGAAAATCAAGGGTGAATATATTGAATCAAATACATCTGTAGATAATCGTTCAGATCGTAAAATTTCTCAATATGGTCTAGGCGTAGATTACAACTTCAACAAACAAGCTCGTTTTTATGGCGTATTAGCTCAACAAAAACGTGACTGGTTATCAAGCGATGATAAGAAAACCGTATTTGGCGTAGGTATGGAATATAACTTCTAATAAGCCATTTCAATTTTAATAAAAGGGCATATTGCCCTTTTATTTTTTACTTATTTTTATAATTTTATATTGCGTTCGGATTTTTAAGTTCCGTCATTGGCCATCTCGGCGTTGTAGTCACTTCAAGACCATCATGCTGTCCAGCTTTTAATCTTTCATAACCTGCAAAAGCAATCATCGCGCCATTGTCTGTACATAAAGCAGGTTCAGCATAATAGACCTGTGCTTTGATTTTTTTCAGAGATATTTCTAATTGCTCACGTAAACGCGTATTAGCACTCACTCCCCCAGCAATTACCAAGCGTTTTAAACCAGTTTGCTTTAAAGCTTTGACTGATTTTTTAACTAAAGTATCGACAATCGCTTCCTGAAAAGATGCAGCAATATCAGCATCACGTTTTTCTTCACCTAATTTTTTAAGTTGGACAGAAACTGCCGTTTTTAAACCGCTAAATGAAAAATCTAACCCCTGATGCAACATTGGTCGCGGAAATTCAAAAGCTTGGGCATTACCGTCTAAAGCTAATCTTGCAATATTTGGACCGCCCGGATAAGGTAAATTCATCATTTTAGCAACTTTATCAAATGCCTCACCGGCCGCATCGTCTATAGATTCACCCAATAATTGGTACTGACCAATACCATAAGCCGCCATAAGCTGGGTATGTCCACCAGACACCAGTAAAGCAACAAAAGGAAACTCGGGTGGCGTTGCAGATAATAATGGTGCAAGCATATGTCCTTCCATATGATGTACACCAATCGCAGGTTTATTCAATGCTAACGCCAATGTACGCCCAAATAAGGCACCTGTCATCAAAGCACCCATTAAACCTGGCCCACGAGTATAGGCCACTGCATCAATCTGTTTCTTATCGATTTGACTTTGAGTTAGTAGCTCATTTAATAATGGAATTAATTTGCGCACATGGTCACGTGAAGCAAGCTCAGGCACTACGCCACCATATTCTGCGTGGAGTTTAATTTGACTGTAAAGTACCTGTCCGCGTAATCCCTGCTCGCTATCATAAATCGCCAAGCCAGTTTCGTCACAAGAGGTTTCCAAGCCCAAAACAATCATTAAAATACCTATTTTTTTACGACTAAAATTCTGCCAGAGCTATTATAGACTTGTGATATCAGTTGTAAATGAGTAAAATACTGACCTTCACTTGTCATCGGGGCAATCCTGCGCTCGATGTTATCCATAATCTAGAGGATTTTACATGCCACAAGTTAAGTTGAAAGAAGGCGAACCAGTTGACGTAGCGATCCGTCGTTTTAAACGTTCATGCGAAAAAGCTGGCGTTTTAGCTGACGTTCGTAAGCGCGAGTTCTACGAAAAACCGACTCAAGAACGTAAGCGTAAAAAAGCTGCTGCTGTTAAGCGTTACCAAAAGAAATTGGCACGCGAATCTGTACGTACTACTCGCCTTTATTAATTAATTTGTGATTGACTGCTGAAAGACTATGACGACTTTAAAAAACCAGATTACTGATGTATTAAAAACACATATGCGTGCCAAAGAAATGGCAACGGTAACGGTAATTCGTAGTTTACAGGCAGCAATTAAGCAAATCGAAGTCGATGAGCGCGTAGAGCTTGACGATTCGCAAGTTCTTGCGGTCATTGAAAAGCAAATTAAACAGCGTAAAGAATCGGTCAAAGCCTTTGAAGGTGCAGGCCGTGATGATTTAGCTAGTAAAGAACAAGCCGAAATTGAGGTACTATCTCAATTTCTACCGGAAGCTATGACCGAGGAAGAGCTTGATTCTCTCATTGAGCAAACGATTGCTGCTCAAGGTGCTACTAGCATGAAAGATATGGGTAAGGTGATGAACTCTCTACGTCCGATCATAGCCGGACGTGCCGATCCTGCACAAGTTTCTTCTAAAATAAAAGCAAAATTAAGCTAATTCTATCTAGCTTAACTCGTCTGTCCTTCGCGAAGAGTATAAGCGACTAGGATTAACTCTAAAAGAACACCTATTTAATTGTCCTTTTCTAATGCATTTACTTATTGTAAATGGCATTGAATATTATATTTCTTCAATATCTGCATTTCTTTTGATGCCAATACTTGATTAATAAAATCTTGTTTAGTCATTTTGGCATATGAAAGTGGTAAGTCTTGTCGATATTGATCATTAACCTGATATAAATCTTGTACATATTGATTCACAATGCCGCAAAACTGTGTTTGTTGCGCAGGTGTAAATTGTGTCTGTTGTGGATTAAGTGAACGCAAAAAATTACGCATATCAGTGTTATAGCTATTTGAAATTTTTTCTACCGAACGTATATAGCGCTCAGGTGGAGCGGCCAAAACGGATTGCCCTAAAATCACCAAACTCAACAATAATGTGATCTTTTTCATAAATATAATCAATATGATATTTCCATATCTAGCTTAATGGTTAAAGTATTTTTTGCAAAGTAAATTTCATGTTGAAATGGAATTTTAAGATAAATTGCTCTACGCTTTATATTAAATTTTTAATAAGCGTTCTGACTGCATTTGTTTTAAGCGACTTTCAATGGTCGCACTCATGGCATTATTACCTTTAGCTAAACGTTGTGCATGTAACATTGATTTTATGGCATTTTCTTCATAGCCAGACCAATATTCGACTTCCGCCCGGTAACGAAGTACATTGACTGTCCTTAAAGGTGATTGTTTATCTACATTAGCTGATTGTTGTAAAAGTCTCCATCCCTCAATATCTTTATTATTGTTATTAATAAATCGTTGCACCAATTTTTGTGCGTCACTACTTTTATTTTGTCGAATTAGGATTTCCGCCAATTTATATGCCAAAGGACGATTTTCTGGCATGGTGCGCTGCGTATTAATAATTGCTTGATAAGCCTCATCTAGTTTATTTTGATTTAAATAAATATCAGCTTGCAATAGGATGGTCAAAGTATTGTCCGAAAACGTTGTCTTAACACCATCAAGCATTTCTTGTGCTTTAGCATAATCACCCTGATTATTATAAAAAGCACTCATCGCTAACTGAGCAGGTTTATTGTTTTGATTAACTTGAGTCTGTAACAGCTGCTCTGTGACCTGATTAGTTTCAACTAAGGTATACCATTTTAAAATCTGAAAATCTGGGTCATATAATTTAGACTTTACTTTAGGGAACTGATTAGCACGTAGACGCGATTCACTCATACGTTCAGATGTTAATGGGTGTGTCATCCAAAAATCGGGCAAATAACTTAACCGACTGGTTGAGCGATTCATGGTTTCAAAAAAATCTGCCATACTCTGTGGATTATAGCCTGCTGCATACATATATTGCATACCGATACGATCAGCTTCACGTTCCTGATTGCGGCTATATGTCAATTGATTATCCATCAAAGCGGCTTGTGTACCTAGCATCACCGCAGCACCCGCATCAGATTTAGTCTGCGCAGCAATGGCGGCCCCAACCAAAATTCCTGCTAGTGCCAATAATCCCTGCCCCTTAAACGCTTCCTGTGAACGGCTATAATGTCGCTGACTGACGTGAGCAATTTCATGCGCCATCACCCCTGCCACCTCATCAATATTGTGGGCAGAAGCAATCAAACCGGAATTTAAGGCAAAAAGTCCACCCGGAACAGCAAACGCATTAATCTGGGGATCATTAATTACCACCATTCCGATTGGCTGGCCCAATTGAGTCTGACTTAATATCTGAGCAAAGACTCGAAAAAACTGATCTTCGAGCCAAGGATCATGCAAAACTGGTAATTGTCTTTGTACTTGGCGATAAACCTTCTCACCAATCATTTTTTCTTTTTGTTGATCAATCAGTCCAATACCACTACCAATTTCAGGAACTTCAACCTGCGTGGTTGTAGATTGGTAGAAATAGTCAGAATGTGCCTGTGCAACACTCGTTACTACACTTAAAATCAAGACAGTTGCCGCCTGTTTCAAATCATGATCTCTCATCAAAAAAATAAGGGATAACTGACCAGAATAATTTAATCAGTGATCCCCAATATAACATTGGAAACAGAAAGGATTTGCAATAAAGTGTTATAACAATTTTAGCCATTTACCAAATATTGTGGGGTTCTGCCTTCAAGTGCATCAACCAAATTTTTATATGCAAGTTTAGCCATTTTTGACCGTGTTTCTGCGGTTGCAGAACCCACATGCGGTAAAGTAACCACGTTAGGTAAATCAAATAACTCAGAAGACTGCAAAGGTTCTTTTTGATAAACATCGAGACCCGCTGCAAAGATTTTTTGTTGTTTCAATGCTTGAATCAGTGCTTGTTCATCCACTACTGAACCACGTGCAATATTGACAAAAACAGCGTTCGACTGCATTTTTTCAAATTGAGCCTGCCCCATCAACGCTTTTGATTCGGTATTTAAATCAACTGCAACCACCACAAAATCAGACTGGCTTAATAGTTCATCCAAACCACAATAACGTGCATTTAAAGGCTGTGCTAATTCTAATTTTTCACGGCGATTATGATAAAGAATATTCATATTAAAGCCATAAAAGCCACGACGTGCGACTGCTGCACCAATATTTCCAAGACCAACGATGCCCAATGTTTTACCAAAAATATCCTGTCCAAATTGAGCAGGGCCTACAGTGCGCTTCCATTCACCTTGCTTGGTCCATTGATCAAGTTCAGGCACTCTCCGCGCAGCACTGACCAATAAAGTAAAAGCGAGATCGGCAGTTGTTTCCGTAAGAACATGCGGAGTATGAGCCAACCAAATTTGCTTTTTTGTAAGATAATCCACATCATAATTATCATATCCCACACTAACGGTGGAGATAATTTTTAATTTTTGCGCAGGAGCAAGATTACTTTCATTGAGTAAACGCCCAGCACCAATCATGGCGTCAGCATCGACCACTTCATTGCGAATTTGTTCATTAATATCACCCTGCTTTGGGTTTAAAACTACGACATTATAATCTTGTTGAAGTTGAACCAATACCGTTGAGTCAATTTGGCTAAAAACGACGACTTTCTTTTTCATTACATATCCTTATTCACTGAGGTACATATATCAAAGAGACTGATACCAACTAAAATACCAATAAATAAAAGTTTATGGGGATAACATAAGTTGCCATAAGCGGCGTTTGAGCAAAGGTTGATCAATCATTTCTTGTAAACTGGAAATTTGCATGCTTTGAACATGGGATATAAAGTCAAGCTGACCCAAAACCAAAACACGCTTATCAATCGCAAGCGCATCCAGAAAACCTTGAACATAGGCATGTACACCGCGCCCGTCCCGAAAATTTTCAAGTGGTAATGGCCATTTCAATTCATTGTAAAAGCCAGGCAAACTTGCTTGAATATTTGCCCAAAGTTGTCTTTGTTCTTTAGACAATTGCGAACTTTCAATCACTAAAATGACTTGATCGAGGCAATAGGCTTCCAATGTAAAAGCCTGCTGCATAAGGACAACTTTAGGCTGTTCTAGTGGCAAAGAAATAGCAGTTGGCGACTCAATATCTTGTAATGCAATTTCAACAGTGGGCACGATTTGCGCAGGTATACTCTCAATAGTTTTTGCCAGTTGCGGTTCAGATCCAACTGTAGCCAATTGTTGGCTTACAACTTGGCTAGACTCCTGACTTTTAGATGGAATTTGATCACGCCAAAGACTCACAGCCTGTTTTTTATGGCAGGACACTGCTCGTGGAATCCAGACATCCACGCCCATAGTTGCCAAAATACTCCGCTGTTGCCCTGTCATATTCACACTATCAAAATTATATCCAAGTCATTCTACTCTGCTTTACAAGCTTTTTCAGTGATTTGATCGAAACAGACACTAAATGCAGTTTAAATAATCATTAGGGTATTTTTCTTTTGCATTTGATCGACAATATCGGCTGTTTCAAATCCAAATCGCCAATATAATAATTCCAAAACATCAAGCTCGTCCTGAGTGATGATACGATCACTCCATAAACACATTTCTGCAATACCCAATATACTTAGTCGATCGCGTAATAATAGCCCGGCACAATCATTCAGAATTTCCGCCAGATCAATCGGTTCGTCTGAAATTTCTTCATACAATACCATTTCCTCCAAAGTCAGAATGTGGCTCAGTATCCGATCACGTACTTCAAGTTGATTTGGGCTATTGATTTGTTGTACGTGCAATAACGCATCGATTAAACGGACAATTTGTGGTTTTACTTCTTCAATCGACGTTGGCATATGCACAGGCATCAGATTTAATTCGAATTTTACCCGCTCTAAAAGCAAGGCATCAAGCAAACCCACCTCACCATCTTCCTGGATAATTAAAGCCAAGCGAGTTAAAAACTGCCGTGCAATACTGGCTGGAAGCGAACCAATATTGCGACAGGCTTCATGAAAAATCTGCACATGAACACGCCCATCCAGATACAGTAATGCATCCACAATGGCCCGACTCACCTGTGCATTTTGTGGAAGAAATTCTCGATATTGTCGAATCATTAAAATCGCGACCATCACTTCACGCGATCCTGTTGCTGTCTGTAAAGCCCGCTGAATTAATTCTGGTCGCTTAATATTTTGACGTATTTCAGCTTTAAGCGGTTTTATTGCATCATTTAAAGCAAAACTTATAGGAGATAGACGCAACAAGGGTAATGGTTGCGGTGAGACCCACGGCGTATGAACATTTCCATCCATTTCTTCGAGTGAGCGAAATAAGCTAAATAATGGCCGATTTCGTAACTTTTTTAAGTTTTCGAGCTGTAATTCCTGCAAAATCGTTGGATTAAGTTCATATATACGATCTTCAATACTGGGATGAATATTTAACCAGCTTTGTGGACTCAATGAATTAGCAAAGCACATATGAGCAATCGATTCAGAAAATACACTATGAATTTGCGAACCCGCATGATGCACATAAATGCGCAGCAACGTCTGAGTATTGGCATTGTTCTGAATGAGCTGCATGGTTTTGTAATCATTACGAAAGGTGCGCCCACTTAAAGTTAAATACTTGATTAAACGGGTTATTAATACTCCCATACTTCCCAATAACCAAATAATGCCACCTAATGCAATAAAAAATGTTTCAAACTTACGCTGTTTATTTTTTTGATAAGGTTTAAAACCACGTTTGGCGATTCTACTTCCTAATTGACTAAAGGTAATTAAACCACTGTATAAAATTTTGAGTTTTGTATTTTCTACTGCTTCACCAGATAAAATCTGATTAAACTCATGACCGAGCAAACCATACAATTCGACCTCATCCAGATTTTGTAATGCCCCCCACGTCAATATAATCACCACATTCTGCTGATCAAAACCCGCCGTTAAAGCATTAACCCCGACTTCATCAGGCAAGACATATAATACAGGGACTTCAATTCTAAAACGTTCCGCCAATTGTTGTGAAATTTTAAGTGCAACACTTTCTTCAGGCGTGCTTTCAAGCAAATCTAAACGACGACCTTGCAGTTGTTTAGCTAAAGAATGGCCACCTTCACGAAAAATATAAAATTCGTAAATCGCAGAACTCATTGCAATAAAGAACAATAAAACTATCAGATACGGACTCAAGCTATGCCACAAAATAGACTGGCTATAATCAAAATAATGAACCAAAAGTCCAAGTGTGGTATTTAAGATGAACATTGTCAGCAACATTGCGACTACACACATGCTTGCCGACCACATCATATTTTTATTTTCAACGAGATAATGACTGACTTCTTTCAATGTAAATATGTCCTGATTACATTGTTGCCCCATCATAAATGAAAAAAGCGGGAAAAACCCGCTTTTTCCTACAGAATTTATCTTATAACTCTTCTTTGATTCCAGTTAAATCAACAGATGCAGCATCAATATTGACATCAATATAACCATCTGTACCTTTAGCCGTATCGTTACGCTTACGCTCGAGGTTTTCAAGATAGACTTGATCAATACCACCAGTCACATAAATACCATCAAAAACCGAGCTATCAAATTCAGTTAAATCTGGAACTTTACTAGTGCGCACTGCATTTTTTAAATCTTCCAGATCCTGAAAGATCAAACGATCCGCACCAATAATATCCTGAATTTCTTCAACACTACGCTGTGAAGCGATCAATTCAGTTTTTGCTGGCATATCAATACCATAGACATTTGGGTATTTCACCATAGGTGCAGCCGAAGCAAAATAAACTTTTTTAGCACCCGAATCACGCGCCATCTGAATGATTTCATTACAAGTTGTGCCACGAACAATCGAATCATCCACAAGCAGTACATTCTTGCCCTTAAACTCAAGTTCAACTGGGTTGAGTTTTTGCCGTACTGATTTTTTACGCTGCTGTTGACCTGGCATAATGAAGGTGCGACCGATATAACGGTTTTTCATAAAACCTTCACGGAATTTGACGCCAAGAATATTCGCCAGTTCCAGTGCAGAAGTACGGCTGGTATCTGGGATTGGAATAACCACATCGATATCGTGTTCTTCACCCCATTCACGCAAAATTTTATGCGCCAGTTTTTCACCCATTTTTAAGCGGGCTTTATACACCGAAATCCCATCAATAATTGCATCAGGACGTGCAAAATACACATATTCAAAAATACAAGGTCGATGCCGAGGTTCGGCAGCGCATTGCTGAGTGAAGAGCTCACCTTGGTCATTGATAAAAATAGCCTCACCCGGCTGAATGTCACGCTCGATCTTAAAGCCAAGCGCAGTAATTGCAACCGATTCAGAGGCAATAATATATTCAAGGCCGTGTTCAGTTTCACGTGAGCCATAAATTAATGGACGAATACCATTAGGATCACGAAAACCAACCAAGCCATGTCCAGTAATCATGGCAACCACACCATAAGCGCCTTTACAACGCTCATGAACACGCTTTACTGCATGAAAAACATCTTCAGCTGTTGGATTCAAAGTTCCACTTTTTTGTAATTCATGTGCGAAAACATTCAAAAGAACTTCAGAATCAGAATCAGTATTCATATGACGCAAATCTGTTTTAAACAAATCATCATGAATATCAGAAGCATTGGTCAAATTACCATTATGAGCCAATGTAATTCCGTATGGAGAGTTCACATAAAATGGCTGTGCTTCTGCACTACTTGCCGAACCTGCAGTTGGATAACGCACATGACCGATACCGTAGTTACCAATCAATGCACGCATATGACGAGTATGAAACACATCTCGCACCATACCATTGTCTTTGCGCAGGAAAAGACGACCATTATGGCAAGTCACTATCCCAGCTGCATCCTGTCCACGATGCTGCAACATCGTTAATGCATCAAACAACATTTGGTTAACGGGTGCTTTACCGGCTATACCAACTACTCCACACATAGCAACCTCGCAGACGAGCTAGGATTAATAAAAAGGATTTTGGGTTGAGTGACTAGATTGATCTTTTTCAGGATCAGACTCAGCCACCTCATGTGAAGGGCGATGAAAAATACTCCCTTCAGATGTCACATGTTGCAATGCTTCATTGGCAGCATCTTTTGATAACTCTGTTGCTAATGGCGCATAAGGCAATAAAACCTGAACAAATTTGGACTGTTTCCAGTGTGGTGAACTTTCAACCCACGGACCGAGACCTTGCATGGTTACCAATACAATCAGCAACCCTTTTAATGTACCAAAAGCACCACCAGCCAAACGATTTAAAGGGCCAAGGCTCATACTTTTGAGTATTAAATTGAGTAACCCCGTTACAATCCACGTTAGGACAATAATAATCAGGACGATAAATGCAAATGCCGCAATCTTCTGCACAACAGGATCATGACTTAACACCACCATGCTTGGCGCCAAAAAGTTGGCATATTTTGCACCGATAATCAGAGCCAATATCCAACCAATTAAGTTCGCAAAGGCTTTTACGAATCCTTGTCGCAAACCGTTTAGCCCTCCAATGAGCAGGAGTATCAGAATAATGATATCCAGTGTATTCATCACTTAATTGAAAGCACTCACGCAATCTTTAATTAGGGACGGACCTGTATATATGAGGCCACTATAAATTTGTACAAGGTTAGCACCCGCATCTTTTTTTGCAATCGCATGCTCGCCTTGCGTAATTCCACCCACACCAATCAAAGGAATTTGCCCATTTAAAGATTTTGCAAACTGGCGCAGACATTCGGTACTTTTTTCAAATACAGGCGCACCCGATAAACCGCCTGACTCATCACCACAAGGTAAATTTTCTACCCCTACACGTGACAAGGTAGTATTGGTAACAATTAGACCGTCAATTTTAAACTGCAATAACTGATTTGAAATAAACTCAATATCTTCTTCAGTTAAATCAGGTGCTACTTTGAGAACAAGTGGCACATAATGATGATACTGTTCAGCTAGTTCCAGTTGCCGTTGCTTGAGTGTTTCTAGCAATTCCGTCAGGGCATCGCCACTTTGTAAACTACGCAAATTTTTTGTGTTAGGTGAAGAAATGTTGACCGTGATATAGGATGCGTAATTATAAACTTTTTCAAGGCAAATCAGATAATCATCTACTGCATTTTCAACAGGAGTGTCCGCATTTTTACCAATATTGATTCCCAGAATGCCTTTAAACTTTGACGCCTTGACATTTTCTATCAACTGATCGACACCATCGTTATTAAACCCCATACGGTTAATGATGGCTTTCGCTTCAGGAATACGGAACAATCGTGGTTGTGGATTTCCAGACTGCGGGCGCGGGGTTATCGTTCCTATTTCAATAAAACCAAAGCCCAAACCTGCCAACGCATCAATATAAGCGCCATTTTTATCTAAACCAGCTGCAAGTCCTACAGCATTTGGGAATTCAATACCCATGCAAGTGACAGGCTTAGGTGCTATATGTTGACGTAATAATCCGATTTTATGAGCGGACTTTAAAAGAGATAAGGTAAGTTCATGTGCACGCTCGGGTGACAAGGAGAACAACATAGGGCGAGCAAGCGAATATAACATATCAATCAAAGTCTACTGCTTTTTCAGGTAGGCGTATTATAGGCATAGGTAAGATAAAACACCATGCTTGCAACCCTTTTATTTTGAGGACTTATTGTACCGTAGCCGTTAATTTAATCTGATTGTTACTCGAAACCATATCCATTTTTTCAATCGATAAGCCCATTTGCGCAAGCTGAGTTATAAAATTTGCCAAAACGGCATAATTTTGATGTTCTGCCACAATTTGCAACTGTTCACCCATTTGCTGAGATGAAACCGTGAGTCCTTGCTGTTGTGAAACTCGTTGAATCTTTTCAGCCAAACTCAACTGGCTCTCTGAGGCGGGTTTCATGGTCACCGCATTACTTTGCATCCAGACCATTAAATCCTTTAGATCATTTACTCGTTTTTGTTGTTGATCCGCCAGACTATGCATTTTCCAAAGTGAAAAACCAAGCAGTGCAATCACAACAAAAATACTGGCAAAAATCACCATATAACGCTCACGCGCAGACATTCGTTGCAATGCGTCAATAATACGTTCGATTTTTTGATCAAAACCCTGTTGAATTCGAGTTATAGCATTCATTATTGTACTTTTACCGTCCCAATTGCCCCTGCACCATCTGCCTGAACATTACCTAGTTCTGCTTTGAAACCTTGTTGATTGAGTTGCTGTGTTAAACTTTGCAAATCATTGGCCGATTTGGCTTTTAATGACATGCTTAAAGATGGAGCATTATAACTTAGTTGTTGAGCTACAATTTGGCGTTGCATAAGAATTGGCCCAACCCTGCTTAACAGACTTAAAGCTGTGGTATCACCACTTTGACTCATTCTCAGTTGACTTTCAAACATACTTTTTACATTTTGCTCAGTCACTCGGCTATTGGCACCAAACCAATATTTATATTGGTCTACGGCTTGTGTTGCTGTCTGATTTGCAAGTTTTTTTAGTTTGTACCAACGTAAAGCATCATAACTAAACTGAACAATCAAAACCGCGATCAAAACCGCAATACATGCTTTCCAATAACCCGAAACTTTAGTTTCATTTTTGGCTTTTGGTAAAATATTGAATGGATGCTGCTTCGGTTTTTGGATTTTCTGAAACTGATAATCAAACGGTTGTCGAGTTTCTAGTGTAGAAGCTGTAGCCAGACTATCAAGTTGTTGTGGAGTCAAATTACTGTAATGATAAAAGGTTTCCGTAGTCTGGAACTCAAGATAAATAGCCAAATCATCTATTGTCATACCTTTATAAAGATTTTCACGTACTAGAGTCTGACCATGTAAATGGGCAATATTAACTTGACCTTGTTCAGGGACAGGTAATATCAGAAAATCAGGGAGTAACGCGACCAGTTTAATGGGCAATAAATTGAGTGCATGTTGCCATGTCTCAACCAGACTTTGCGCAACCCCTACTATTGTTATTTGATCTGGTGACTCAAAATGGTGAACAATGCGCATGTGGTCGATCGGTAGAGTCACATATTCTTCCATGAGATACTTAACACCATCTGCCCCCAGTTGCTTCACATGTGTTTTACTCATGTGTTGTTGCAAAATCTGGATATGGCGACTGGAAAAGAAAACCACTGTTTCTTCTCCCTGATGCGGTTGCAAATCATGAATAAGCTGTTCAAGGCTGGAAGCCTGTAACCAATTTTCACCTGTTGACCAAAACCAAGCCCCATTGGCTTCAGGCATCCATAAATACAGCATAAATTATATGTACCGTGTTTTCGTTATAGCGTAGGTATAAAACTATGTTCTTGTGTTGACAATCCATTGGCAATCACGCTCTGGCTATAAATGCGTGCTTCAGCCAAAGCAAAAGGATTAAAATGTTCATGGGTTAATTGTTCAGCAATATGTCCCACAACATTCATATGACACACCACAACAACAGATTCAAATGGAAGCTGGGAAAGCCAGTCTATCGCATCTTTCGCATCATCTTCTGGTTTGATCTTATCACAAAGTAAAACAGGAACTTTAGGAAAATATGCCTGAATATGACCAAGTGTTTCCTGTGCGCGTAGCAAAGGGCTCACGACAAAAACCTCTGGCTGAACCCTATCTTTCAGGTGCTGTGCCGTCTGCTCAGCCTGAGCATGGCCCAATGCCGTCAATGGCCGCTTGGTATCGTTACCATCCACTGGAGACGCTGCTTCACCGTGGCGAACTAAAGTTAGTTGCATAACCATTCCTTTTCCAATCTTTCTTTATGATAACAAGTCTTTATGACAGTTTTCATTAAATGATGTTTTTAAACTTCATGATGAGGTAATACAAACTCTACATCACTACGGTGTCCATTTTTCATCAGGGCAAGCGCAATATTTAGGGGTGGCGCGCCTTCAAAAATTACTTCGTACAATGCATTCGTAATCGGCATATATACATCCAGCTCTTGTGCGCGTTTGCGAACCTGTACAATCGTATTAATGCCTTCAGCTGTTTGTCCAAGTTCTTTTGTCGCTTGGTCCAGCGTCTTACCCGAACCCAAAGCATAACCAATCTGATAATTACGACTCAGCGGACTATTACAAGTCGCAAATAAATCCCCCACTCCAGATAAACCCAAAAATGTTAAAGGATTAGCACCTAATTTAACTGCAAATCGACTCATTTCAGCTAAGGCTCGGGTAATAATCATACTTTTCGTATTTTCACCGATATTATAAGCAACTGCCATCCCCATGGCGACTGCGTAAATATTTTTTAGTGCGCCACCAAGTTCAACCCCATGCACATCATCACTACCAAAAACACGAAATAACGCACTATGTAAGGCATGTTGAACAGCGTAGCGTACCAGTTCAGAATGACTGGCAATTACCGTTCCCGATGGCATGCCTGCCATGATTTCCTTTGCAAGATTAGGCCCAGAAAGAACACCATATGGCACTTCTGGTAATTCTTCTCGAATAATATCACTCATAAAACTAAAGGTATCAGCTTCAATTCCTTTGGTCAGTGAGACGACGGCCTGCGACGTAATAAAAGGTGCAATTTGCTTAAGCACATTACGGAACGAATGACTAGGGATCGCAACTAAAATGATGTCCCGATTACAAACAGCCTCTTCAATATCGCAGACTGCACGCAAAGCAGCTTCCAACGTAAAATCTGGCAAATAGCGTTTATTGATATGGCTCTCATTAATATCATCTGCAGCATCTTGATCACGAATCCAAATCATCGTATCGCAGCCATTACGCACTGCTAGGTTTGCCATCGCCGTACCAAAACTGCCCCCCCCAAGCACCGTGATACGAAGTGCTGTTTTCTTATCAACTTCGATGGGTTCAACGAGATCCGAAAAATTTAATTCCGTCATGCGTTCTTCATTCCTGCTACATCAATATCAATATTTTTTTAAGACTGCCATTTTTTTACAAAATCACTGACCACTATGTCTGCACGTGGCGCAATTGATTTGGCGGCAGTGCCAATATAAATAATACCTGAGATCAAATCACGATCAGCCAATCCTAAATGCTGCTTCATCCATTTTGACTCAACAACAGCACCTGAACGCCACATCGTTGAAAACCCTTGTACCTGCAAAGACAATAAAAAGTTTTGAATAGCCGCCCCAGAACTCAAAGTTTGTTCAAATAATGGAACCTTAGGATGATCCTGAAATTGAGTAACCGCTATTACTATCAATGGTGCACGAAAAGGGTGTTGCTTAACACGATCAAGCTGAACTGGATCAGTTTCACCAAGATCTGCTAAGGCTTGAGATAAACTCTCGCCAAAGGCCGCTCGCTGTTCAGGTTGAATCACAATAAATCGGGTCGGTTTTAAACGATGGTGATCCGGCGCAGTCAGTGCTGCTTCAAATGCTTTATTTAATTGTTCAGAAGATGGTGCAGGCTCAATGAGATGCCCAATTGATTGACGCTGATGAATATTTTGATGAACCTTACTTACGTCTAAATCCGTCATGAACATTAATCTAATAGAAAAAAACAAAAGTAGATTAGCACATTCCTTTTTCATTCTGCCATGTCAATCTAGGGCATTTCACTAGTTTTCTCAAATTTGACAGCTTTACTGCAAAAATTATCAAAATCTATACAACATACTCAAAACAAATAAAAATTTTTATGGTCAACTAAAAAAATAATTTTTAAATTTTCTGAAGGACTGGTTTATGAAAAAACAAATCACCGCCAGCGTATTGACTGCATCCGTCATTTTATTAACAGCGTGTGCCTCTAACCCTACTGCCACAACCGCGATTCAAAAAGAAAATAATCAATTTGAAGTGACGGGGGTAGGCAAAACTAATCTCATAGCGAAAAATAATGCCGTTGATGCAGCAAATAAGACCTGTAAACGCAGCTCGGCCGTTATAGTTGACGAAAAAACAACTTATAACGGTGTACTTAAAGGTGTAGTAGATGAAGAAACTGGAAAAATAGTAGAGGCAGCAGCAGGCGTTATTGGTTCGATTACGGGTAAAAATGCGTCTTTAGCAAAAGATGATGATTATCAGACAACGCTTACTTTTTATTGTAAAGCCAGTTAATCACATACCGACTAAATAAAAAGCGCTCTGTATTTAAGAGCGCTTTTTATAAAAAATTATTCAGATGACAGTCTAACAATACCCATCCAAACGTGTCAGTGGTAGTTTTTTGCCAATCGCTTTTTCAATTTCTGGTAAATAAAATGCATCATCTTCTGAAAGAAAACTAATACTTACACCTTGAGAACCTGCACGACCAGTACGTCCAATACGATGTACATAATCATCTGACTGTTCTGGCAAAGTAAAATTCACCACGTGCGATACACCATCCACATGAATACCACGACCAGCAACATCTGTTGCAATCATAATATTGTTTTTACCCTGCTTAAATTGCTCAAGCATTTTTAAGCGTTTGTCCTGTGCAATTTCACCTGACAACATTCCCACACGATAACCATCTCTTTTCAAATGATCATATAAACGACGCACTTGATCTCGACGATTGGCAAAGATCATGACTTTATCAATTGGTTCATCACGTAGAATATCCTGCAATAGACGATATTTATCTTTTTTCTCTACTACATAAACACGTTGCTCTACGTCATTATTGGTTTTTTGTTCAGGTTCAATTTCAACTGTGACAGGTTCAAACAACCACTGACGTGCCAGATTTAAAACATCATAACTAAAAGTAGCAGAAAACATTAGAGTCTGACGTTGTTCCTTACGCGGAGAGTAACGCACAATCCGTTTAACCGAAGGAATAAAGCCCATATCCAACAACCGATCTGCCTCATCGATCACCAGAAACTCAATTTGATCGAGCCAGACTTCTTTTTGCTCAATAAAGTCGATCAAACGTCCTGGAGTTGCGACCAGAATATCTAGAAAGTGAGCATTGAGCGGTTTCTTTTGCTTATCAAAGTCCACACCACCCACTAGTGTCAGCAGTTTTAAATCAGTAAATCTGGTCAGCTCTCTAGCATCGCTTTCGATTTGCAAAGCCAATTCACGAGTCGGTGCCAGAATCAATGCACGTGGTTCTCCACGATAACGCTGCTCCTGAATCGGATTATTTAGCAAATCATTAATGATACTCACCAGGAATGCTGCGGTTTTCCCTGTTCCCGTTTGCGCACGCCCAATCGCATCGTGCCCTGCAAGTGTATATTTTAAAACCTTTTGTTGAATTGGGGTCATTTGCTTAAACCCTAATGCATCAATCGCTTTTTTAAGTTGCGGATGTAGATTCAAGGTTTCAAAACCAGATACCATAAATTCGTGCTCTAACTGTTAATCACTCTGATGAGAATAGTAGTATAAAACAAAAACGCCCCAATTATAAAATTGAGGCGTTATTCAACATAATAAAATGTTGATTAGTCTAAAGGCTGTACATTCTCAGCCTGAAAACCTTTTTGTCCTTGCACAACGCTAAATTCAACACGCTGACCGTCACGTAACGAACGATGTCCGTCACCCATAATTGCACGAAAATGTACAAATACGTCGTCGCCGCCATTACGTTGAATAAAGCCAAAACCCTTAGTGTCGTTAAACCATTTAACAACGCCTTGTTCGCGAGCTGTCATAAGTCAATCCTCAGAAGTGAAAATAAAGGACCTTCCGGTGTTGCAAACAGCAGAGCAAACAAGTTTAAAATTCGTTATTATTTCAAAGCTTGTAATCATTCTGTAAAACTATCAACAATTTCCGGTTACATCCATTTGTTATAGGCTTAATAAAACAATGATTTGTTTATACTAGTGATTCCTAAAACGCTTCGAGCTTAACACGGGTTTGTGACAATTAATAGAAATTTTTTAGATAATTCTATATAAAATTTTGATTGATTTTTAAACTCCATAATATTTTTTTACTATCAATAAAATATATGCTTTTAAAGCGTGCGACTTTTTGCACATTTATGAAAATATTTGATAAAATCGGAGCTCATAACGATCTTTAAATATTTTTACGGATGAGTGATTCAAATCTCGGAATTCCCACTGAAATTAACGCTATAGGCCAACCGTGCCCTATGCCCCTTTTGATGTTAAAACGTGGTTTAAAAAAAGCAGATCAGCATCAGGTTTTTTTATTAAAATCCTCTGATCCACATAGTGAAATTGATGTCATTCGTTATTGTCAACTCCATCAATTAAAGTGTCAGTTGACCCGAATATCTGACCATGAATTTCACTATTTGATTCACTCTTAAACATACAGCTTTGTTCTTTAGAGCAACTAGTGTATAAAATTTTACATTTCTCTACCCAATTTTCCTTAATTATGAACTTGCTTCGCATTAAGATGAAATCATTGGTTATACCACCATCCTATAAGGAGAACTCATGAGTGACAGCAGCAATCAATTGATGCCCCTGTCCTTATCTGCGCCCGGTGTAAATCTCGGTGCTTACATCAGCACCGTTAATCAAATTCCAATTTTGACCGCTGAGCAAGAGAAAGAACTGGCTGAGCGTTACTATTATGATCAGGATTTAGATGCGGCAAAAATGCTAGTCATGTCGCATTTACGTTTTGTTGTGCATATTGCACGCAGCTATGCAGGCTATGGTTTACCACAAGGTGACCTTATTCAAGAAGGCAACCTTGGCTTGATGAAAGCAGTAAAGCGTTTTGACCCGAATATGGGTGTGCGTTTAGTTTCTTTCGCAGTTCACTGGATTAAAGCTGAAATACATGAATATGTCATTCGTAACTGGCGTATCGTGAAAATTGCAACAACCAAAGCGCAACGTAAATTATTTTTTAATTTACGCAGCCTAAAAAAGTCGAGTAAAAAACTAACACTTGAGGAAGCTAAGGCAATTGCAGTTGACCTAAACGTCACGCCTGAGCAAGTGCTAGAAATGGAAGGCCGATTGACAGCCTATGATGCCGCTTTTGAGGCACAAGGTGATGACGACGATGATTCAACGCATGTCGCGCCTGCTTTATATCTCGAAGATAACCGTTACGATCCTGCACGATTGGTGGAAAATGAAGACTACGAAGAACAAAGTAGTTCTGCGTTGTATGAAGCAATGAATCAATTGGATGATCGTTCACGTAACATCTTACAGCGCCGCTGGCTAGATGATGATAAATCCACACTGCATGAGCTTGCAGCAGAATACAATGTCTCAGCTGAACGTATTCGCCAGCTTGAAAAGAATGCGATGGAAAAGATTAAGGTTGCAATGTCAGCAAGCTAATTTTTTCTGGTATTTAAAAGAGGCATTTGCCTCTTTTTTATTAAGCTTAAGTATTTTTAGCTCGGTGGATTTATGCTAAGGTGCTTGTGTCTTTTTTTAAGTGTTTTTGGCTTATGTGGATCGCAATTGCAGCTGTTAATCTTGCTTTGGCTGTCATATTGGGCGCATTTGGCGCTCACGGCCTAAAAGCCTTTGCAACACCAGAACAACTTGGCTGGTGGAGCACAGCAACACAGTATTTCTTTTACCACGCGTTGGGTTTACTTGCGTTAGGTATTTTAGCCAGAATCAACTCTCCATTTTCGATTAAAGCATCTTTTATCTTAATCCAGATCGGTATTTTATTATTCTGTGGTTCTTTATATATCATGGCATTAGGTTTACCGCGTGGATTAGGTGCAATTACTCCACTTGGAGGGGTATTTATGATTTTAGGGTGGCTAGTCCTTGCATGGAAGGCCATAAAGTACGCGAAATAATGGAAAACTAAATGCAAATTTATTTAAATGGCGAGCTTAAGCAAACTGCTTGTCAAAACTTATTGCAACTTGTTCAGGAATTAGCACTTGAAGGTAAACGGTTTGCCGTCGAACAAAATGAGCAGATAGTTCCAAAGAGTAAACTCGAACAATCTCCCCTTTCAGAACATGATCGTATAGAAATTATTCACGCTGTCGGCGGCGGCTAAAATGGAGTAAGCCATGCAAGATTCACCTTTAACTATCGGTTCACGTACATTTCAATCCCGCCTTTTAGTCGGCACAGGTAAATATAAAGATCTTGATGAAACAGATTTGGCGATTCAAGCCAGCGGTGCAGAGATTGTAACTGTGGCGATTCGTCGTGTAAATATTGGGCAACACCCCGATCAACCGAATTTACTTTCAGTCATACCACCCGAAAGATATACCATTCTGCCAAATACAGCAGGGTGTTTTGATGCAGACAGTGCAGTACGCACCTGCATGTTGGCACGTGAACTTCTGGATGGACATAATCTAGTCAAACTTGAAGTTTTAGGGGATGAAAAAACACTTTATCCCAACGTTACAGCCACGCTTAAAGCTGCTCGCACCCTGATTGATGATGGTTTTGAAATCATGGTTTACACCTCAGATGATCCTATTATTGCTCAAGAACTGGAGAGTATGGGCTGTGCAGCGATTATGCCTCTAGGAAGTCTCATTGGTTCAGGTCTAGGTATTTTAAACCCTCACACCATTTCTATTATTAAAGAAAATGCCAAAGTGCCTGTATTGGTAGATGCCGGTGTAGGCACCGCAAGTGATGCGGCAATTGCGATGGAACTGGGCTGTGATGGGGTTCTCATGAATACTGCAATTGCTGCGGCACAAAACCCTATACTGATGGCATCTGCCATGAAAAAAGCAATAGAAGCTGGTCGAGAAGCCTACCTCGCGGGACGTATGCCTCGTAAACGTATGGCCAATGCCAGTTCTCCAGAAACAGGATATTTCTTTAAATAAGCAATGGTTAAAAAAAGGATTCTTTGGGATCCTTTTTTATTAAAAATAAAGAATAAGAGTAAAATTAATATGCTAAAAACTATTATTGCACTGGGTTGTCTTGCTGTTACAGCAACTACATTTGCAAACTCTGATCAGGCAAAGTATCAGTCATTTATCCCTAAAAACTGGAAAATTATTGAAACTGGCAAAGGCGATTTAAACCAAGACGGGATGGAAGACCTCGCTTTAGTGATTGAGGAAAATAATCCAGAGAAGATTATTTCCAATGATAGACTGGGTAGTCCTGAGCTCAATACCAACCCTAGAGCTTTGTTGGTTTTATTTAGAACCGCGCAAGGTTATCAATTGATCAGTAAAAGCCTGCAACTTCCAAGTGAAAATGATGCAGACTCCCCTTGCCTAGCCGACCCATTAGAAGATGGTGGCATTATGATTTCAAAAGGGATATTGAAAATAAATTTACATTATTGGTTAAGCTGCGGTTCATGGTATGTCACCAACAATAATTTTAGCTTTCGCTATCAAAATGGAAAGTTTAAATTAATTGGCTTTGATCAAAATAGCTTTCATCGCGCTTCAGGTGAAGAAAGTGGCGTGAGCATTAATTTTTTAACTGGAAAATTGAAAAAAACTACCGACGGAAATGAGTTTGAAGAAACAGCAAAGCCTGCTAGGGTTGAATGGAAAAAGTTAAAGCAGCATTATGACTTGAATTTAGAACACGTTAATTTTAAAGAACCACCAGAATTTCAATAAAAAACGCTTCAATATGAAGCGTTTTTCATACAAATGCCATCTTTAAGAAATTAGGCCTTCATCTCGCATAGCAATATTCACTGATTGACGTTCTGCAACTTTGTTGCGTAATGCCACAATATTTTGGTAAGGGCTCAAATCATGTTCAATACTATTTGACCAATTGGTGAGAACAAACAAATAGGCATCGGCTGGACCAAACCCATCATCGACCAGATATTCATGGTCTGATTCACCTATTGCTTTATCGATATAAGCCAGTAATCGATCAATTTCAGCATAGGCTTTTTCTTTTGCTTCAGCATCTAATGCGCCCCCAAAGAATACCGCATAGGCATCATGGAGCTCTGAATTCAAATACCCAAGCCATTCCAACACTTTGGCACGTCCTAAACCTGATGGGGGAATCAAGTTTTGAGCTGGATCATGTTGTGCAATAAAAGGAAGTACAGCTACATTCTCGGTGAGAACCAAGCCTGGTGTTATTTCAAGTGCAGGCACGTAACCTTTAGGATTAATCTCATAATAATCTGCACCTTTTTCAGTTTTATGTGTTTTTAAGTCAACCCGTTCCAGATCAAAATCAACATTAATTTCATTCAAAAGAATATGTGCAGCCAATGAACATGCACCAGGGGAATAATACAACTTCATAGATAATCCTTGTTATAGCTCTCTTCACTGTTTTAGAACGCTTTACTCAAACTTTCAAGCTCTACTCGTTTTAAATTTTAAAAAAACGTAACTACCTGAAAATACTTACCATTAGACTATTGAGTAAAATACTAATTTTTTCAAGTGAAAAACGTTGTCTTTTATATTTACCAATGTGTATGACAAAAAAATGAACCAGATAAAATGAAATCAACATAAAAAGAAAACCAGTCTTATTCATCAATAGACTGGCTCAAAATAAGTTGTTATTAGAATGTCAGAGTTTTTATAAAGTGTCATTTCTCCCTCTATAGTTGAGCTTTTAAGACTTTACTGAAGTTAAAACGCAGATCCATTTTAAGATGCTTTTTGAATGCTGCGCATCCCTGAAATTGGTGATTTTTCTCTATGTATTTCAATTCCTTTTTTATCTAATTTAGCCGTCATAAAAAAACCAGTCTCATTAGACTGGTTTTCTTTGGTTTTTAAGCAAAATTAATATTACCAACTAAAGCCAACACCAACACCGCCCGAGCTTTCTTCTTTACTTAAAGCACCACTAATACTCAAACTGGTATTTTCATTGATCATTCTCTGATAGCCCACAGCAACTGCTTGCTCCTGACCTTGCACACCCGCACCTACACCCACACGGTTTTGACCACGTAATCCAGAAGTACTGGTTGCCATATTCATCATGGCTGCACTCATTGCGCCTTGACGGTCAAAACGTTTATCGACTTCCTGGAAACGGCGTTCTGTTTGCAAACTATAGTCTTTAAATGCATTTTCTAGTCCTGCGAAACGAGTATCTGTATAAGTATTTGCACTCGAAAGCGTCTCAGAACTTGATTTATTCATTTGTGCGACATTTACCGCATCTGTATCAGCCGTACCTGCAGCCACATTGGTGAGTTGTCTTTGATTGGTCGCTGATCCTACAGATACAGTATTATCACGATCATTGCTTGAATCATTGCCTAATACCACAGCATTTTTTGCCTCAGTAGTGACATTATTTCCAAGAACAAAGGTATTGTCACCTTTTACTGTATTGTCATTGCCCACTACATAGCTACCATTACCACTTACAGTATTCGGATCTCCAAATGCCCCTGATTTATTACCCGAAACAGTATTACTAACACCCACCGCAGTTGAATTATTACCCGTGACCACCGTGTTTGGACCAATCGCTGTTGAGTTTTTTCCTGTTGCATTGGAACCTGCACTTGAACCAGCACCATTTCCATCAATACTGATATATTTACCTGCATCAGCAACTTTTTGATCCGTATAGGACTTAGCAGTATTTAAGGTTGAAGCTGTTTGCTGATCCGTATAATTTTTTGCATTGTTTAATGTCGTTGTTGCTTGCTGATCCGTATAACTTTTTGAATCAGTCAATGATTGAGCGGTTTGCTGATCTGTGTAGGTTTTTGCATCATTTAGATTTTTTGCATCTTGCTGATCAATATAGCTTTTTGCATTTGCCAATGTGCCAGAACTTTGGGTGTCTGTATAAGTATTTGCATCAGCTAATGTTTGAGCATCCTGTTGATCAACATAATTTTTCAGATTACTGACTGAACCTTTTAATGCAGATAATTCATTATTTACAGCACCAAAAGTTGCTCCAATATTAGAATAACTTGCACCTTGTATCGTAAATGTTGGCAAAGCAAATACGCCATTATTAAAACTAGCGCCCCCACCTAATACAGAAGCAAGTTGGTTTGCACTATTGCTAAACTGATTTGAAAGAGTGCTAATACTTTGATTAGTAGTATAAAGCTGACCGCCAGTTATTGCATCTTTAGAGCTAGCAGAGCTAATATCCCCTTCCTGCAAATTGGTCAATTTAGTTCCATTCACGCCTTTTAAGCTAATACTATCTTTTGTTGGACTGTCATATTGAACCGCCAATTGATTCAATGTTCCTTGTCCTTGCTGGAGGGATGCAATATCAGCCTCGTTCGTCGTTACACGGCCATCTAGATTATTAATCGCAGTAGTATTCGTCGTAATTTTGCCATCCAACGTTGTCACTTCATTACCGATTCGGGTATTTAAAGTCGTAACCTCTCCATCAATACGTGTATTTAAAGTACCGACTTCAGTGGTTACTCGCGTATCCAGCGTGGTGACATTGGTGTTAGTCGTATTTAGCTGTTTACCAGTCACAGCATCGGTTGAATTTGCTGACAGTGTGGCATCTTTCAAGTTGGTCAGCTTTGTGCCTGTTGCGCCACTCAGAGTAATATTATCTTTTGCAGCGTTATCATAAATTACGGCATTATTTGAAATACTATTCAAACCCGTTTGAAGTGTGACAATGTCATTGGTATTGGTGGTAACACGTCCATCAATGCCTGAAATAGTGTTATTTAATGTTCCTACTTCAGTTGTAACGCGCCCATCCAGATTGCTAATTGCTGTGGTATTTTGTCCAATCGCAGTGGTATTCGTCGTAATCTTGCCATCCAACGTTGTCACTTCATTACCAATGCGGGTATTTAAAGTCGTCACTTCTCCATCAATACGAGTGTTTAAAGTACCAACTTCAGTAGTTACTCGTGTATCCAAATTAGTGACACTTGTTTGCGAAGCTTTGGTTGCCAATCCAGTTGTAGTGTCAGTAACCTGAGCATTTAAACTGTCAAATGCAGTTTTATCTGCCTTTAATGCAAGCCCAGTTGTTAAATCTGTTTGCGAAGCTTTTGTTGCCACAATCGCATTGGTATCTTTTAACTGACTATAGTTAACTGCATCTGTGTCTTTTGTTGCAACAGCAACATTCGTAATACGTTTTTCAGCGCCCGCTTTACCTACAGAAATGGTATTTGCTTCATCGGCTAAAGAGTCATAACCAATCGCAGTTGAACCATAAGCTGTAGCTTGGCTACTACTACCAAAAACACTGCTATAAATACCAGATGCAATATTATTTGAACCAACCGCAGTGGAAACACCACCTATTGCCTTATTTGAATTCCCTACACTTGTGCTATTTACGCCTAGCGCCTGATTGTCATAGCCCATTGCCACACTTTGACCACCTAATGCAATATTATGTGAACCAACCGCAGAACTACGATCTCCAAATGCCACAGAGCCGCCATTGCGAAGCGTAGTTTCAAAATCTGCTGCTTGTTGTGCATTTACTGATGTATCACCAATTTTGGTAATGGATGCAGTCGTTAAATCTGTTGCCTCAACTTTAATGCCATTAATAGCAGTGAGTTTTGTCCCATCATTTTCTGTATTATAGTTTTGTCCACTGGCAGCCCCTACAACTGTAGCGCCACTACCCTTTGCCAAGTTCTGCGAACCTGCGGCAAAGCTCCCGGTGCCAGTTGCTTTATTATAAGTACCAACCGCATTACTCCATTTTCCAGAAACAGTATTGCTAATGCCTAAAGCAACGCTTTGCTCTTCAGTAATATTATTATTAAAACCAACGCCAGTACTATATGTACCAGTAACATTGTTTTGTGTACCAATGGCATTCGAGAAAATACCACTTGCCGTATTACTTGCGCCTATCGCGTTGCTATAAGAATTAATTGCATTATTTGCAAAACCAATCGCATTACTTGAGTCACCAGATGCGGTATTGCTATAACCTACTGCACTACTATAAGTACCTGAGGCCGTATTACTTCTACCAACTGCACTACTTGCCTCAGCTGAAGCTGTATTGTTAGAACCAACTGCACTACTCAAATTAGCCAATGCCCTATTGTAATCACCGATGGCACTGCTCGCTTCACCATTTGTAGTATTATCAGAACCCAATGCACTACTTTGTTTACCGAACGCTCTATTAGAATCGCCTACGGCGCTAGCAGACTCGCCTGATGCTATGTTTGAGTTACCAACAGCATTACTTGAAACACCAGATGCAGTATTGGATCGACCTATGGCACTAGCATTTACATTACTTGCTAAGTTTTCAGAACCTATAGCACTACTATCTGTATTAGAAGCTGTATTATGATGACCTACCGCAGCACTATAATCACCACTTGCAATATTGGAGCGACCTAAAGCACTACTACTATCACCTGTTGCAGTATTATTTGAACCTACAGAATTACTATAATTACCCATTGCAAGGTTTTGACTACCCACCGCATTACTTGCAACTCCTAAAGCGATATTACCGCCTTTTTTTGCAGCATTTTTAAAGGCAGCTACTTGGGTCGCATCTGTAACGACAATACCATTAGGTAATGTAAATGATGTGATATCATCAATATTTGTCGTGGTTGCGGTAACGGTCACACCTGCAACACTTGTCAGTTGTGTCCCATTACTTTGTGAATTATAGGCTGTACCAGATGCGGAGCCTAAAGCATTGGCATTGATATCTTTTTGGGCATAATTATCGGAAGCCCCTATAGCGGCAGTAGAGAGTAATGACTGCACTTGAGTTAAATTGACTGCATCTGTCCCGTTTGTTGCAGTGGCTACATTGGTAATACGTTTTTCAGCGCCCGCTTTACCTACGGAAACAGTATTGGCTTCATTGGCTAAAGAATTATATCCAATGGCGGTGGCTTTATCAGCAGTTGCCAAACTGTAACTACCAAAAGCACTACTGTATTGTGCAGTTGCTTGGTTGCTAGCCCCATATGCAGCACTCGCATCTCCTGATGCAATATTATTAAACCCAACTGCACTACTTGCTAGCCCAGAAGCATTATTGATTACACCTAAAGCACTACTAGCAATACCACTTGCTTGATTATATTTTGGATTAATGAATAAATTATTAGTATAGTCCACAAATGCCTGTTTTGCAGCATCACTTAAATTTGTTTGACCATTGATAGCCATTATAATTTCAGGCATATATTTACTACTATTGGTAAATACATATTCATTATCTGCCAAATTTGTGATTACTGTAAAATCACCAAAAGATAACCTTTTATCGCTCCCATAATATGCTTCAAATATATTCCCAGCCAAACCGTTACCAATTGCTGCACTGCCAATTCCAGACGATATATTATAACTACCCACTGCACTACTGGCGTTAGCTGTTGCTTTATTCGTACCACCACAAGTAAAAGTGTTCGTGCCTGTTGCTGTACTTCCTCCAGTTCCACCACTACCGTTTACATCACAGACCTCAGCCCAAGCATGAGCCCCCATAATCGTTGCAATACTCAAAACCAGCGTTTGCAAACCAAGTATCCGATATCCCGAATCTGTAGTTAAAACCTCCGAACTAACCACGACCCCAGTGGTATTATCCGTTTTCCCTGCACTTTTAGCATTTTCCGAAACCACCACCATCTGCCCCAGTGATTTATTCCAGATCAGTTTAAAAATCTTGTTCATATGCTCATCCCCGCCGATTATTTTATGATTTAAATTTATGCACTTATTATTTGATCATGATCACAAGTTTTACGATATACCTGAAATTAGTGATATTTTTGTTATTCATCGGAAAATACCCAATCTCAGGGATATAACAATGATAAAGACACAGGCAGATTAGGAGCGGACATGAATCTTTTGAGTAATGTAATGCTGGATCCAGAGTTGGTTTTACCTGTACCTGTCATCGTGGTGGAAGATGAGCCACTCATACAAAAAAGGCTGAAAGAAATATTATTAGGTATCGGTTATTTACCTGAAAATCTTATCTTTGCCCAAACGTTAGCTCAAGCAAGTAAACAACTTGAACAACATTCTGCCTCCTTGGCATTGGTTGATTTAGGGTTACCCGATGGAAATGGCATTGAGTTTATCAAGCAGCTTAAGAACTATGATCCCACCATTGCTATTCTGGTCATTTCTGCATGGAGTACTGAAGACGCTATTTTGAATGCGCTGATGGCAGGTGCTACTGGCTATGTATTAAAAGAACGCGATGATATTGAAGTCGCACTTTCTATACGCAGTATTTTACGTGGTGGTGCCCCCATCGACCCTTTTATTGCCCGTCAAATTTTAAAACAACTTCCCGTGAGTAATGAAGCAAGCTCTAAAAAAAATATTGAAAATGAGATAGATGACGCTTTACTTTCAAAACGTGAACATGAAATATTATTGCTGGTTGCGCAAGGTTTGAGTAATAAGGAAATTGCCAATCAGATCAACTTATCACGTTATACAGTTGAATCTCATATCAAGCATATTTATCGGAAACTTGCAGTATGTACACGCATCAAAGCAGTCGATACTGCACGATCACTTGGTTTGCTCGATTAAAACGTTTATGTATTGCTTTTTTATTTATCCTATTCGGTAGTATTTCTCAAGCTTACGCCTTTGCATTGCATGAATTGGTACTGCTTCCTAAACATCATGCTTGTCATGTCAGTATAATCAGTATCCAATCTGCTCAAACCTCACCAGACCTCCAGATCAGTCATATCAATAATATAAAAAGCTGGCAAACGGTAAAATTGCCAGATTTTTGGGAAAATCGCTGGAAAAACTATTCGGGTACAGTCTGGTATCGTATTTTATGGTCAAAAAATTGCCCTACATCTCAAATTGAACCTTTTGCATTAAATATTGACAGCATCAACATGGCGGGCGAAGTTTATCTTAATAAGCAATTGATTTGGCGAGATAAAAATCTAATCGAACCTTTAAGCCGTAGCTGGAATATGCCGCGCTATTGGGTTTTACCTGATTCTGAACTGAAACAAGGTCAAAACGAAATTTTGATCCGAGTGATAGGAATCGCGACTCAAAGTCCTGGTTTAGGTAAAGTTTATATAGGAGCGCCACATGCGATTATTGAACAAAATTCAAAATATGTATTTGAACATCGAACGCTGTATTTTATTAATCTTGTGATCTCCCTGACATTGGGAACTATTACCTTTCTCGTCTGGCTCATACGCAGAAAAGACTCAACTTTTGGCTGGTTTGCTTTGGCGTCGTTATTGTGGGGGCTTTTTATCAGCAATATTTTAACGACGGAGACTTATCCATTTTTTCACACTTTACAACTTGCCAAAATTAATATGCTTTTTTTGGTCGGATATGTGATTTCTTTCACTATTTATGCATGGCGTTTTGCTGGGAAAAAATATAAAAAGATCGAAAATTTATTATGGTTTATCAGTCTTATCGGTGGGATTAGTTTATTTTTTGTTCCCTCCATATATTTAGGTTTTACCTTACTGTTTTTATTTTTATTTGTGACCCTCGTATTTCTAGGTTGTTGTCTTTTTTATCAATGGATTGCCTATAAAACACCTAAAGCTGATATCCGTTTTCTTGCGCTCATTCTACTTGGCTTTGTTGGGATCGGTTTGCATGATGTCTATCTAATTTTGACTCAAAATACTGAACAAACTTACATTACTCCATTTGCAGCGCCTTTAACCGCTCTAGCTATCTCCATGATCTTGGCTTGGCGTATCGCACAAAATGTTAATTATATTGAAGAATTCAATCATACATTAGCTCAAACAGTTGAACATGTGAGGGCTGATTTAAAAAACTCTCTAGATAAAAAACATCAACTTGAAATCGAAAATATGCGCCTACAGGAACGACTCAATCTATCTCATGAGTTGCATGATGGCTTAGGTGGTTCTCTGGTTCGTTCCATGATTTTAGTGGATAAAAGCAATGATATGGATAAACAGCATTTTTTATCGATTTTAAAATTGTTACGCAATGACTTACGTCAGGTCATCGACAGTGGATCGACAATAGGTGCAAAAGTACCAGAATCTCCGATTATTTGGGCGTCTTCAATTCGACGTCGTTTTGTACAACTTTTTGAAGAACTTGAAATTGAATCCGAATGGCATTTACCAGATTATTGGTTAAAAGAACCCAATACCTTGCAATGCCTTACACTCGCTCGTGTAGCAGAAGAAGCACTAACCAATATTATTAAACATAGTCATGCCACTCTGGTTCAGGTCAGCTTATCCCAAGATTATCAGCAATTAGTGCTTGAAATTCAGGATAATGGTATCGGGTTTGATCCGAATATGGTTCAGGAGGGCCTACATGTGGGCTTACAGAGCATGCAAGTTAGGGTCAATCGTATCGGTGGAAGTTTTGAAATTTACTCAAAGACTGGTCAGACCCTCATTCGAGTTAAACTGTAAAAGTTTTAATATGCAAGGCACAATTGCCAGATTAGGTTTGACTTCATTTATGAAGCCTTTAAAATACGGCATTCAGATTTTTGAGTCATACCAAAATTATGTCGACTGATCAGTTAGAAACGCAGATTACTGAACTGGATAATTTGCCAGAACATCGTGAAATTGTGACATTTATGCGCCGTTCTGCGCCTTTAAATACGTCACAACGTACTGCTCTGGAACAGTATCAGTACTTAATTTTGGAATATCCTGTTGGTGATCTTCGTCAACATTTTGAACATCCAGAACGTCCTTTAACTGTTGAAATCGGTTTTGGAATGGGACGCTCTCTAGTATTGATGGCAAAAGCTAATCCCGAACGAAACTTTGTGGGTATCGAAGTGCATGTACCTGGTATTGCACAATGTGTATACGAAGCGGGAATGGCTGGCCTAACGAACCTTCGTGTACTTGATGCCGATGCGATTCAAGTACTTCGTGAAATGCCAGATAATAGTATTAATTGCATCCAGCTTTATTTCCCCGATCCATGGCAGAAAAAACGCCACTTTAAACGCCGTTTTGTTATTCATGAGCGTATGCAACTGGTTGAACAAAAACTTGAGCTTCAGGGCACTTTCCATGCCGCTACCGACTGGGAGCCTTATGCTGACTGGATGCTAGAGGTACTAGATAATAGAGAAAATCTTGAAAATCTCGCAGGTAAAGGCAATAGCTACCCTCGTCCAGATTGGAGACCTCAAACCAAATTTGAACGTCGTGGTCTAGAATCAGGTCATAAAATTAATGACTTTATTTTCAAAAAAGTTCATTAAAAGATAATTCTCTTAAGCACTTACATATTTATGCTAGGTGCTTAATTTTTCAAGAAAAGAATAAAAAATAAGCATCGTTTTAAAGCTCTATAGTTTGCCTCACAAAAACTCATTGACTCATGAAAATTTATCAAGTGAATTTCACTTTTCAAATAATCAGTAAAAAATTATGATCGCATTATTTACATCAGGCACATCTCATGAATCGCCAGATTGCAACATGTATAGGTATTTTGGCTTTATTACTTTGGTCAACTTTAGTTGGAATGCTACGACTGTCTACTGAAAAATTTGGCCCAATGTATACAGTGACCTATGTCTATACTTTAAGTGCGATTATCTTATATTTCAGTTATGGTTTGCCTGATCTTAAACAAGTTTCAAAGACATTTTTAATTTGCTCCAGTGCTCTTTTTGTGGTGTTTGAAACCTGTTTCGCTTTTTCAATTACATTGGCTCAGTCTTCTGAAAAATCCATTGAGATGAATATTATTTTTAGTCTCTGGCCGACCCTTATTATTTTAATACTGGCATTTTTAAAAGAAGAAAAGGTGAATTCTTTAACTATTCTAGGCGTTATCATTAGTTTTTTTGGGATTATTCTTATTAATTATCATCCAAGTCTTAACTTTATTGATAGCTTTTCCAAAAACCCTGTCAGTTATTTACTTATTTTTTTAGCAGCATTGCTTTGGGCGATTTATTGTATCTATACCAAAAAGCACAGCAATGGAACTAATGCCATTTCTTTATATTTTATACTTACTGCAACAGCATTGTGGATTCTCACGTTATCCACACAGGGTTTTCACATTCCCCATGTTACCCAAATGAATAGCTATGTTTTCATTGCCATCAATGCTTTATTCTTTGCGATGGGATATCTAGCATGGAATGTGGGCATTATTAAAGGCAATATGCCTGTTTTAGTCATGCTGTCTTATTTCTCTCCTCTCCTATCCTCTACTTTTTCTGTGATGGTTTTACATTCAAATTTATCGACATATTTTTGGTATGGGGCCGCGATTGTCTGCTTTGGATCACTCATCTGCTGGTTTTCGATTCGGAAAAAATCTATTCCTCAGGTTGAATTAGCCACTTGATTCTAAATTTTTTAAAATCTTAGAATGACAACCTAAAGAATTTGAATAAACTTATCAATTAAATGCCCCATATACAAACAAATACTAAATTCATTGTTTAGTATTTATTTAATAAAAAATTATGTTAAAAAAAGGAAAATATAAAATTTAAATTTTCAATAACCTTTTGTGACAAATCAATAACCTAACTGTTATGCGAAAAGTTGAAAAAATAAACTATTTATAAGAAGAACAAATATAACTTTCTAGCTTGATCATTAAAACAGAGAAACTAAATTATTCATTTTATAAAGATTTCTCTTATAACGGCATTAATACGTCATTGATTTAAGTAAAAAGTTAGACATTTTTCCACTCTTTTTAACGCATTGATTTGATTTAAAATGCAACAACCCAAGGAGTAAGCATGACTTTTTTCCTGTTTATCGTTGCTATTTTGGTACAGCTATTCACTATTTGGGCTGTCTTCTATTTTAGCCTGTCCCGAACTGTGGGCAGTATTGTGACCATTGTGGTAGCGATTGCTTCTGCCTTTATTTTTACAGCTTGGTCATTATTATTAGGGCTTCCACTGATCATTGTTAGTCTCATTCTGTTAATTGATCCGCTACGTTTTAATCTCATAACCAAACCCGCTTTTAATAGCTTGGGTAATTCGATGCCAAGTATTAGTACCACCGAACAAGAAGCACTTGAAGCTGGTACTAGCTGGTGGGAAAAAGAATTATTTATGGGCGCGCCGAATTGGGACGCTTTTAATGCGTATCCATTTCCACAGTTATCTGAAGAAGAGCAAGCCTTTATTGACAATGAAGCTGAACAATTATGCAGTATGTTAGATGAATGGGAAATTCATCATCAAACGAAAGACTTACCTGAACATGTATGGCAATTCATTAAAGACAAAGGTTTTTTAAGTTTAATTATTCCCAAATCGTACGGTGGAAAAGAATTTACCTCGTTTGCACAGAGCCGCATCATGAGTAAAATCGCCTCTCGTTCTTTAACTACAGCTGTGAGTTGTATGGTTCCCAACTCTTTGGGACCAGGCGAATTACTTATGCATTATGGGACAGATGAACAAAAACAGCGTTATTTACCGGGACTAGCCGCTGGTACCGAAATTCCATGTTTTGGTCTGACCAGTCCAGAAGCAGGTTCTGATGCGGGTGCCATCCCTGATACAGGCGTCGTCTGTTATGGTGAGTTTGAAGGTCAAGACGTGCTGGGTTTACGCATGAACTTCTCTAAACGCTGGATTACACTTGCACCAATTGCAACGGTTGTGGGTTTAGCATTTAAATTATATGATCCGGATGGTTTGCTTGGTGATACATCCAAAACAGAATATGGTATTACCTGTGCCCTAATTCCCGCGAGTCATGAGGGAGTTAAAGTCGGACCAAGACATTATCCTGGTTCCCCATTTATGAACGGTACGGTTGAAGGCCGTGATGTTTTCATTCCAATTGACTATATTATTGGTGGCCCTAAAAATGCAGGGAAAGGCTGGCGCATGTTAATGGAATGTCTGGGTGTGGGCCGTGGGATTTCACTTCCAGCATTATCTACAGCCGCAGGAGAAATGTCTTATTTAACTGTTGGTGCATTTGCTAAAGTTCGTGAACAGTTCAAACTTTCTGTCGGTAAATTTGAAGGTGTGCAGGAAGCCACCAGTGATATTGCTAGCGATGCTTATATGTTGGAATCTTTTCGTTATTTAGTCACATGTGGACTAAATCAGGGAGGTACTCCAGCCGTTATGACTGCAATGGCCAAATATTACGCTACTGAAACCATGCGCAAAGTGGTTAATCATGGTATGGATGTAGTCGGAGGACGTGCGATTCAACTTGGACCGCGTAACTTCCTTGCACTTTCTTATCAAGCTATTCCTGTTGCGATTACCGTTGAAGGCGCAAATATTTTAACGCGCTCATTGATGATTTTTGGTCAAGGCTCAATGCGCTGTCATCCTTATTTATTTGAAGAATTACAATTATTACAATCTGACGATAAACCGAGCGCATTAAAACAGTTCCATGAAATTTTGTTTAAACATTTAGGCTATACCTTTAATCGAGGAGCTCGTTCATTTGCTTATGGCTTTAGCGGTGGCTCAAATGATGCGCCTGTCATTTCTGATGACTTTACACAGCCTTATTACAAAATAATCAATCGTTTAAGTGCAAATTTGGCCTTAACCGCAGATATGTCATTAGGACTATTGGCAGGTGATATTAAACGCAAAGAGATGTTATCTGGGCGTTTAGCGGATATTCATGCGTATCTCTTTATTGCGACTTCTATTTTAAAATTTTATGCTCATGGAACAAAATCTGAAGCAGAACAGTTACACGCACAATTGGCATTAGAAAAATCACTTTATAATGTGCAAGAAGCATTTTATGGGTTGTTTGAGAATTTCCCGATCAAACTTGGCGCAGCATTGGTTAAGTTTGTGTGTTTTCCTCTCGGGCGTCCGGTTAATAAACCAAGTGATGAACTCAAACAGGCTGTTGCAGAACTGATCATGCAGGAAAATCCGTTTAGAGCTCAACTGAAAAAACATGTGTACTATTCACAAGATGCCAACGATGTAACGGGTCGTATGGAGTCAGCCTTCCAAATGCTATTACAAATTGAACCACTATGGCATAAATTTAAAAAAGCTGAATCCAAAGATCAGTTTACAGGCTTAACTTTTGAAGAACATATCACCGATGCTGTCTCGACTGGTTTTATTACAGAAGCAGAAGCACAAAGTTTGATTCTTTATAATGCTAAACGTTTCGACAGCATGCTAACCGATATTTTTGACATGGAACTCAATCATGATCTTGAATTGGAAAATCCACACATGCCTATGACAGGCGAAGCAGCGTTCAACGATTTGAGGCTTTAAGCCCTTTACAGAATATGATAAAAGCGTCTACGGACGCTTTTATTTTTGCAATTCACAGGAAAAAATCATGTCACAGCAAGATTATGAAAACGGGTTAAAGGTTCGAACAGAAGTGATGGGTGAATCGTTTGTCAAACGCGCTCAAGAAAATACCATTCCCTTCACTGAACCTCTTCAAAATTGGATTAATGAACATGCATGGGGCTCAACATGGCAACGTGAAGGTGTATTACCACGTAAGTACCGCTCTCTCATTACTTTAGCGATGTTAACCGCGCTTAAAGCGCCTACAGAACTTAAAGGACACGTTCGCGGTGCATTAAATAATGGCTGTACCGTTGAAGAAATACAGGAAACGCTTTTACATAGTTTGCCTTATTGTGGTGCACCCGCTGCTCAAGAGGCATTTCGGGCGGCACTTGAAGTCATTCAGGAATATCAAAATGGTAAAACGTAAATGACCATTTTTAACTTAGATTTTGAAGACTTCTAGTAAATTTGTATTCCGTCTCGACCATTACGTTTTACATAATATAATGCTTTATCGGCTAAACCAAACCATTCGGAGACTGTTGTTGCAGTCTCTACGGATGCGATTCCAATACTAATACTGGCAAAAAACTGTTCAGCACTTTGTAATCGAATTTTCTTGATACTCTCTGAAATATTCTGTGCAAGCATTAAAATTTCATCATTGGTATGATCTACCACAATGATGGCTAATTCATCACCTCCAAAGCGAGCGGGCGTATCTTTAGGCCCAATCATATGCCTTAGAATACTGGAAATTTCTGCCAGAAAATAATCACCGGCTTCGTGTCCATAAGTATCATTAATATGTTTAAAATCATCTATATCCAACAGCATCAGATGCGCATGTGTACCATTTCTTTGGGTTTGAATAAAGGTTGACGATAAGCGCTGTTCAAACAAACGTCGGTTAGGAATATGCAATCGCGGATCCATCAATGCGATTCGTTCAAACTCACGATTTTTACTAATTAACTGGACTGCCAGATTTCGGGTCAACATACTTAAAGACATGATATAAACTGTCGCCAAAGGTAATGAGAACCAAACCATTTCTGCATCAAAACTCAGATTTAATGGAAAACCTAAAGCCATCCATACAGCTAAAAATGTAACAGACATTGCAACGAGAGAAGGCTTGAGTACTTCCCACCCTCCTGCAGCATAACGATCTGAAATTAAAATTGCGATCATAATTAAGGCAGGAAAAGGACTAACTGCCATCAATGCAACCCAAAAACCACCTAAAGCGGCGTCAACCACCAAACTTAAATTGGTGGTTTTCACTGTATCAATTGTCGTTTTTGCATAAAAATAGGCGACTACAGGCCAACAAAATGCATTTATACCAAGCAAAATATATACAAAAAAAGGAGAGTTTAAATAGTGTAGAACCGAAGCGATAGACAAAAAGCACAATATTGTTCCTGTTTGCCGCATCAAAAAAATACGATAAACATACCGTTTGCTACGCTCAAGTAGTATTGTTTCATCGGTTTTTATATAGGTCATTAGCCGCTTTCTGAACAATGATAAACAAATAGCCTATTAATAAGCTGCCAATCAATGGTGCTTCATCTTGATCCAGATAATTCTATCGATATTTTATTCCGAATATAATGTACTTATATACCAATTTCTTTAAATATATTCGATTCAAAATAATTTTATTTATATATAAAAATAACAGCTATCACATTTCTTCTATTTATGGCATTTGAATCATCATAATAAAAAATAATAATTAACACATACGATCAAAAGACCCTATTCAGAAAAATTCTAAATATAGAATTTAATTACATAAACACTGCAAAGTTACAACATTTTATTCATGATCATTCAACACATAAAATCCAAGATCAATCTAAAATTATAATTAACTGATATTTAATCATTTTAAGAGTATGTATCTTTAATTCATTAGAATTTTTGGTATAACTCAAGCCGTTTATTGAAAAGTTAAACTTCATTCATTGTTAAATACAACTTTATTTTATATTTCTATTGAAACCATAAAATTTAGTTGTTACAGGAAATAAGCCCCTTATGTCCAAAAGAAAAATAAAGCCTCTTGAAATAGATGATGTTGAAATTGTTGATTATGATAAGACCAAAAAAGCGATTAAAGCCGCTGCCTTAGGCAACGCAATTGAATGGTTTGATTTTGGTGTTTATGGATATGTAGCGTATGTGCTTGGGAAAGTTTTTTTCCCAAATTCATCGCCTAGTGTACAGATGATTGCTGCACTAGCGACCTTTTCAATTCCATTTATTTTCAGGCCATTGGGTGGCTTATTTTTTGGTCGCTTAGGTGATAAATATGGACGGCAAAAAGTGCTGGCCATTACGATTATTATTATGTCAGTCAGTACTTTTGGTATTGGATTAATCCCCTCTTACGACAGTATTGGTATTTGGGCCCCCATCTTGTTGTTGATTGTTAAAATCGCACAAGGCTTTTCTGTGGGAGGTGAATATGCAGGTGCAGCCATTTTCGTTGCGGAGTATTCACCTGACCGTAAACGCGGCTTTATGGGAAGCTGGCTGGATTTTGGTTCTATCTTGGGTTTTGTGGTAGGTGCAGGTATTGTCTCTTTAATTAGCTTTTCAGTAGGTGAAACCACATTTATGGAGTGGGGTTGGAGAATTCCTTTTTATCTGGCTTTACCCTTGGGTTTAATTGGGCTGTATTTACGTCATTCACTTGATGAAACTCCTACTTTTCAGGCTCATACTGAAAATCAATCGCAGATCAAGAAACCCAAGAAAATTGGATTCAGGCAGATTCTGGCTCAACATAAACGTAGCCTGCTGGTCTGTGTTGGCTTGGTCATTTGCACCAATGTTACTTATTACATGTTGCTCACGTATCTACCGAGCTATTTTTCGCATAACTTAGGCTATTCAGAAGATCATGGTGTATTAATCATTATTGCAGTCATGGTCGGAATGTTATTTGTTCAGCCTTTTGTTGGCATGTTCAGCGACAGAATTGGTCGTCGTCCCTTTATATTTGCGGGCAGTATCGCATTGGTTCTGTTCTCTTATCCCGCATTTCTTTTACTCGATACCAATAATGTTTATTTAATTTTTCTAGGTCTTTTAATTTTAGCACTTTCGCTTAATATGTTAATTGGTGTTATGGCATCGACTCTTCCCGCATTGTTTCCAACCGAGATTCGTTATAGTGCTCTAGCTATTGCTTTTAATATTTCAGTGGTGATCGCAGGCTTAACGCCGACAGTTACCGCAACTTTGGTTGAAACTACGCAAAATATTATGATTCCTGCCTATTATTTAATGTTATGTGGTGTATTCGGAATCATTACTGCTATTTATTTGAAAGAAACAGCCAATTTACCGCTCAAAGGTGCAACGCCAATGGCAGTTAATCCTGAAGAAGCGGAAGAATTGTTGGAACAATATCACGATAATATTGAACAAAGAATTGAACAAATTGACCAGAAAATCGAAGAGCTTCAGGAAAAAAGGGATCACTTAGCTAAACAACATCCTGATATTGATTAACTTCACTCTACCTCAAAAGCAAGCCCCTTCATCCTGAGGGGCTTGTTGGTTCTAAAATTATTTTACTTTATCTTTTATAGAGCTGATCCAATCTTTAAAGTGACCAAACTGTTCGGAAAGAAATGATTCAGTCTCAGGTTGCTCGACGTCTTTTGGCAAAATATGTTCGTAATAAGTTCCCTTCAATACATGTCTAAGCAATCGTTCTCCAGGAAAGGGGCCGCCATCATTTAGCGTTTTAGCGCCTTTAATTAAATGGCGAATATCATATTGCAAAGGTGAAAGATCAGGCACTTGTTTATCAATATTAAGAAGTTTGTAAACTGCTAAACGTCCTGTTCGAGCTGAACTTTCAATAGTAAAAACCACGTCATTATTGGTTTCAACAAATTGCCCAACAAGCGCCAAGTTTCTATATCCCTCTGGCACCACACGTGGACGATCTCCTTTAGCACGCGGCATAAACATTGAAGTAATGTAAGGCATAAAGGCAATACGGGTAATTGTATTGTCAATTACATGGTCGATTTGATCGAGAATTCCTAGGTGATAACACAACTCGGTCAATATTTCATTACCTGTACATTCTGGCATGGTTTTTTTGACATAATTGCCTTGCTTATCCATAAATAACGCATACACCCACAGTACCAGTACATCATCAGGCTGTTCAGGGAAATGCGGTTGACGATTACAGGTGAAACTCATCAACCAGTTTGAATCTGTAATCGTAATAATTCCCCCTGTAACTGTTTTGCCTGAATAGGGATCATTCACGGAATATTGCTTAAGTTTTTCCACAAAAACTGATGGCTTACAAGTCAGCGTCACTGAAAGCCATGAAGACTTTTCAATGTTGCTACAAAATTTTTCAGGCTTACCAAAAACTGGAGATTTCTGCGCAAGGTTTTTCCAGAGTAACCACCCCGCACTTTGTCCACTGCTGCTATTATCAATTTTACTCACTGCCGCAGCGGTGTTATTGCCATATGCGGTATCTTCTGTCATTGAGCCTGTCGTAATAACCACAAAATCATTTTCACTCAGACTAATTTTTTTCTCTTTCCCCTCTTGTTCAATGAATAAAGTTTTTGCAATCTTGTCTTGTTCTTTTTGTTCAAACTCGACATCTTTGACCAAAGTTTTGAGTTGAATAGTGACACCTTTTTTCTTTAAAAACTGCTCTAGGGGTTTAACAAACGTATCGTGCTGATTGTATTTAGGGAACAACAATGCCGTCATTTCTTTAAAACCATCAAACTGATGCAAAAAACGATGCATATAAAGTTTACATTCAAGTAAACTATGCCAGTTTTCAAAAGCAAACATAGTGCGCCAAAGTGTCCAGAAATTTGACGCTAAAAACTCAGTACTGAAATATTCTTCAATCGTAATATCATCCAGTTCTTCTTTTTTTATCATGAGTAATTTTACAATAGCCAGTTGATCTTTTTTGGATAAGCCAAACCGACTAAAGTCCTGAATTTTTCCCTGTTGATGAATCAAGCGTGCTTTGGAAAAATTTGGATCATTATCATTTAATAATCGATATTCATCTAATACGCTAAATGGTTCAGGTAGCTCCAATGCGGGAATATCCTGAAAAATATTCCAGATATTCTCGTAAGCGAACTCCATCTCACGACCGCCACGAATAATAAAACCATCTTGTGCGTTACCAGCACCATCTAAGGATCCGCCTTCTACACCAAGCTGATCTAAAAATACAATATTTGAAGCAGGTATTTGCCCATCTCGGATAAAGTAATACGCAGCGGACAGCCCTGCAATTCCACTTCCGATAATATAAATTTTACTGTTTTTATATATTTCTGCACCGATTCCTCGATTTCTTTGGTAATTACCCACGTAATCCGCAGGCGGTGTCGTTACATCGGGAGAGTTTTGATAAGTTTCTGTACTCGAATCTGGTTCGTGAACCATGTTTCCATAAAATTTTGATGTATTGAGAACTTTATCAAATTTAGACGTAATTTTACTCATGATTTCCTCTTCGGATTTATTATCAGGAACATATTATTTAAGAACTTATGAGTATGCTCATAGACGCTATTATTTTCTGCGCTATTCTGTATAAACTTTGTATAGTGATCAGGCTTTTAAATCCAAGTATTTAGGTCTGATTTAATAACTAAAAATACTTTTTACAACTGTATTTATTAATAATATAAGAGCATCAAAAAATAAGTAATTTTTTATCTCAATAATGGAACAAAAATTATATTTATATCTTGCGATGGCATGAAATTATTTTCTGAAAAATTAAACTGTGTTGCATTTAATTTCTTTATTTTTCCTTTCCAGCACAGCGAAACTAATTCATTTTTATTTCGCTCAATAATCATATTAAAATTTCCGATAGGTTTTGCCCAATTCGCTCCTGTTTTCACAATATAACTCAGGCCCATATAAGGGGGATGTGGGTTTTCCGTTTTATCTAAAGCATTTTTAAAACTCTGATCAACGCAGTGATCTTTTGCAATCTCGTCATCCAAATAAACTGAGCCACCGACCAAGGGTTGATATTGATGCTGAACATGAGTCACACTGTTGGCCCTGAATAGTTGCCGCCAACTATAAATGATTTGTGCTTCCCAATAAATCGTATCGCCTTGATGATAAGGCTTTAATAATTTCTGCACACGGGGCTGTTTGCACTGAAAAACACGTTGGCTGATTAGCTCTTCACTGATCTTTTGCGTCCAGGGATTCATCAGCTCTTGATCACTAAAACCACATTTTTTTAACTCTTGAGTGACATCCACAGAAGCTTTTTTCCAATCCAGCTCACCCTTTTGATTTAAGGGAAGTAAAAAAGCACGAACATGTATAGAAACATCAATAGGTTTCTGATTTACCCTGACTTTAAAACTTTTAATTAATGCTTCAGTATGTGCAAAATCACTTTCGCGTGAACTTCCAACTTTCGGCAAAGGAAATAATACATTTTCCGAAATATTACGATTGGTCAAATTTTTAAAATCATAATCTACGCGGATTTGTTGCTTACTAATAAAAAGATCTTCTTTCTGCATACTAATATTGGGGTTTTTAATATATTCAACCCCACCAGTCGCTATATATCCAATTGAATCATTGGCATATAAAACAGAAGATGTAAATATATTTATGAGTGCAAAACTCAGCATTTCCTTTAACACAACTTGCCCTCTATTTTATTTTAATAATGCTAGTGTTTATCTTAGAACTACTCTAAAGAAAATATAACAAAATTTTATTATATAGTTTCTAAAGTTTAACTAATTTTTGTAGAGTGGATCGGCTGTATATCGCGGTCATTAATCAGAATAACTTGTCGGCAAATCCCTTCTGCATTCCGCTGTTGTTCAAATACAGTGGCAGGCATAGGATCAAAACTGTCAAAAAAACAAATGTCCTGGTCATCCATTGAATAGACCAATGACTGATTACCTACACCATCCAGCGTGTCATAAGACACTATTGCCATTTGACCCTTTTCAATTGCATTTTGTATATCTGAATAGCTTAACGCTGCATCAATAGGAATATGAAGAGTTTCAGTTTGTTGATAAATTAAACGCTCATTTGGATCAATATAAGGATCAGGATCTGTATAGAAAGACACATCAAAACCGAATCTTTTTAAGGCAACAGCCAAGGCAATAGTAAAAGTTCCATTTTCCTCATCATGCTGAGTCACTTGCACCAATTCTGCGATATCTATTTCAATCCCATGATGTTGAAATAACATCCATAGTGCAAAAATTCCGCAATTGGCTTCAAGGTTTAATAAAGACTCTGGAATTTCTAATGCCATAGCTCTGGACTCGTTTTATATTTATGCGAATCATACACAAAACAGCGTTGGCACTGTAACAATTTATCAGTACAATAGCGCACTAGTCGAGGGATGCTGCGACTTTTTCACAGGCATATAAATGTGAAATCGCTAGGCTCGACGTAAGAAGCAATGCTTCGCAGAACAACGGCATCCGCGAACTGAATGATCAATATTTGTTTTTTTAAAAGGAGATCGTGATGAACGCGGTTAATGCTTCATTTACAGATTATAAAGTTGCTGATATTTCTCTTGCTGACTACGGCCGTAAAGAAATCAAACTAGCTGAAGCTGAAATGCCAGCTTTGATTGGTTTACGTAAACGTTATTCAGCTGCTAAACCACTTGCAGGCGCAAAAATCTTGGGTTGTATCCACATGACAATCCAGACTGCGGTTTTAATTGAAACTCTGGTTGAACTCGGGGCTGAAGTTCGCTGGACTTCTTGTAACATTTTTTCTACTCAAGATCACGCTGCTGCTGCAATTGCTGCAAGCGGTGTTCCTGTTTTCGCGTGGAAAGGCGAAACAGAAGAAGAATATGTTTGGTGTTTAGAGCAACAGATCAACGTGAATGGCAAGCCATGGGATGCCAACATGATTCTGGATGACGGCGGTGATTTAACTGCACTTGTTCACGACAAATACCCTGCACTTTTAGAAAAAATTCATGGAATTACTGAAGAAACTACCACAGGCGTACAACGTCTTTTAGAAATGTGGAAAGATGGTTCTCTTAAAGTGCCTGCAATTAATGTTAATGATTCGATCACCAAGTCAAAAAATGACAATAAATATGGTTGCCGTCATTCATTGAACGATGCAATCAAACGTGCAACTGACATGCTGCTTTCTGGTCGCCGTGCGCTTGTGATCGGGTATGGTGACGTAGGTAAAGGTTCTGCACAATCGTTACGTCAAGAAGGCATGATCGTTCGCGTAACTGAAGTTGATCCGATTTGTGCGATGCAAGCATGTATGGATGGCTACGAAGTTGTTTCTCCATACAAAAATGGCGTACAAACAGGTAAAAAAGAAGATATCAATCACGACTTACTTGGCAATACTGACCTCGTTGTGACCACAACTGGTAACTATCACGTATGTGATTCTGCGATGTTAGACAGTTTAAAAGCAGGCGCAGTGGTTTGTAATATTGGTCACTTTGATACCGAAATTGATACCGCCTATTTACGTGGTTACAAATGGGTTGAAGTAAAACCTCAAGTACATCAAGTGTATCGTTCAGAAGATGAAAATAACTACTTGATCCTGCTTTCAGAAGGTCGTCTAGTTAACCTCGGAAATGCAACTGGTCATCCATCCCGTGTCATGGATGGTTCTTTCGCAAACCAGGTTTTAGGTCAAATGCATTTATTTGCTGAAAAATTTGCTGACTTGCCTGCTGACCAAAAACAAGCTGCGATTCGCGTAGAAGTTCTTCCTAAAAAATTAGATGAAGAAGTTGCTGCTGCAATGGTTTTGGGCTTTGGTGGTGTATTGACACAACTTACTCAAGTACAAGCAGATTACTTGGGTGTTGCTGTTGAAGGTCCATTCAAATCTGACGCTTATAAATACTAAGAAAATTGGGGCAGACGATTTATGGACTGCCCTTTTTCTAAAATTTTCCAAGCGCTTTAAAAAGGATTTGAAATGACGAAACGTGTTCCTATTTCTTTTGAATTTTTCCCACCAAAGACTGATGCTGGTGCAGAAAAGTTAAAAAATGTTCATCAAGAGCTCCAACGACTGAATCCAGAATTTTTCTCGATTACGTATGGTGCTGGTGGTTCTACTCGTGAACGCACTTTAGCTGCTATTCATGATTTTAATGGCAAGGGTACACCAGTTGCACCTCATCTTTCATGTATTGGTGATGACAAAAGCCGTATTGCTGAACTATTAGATTTGTATAAATCACAAGGTATTAGCCGGATTGTAGCATTACGTGGTGATTTGCCTTCAGGTCAAGTTGGGCTAGGTGAGTTACCTTATGCCCAAGACTTAGTCCGTTTTATTCGTGAACATTCAGGTGATCACTTCCACATTGAGGTAGCAGCCTATCCTGAAATGCATCCACAAGCAGAAACTTTTGATGCTGACATCAAACGCTTTATTGAAAAAGTAAATGCAGGCGCAAACTCAGGAATTACCCAATTTTTCTTCAATCCAGATGCGTATTTCTACTTTATTGAACGTTTAGAAAAAGAAGGCATTCATATACCAATTGCACCTGGGATTATGCCGATTACCAATGCCAGTAATTTAATTCGCTTTGCGGATGGTACAGGCGCAGAAATTCCTCGCTGGATTCGTAAACAACTTGCTGCCTATGGTGATGACAGTGCAAGTATTAAAGCATTTGGTCACGAAGTTATTGTCAAACTTTGTGAACGTTTAATCGCTGGCGGTGCGCCAACTTTACACTTTTATTCAATGAACCAAATTGAACCAACTCGACAACTTGTTGTTGATCTTGGTTTAAACTAAATTTGTATGAGCCTTACCCAAACATGAATCGCTTTTATATCGAAACCGAATTAAATACTGGTCATACCATTGAACTAACCGAACCAGTATTTCATCATTGGGTACGTGTGCTTCGTGCAAAAGAGCAAGAACAAGCCATCTTTTTCAATGGAAAAGGTGGTGAATATGTTGTAACACTCACTGAAATCAATAAAAAAAATGCGTTTGTTACGGTTGAGTTTTTTGATCCCATTGATCGAACGCCACCTTTTCAGGTGGTTTTAGGCCAAGTCATGAGCAAGGGTGACCGCATGGATTATGCGATCCAAAAAGCAACTGAGCTTGGCGTAACCAAAATTCAACTTTTGACTAGCGAACGTTGTGAAATGCGCCTTAAATATGAGCGTGATCAGAAGAAAATTGACCATTGGCAATCTGTCGCAATCGCAGCATGTGAACAATGCGGCATGAATCGAGTTCCAGAGATTATTGCCCCTATTTCTTTAAATGAGTGGTTTCAGTCCACATTACCTCCCTCACGTTTTGTTTTAGCACCAAACAAAAATCAAGAAAATGTTCTGCAAAATAGCCATGATCATTTGGCCTTATTGATTGGTCCAGAAGGAGGCTTGAGCGAAATTGAAATTCAAGCTGCAAATGAGAATAACTTTAAAAGTTGGTGTATAGGCGAAAGAGTTCTACGTACTGAAACCGCACCTATCGTTGCTCTTTCTATTTTGAATTATCATTTTTTGTCAAAAGCTGACTAATTTAGTCGAAACAAATATTGATTTTCCATGTCAGGTATGACAACGTAAAACGATATTAACAAACACGCTCATTAACATTAAAAAAGCTTTCTGATTTTATTTTTGCATTTACTTATTGCTGTATAAACATTAACCGGATCATATTTATATGTCTGAAATACAAGAAACTGAATTGTACGATCACGTCGATACGGCTCATATCAAAAGCTCAATCAGACATAGTAAAGCTTTATTACTCAATCTATTTTTATTATGTATTTTTGACTATCTATTATATCGTTTATTTTATAGCCCAATTTCTTCTTTTTGGTTCAATACATGGATTGCAATTGGTAGTTTATTTTTTTTAGGTTGCTGGTGCATTACTGAGTTTTATTTCAAAGAAAATAATTATAGCCTCAAAACCGCCAAACTTTGGATGCAATTATTTTGTTTAGGTAGTGGCTCAATCATTGGTACAGGTATTGTACTGATTAATTATAACCTAACTCAGCTCACCCCACCCATTTCTGCTCCCCATGTTTTAACCTTAAGTTCAGTCTTGTACATTATTACAGGGATTATCTGTCTTACCTATCTCACTCAATCTTTACGTCATTTTTTTCTGGTTTTTATACCCACGGTATTGCCTCTATTTATTTCACAATTTACTCATCCCCAAGGTAATTACACGCTTTTTTATGTCGCATATAATTTTATTCTGATCATTTTCATTTTTAGCGCATTCGCCTCCCATCGTAATAAAAGGCGAATGTCGATTTTATTTTTCAAAAATAAAGAACTGAAACAAAATGCCGAACAACAAGTTAAATGGACAGATGAACTTTATCAACAACTCCAAGTTGAAATGGATAAGTCCAAAGAAATTGAGCTGCAATTGCAATTACATAATCAGCTTCTTGAACAAAAAGTCAAAGAACGAACTTATGATATTGAAAAAATGAATGAAAGATTAGAAAACAACGCTCAAAATTTAAGATTGGCTCATGAAATTGCAGGTATTCGGCCTTGGCACTGGGATATTGAACACCGAAAAATAGAACTTACGACACCCGAACAAGATAAAATCACCAAAGATTGGAAATCACATCAGCAATATCTTGAGAATATCGTGCATCCTGACGATTTATTTCTTGTAAAAAGAGCACTATATCGACATTTACGTGGTTATACGCACCGTTTTGATGTGACTATGCGGATTCAGCATGATGATCATTGGTATTGGGTTCAAGAAGTAGGGCAAGTGGTTTTACGTCATGCTCAAAGCAATATTCCTTTGCGCATGGTGGGAATTCGCCGAGACATTAGTCAAGAGAAAAAAGATCAGGATCGTTTAAAACTTGCTGCAAGTGTGGTTCAGCAAGCTGCTGAAGGCATCTTCGTTCTGGATGAGAACCTATGTTACGTTGATGCCAATCCTTGTTATGAACATCTAACAGGATTTAATAAACACGAAATGTTGGGTAAGCATTTATTTGATATTACGCAAAATGATAAATTTCAACAAAAAAATATGCATTTAAATATCACCAAACAGCTTTTACAAAAAGGCGAGTTCGATGGTGAATTAAACGAAAGCTTTCTCTCTGGTAAAGAAGTCTCTATCTGGACGCATATCAACGCTGTAAAAAATGATAATGATCAAATCATCAATTATATCGGGATTGTCTCCGATCAAACTGAACGCAAACGTCAAGAACAACGTTTATCTTATTTGGAAAATTACGATACCTTAACCGATCTCCCCAACCGTTTTTACTATAACTATCAGCTTCATCAGTATTTAGTAAGTCAAAAAGATCCTATTAAACAATTTGCGGTAATTCGTTTCAATATTGACCGGTTTAGAACATTAAACGAGTTTTTGACCAACAATGGAGGCGATGAATTATTAAAAAAAGTCGCGCAACGCTTGCGTTTGACTACACCTGAAGCACTGCTGGTTGCTCACTTAAACGGTGATGACTTTGCGATCCTTTATGAAATTTCACATATTCGCCCTTCTATAGAGCAGCATTGCGCACGTATTTTTGAAAGTTTTCTGGAACCTTTCCAGATTCAATGTCAAGACTTTGTCATTACAGTTTCAATGGGTGTCGCCTATTATCCTGAACATGGACGTCAAATTGACAGTTTGAACAATCATGCTGAGCAAGCATTAAATGATGCAAAACGCTTAGGAGGTAATACCGTTTGTTATTATTCACCAGAAAAATCAGCTTTATTAACTCAAGGGGTCAATATTGAACGTGAATTGAGAAACGCCATCAAAAACAATGAACTGGTGGTTTATTACCAGCCCAAAGTTTGTGCACAAAGCCATAATATTTATGGATTTGAAGCATTAGCTCGCTGGAGTCATCCTACCCGCGGTTTAATTGGACCAGATCTATTTATCCCAATTGCGCAAGAAACGAGCTTAATTTCTGATATTGGTCGATTTGTCATTATGGAAACCGCCAAACAAATCCGTATTTGGCAAGATCTTGGATTTGAAAACATCTGTGTCTCCGTCAATGTAGTCGCCCAGCAAATTCATCGAGGCCAACTTCTCAATGATCTGGATGATGCCATGAAATTTTATCAGATTAGTGGTAATAAATTAGAACTGGAAATTACTGAATCTTCGCTCATGGATAGTTCTGAAATTGTTCAGGAAATGCTACAGGAAATTAAACAAAGGGACATTCTTATTTCACTCGATGACTTTGGAACGGGTTATTCTTCTCTTGCCTATCTGACCGAATATCCAATTGACATTTTAAAAATTGATCGTACTTTTATTTCCAAAATAGGTAACCCAAAACAAGAAGCTATTGTCAGCGCCATGATTGCTATGGGCAAAGCCATGAATTTGACTTTGGTTGCGGAAGGTGTTGAAACACAAGAACAAGCAGACTTCTTAAACCAGCAGAAATGTGACATTTTACAGGGTTTTTTATTTTCTAAACCCCTAAATCCAATAGATAGCACTGAATTTTTAAAAACGCATAAATTTGTCGATTAGCCATTGAAGCAATTTTAACGACAACGCGTTTAAAGCAAATTGATAGTTTTTGACTGGGCGTGAAGCCCAACTAATGTTATATTCGCAAGGATTTACCCTTACACCCAAGCATTCACTAGTTAACTCATGTAACAATCGAGATTCAGATGGACGATCAATCATTAAAACAGGCTGCGTTGTATTATCATGAAAATCCTACTCCAGGGAAAATCAGCGTTACTCCTAGCAAGCAACTTGTCAACCAACATGACTTGGCACTTGCGTATTCTCCAGGAGTTGCAGCTCCATGTTTAGAGATTGAACGCGATCCTTCTACAGCGGCAAAATATACTGCCCGCGGAAATCTGGTCGCAGTGGTCAGTAATGGTACGGCGGTTTTAGGTCTAGGTAATATTGGACCTTTGGCATCTAAGCCTGTTATGGAAGGTAAAGGCGTTCTCTTTAAAAAATTTGCGGGCGTAGACGTTTTTGATATTGAAATTGCGGAAAATGATCCAGATAAAATTGTGGACATTGTTGCTGCCCTGGAACCTACTTTTGGTGGTATTAACCTTGAAGATATCAAGGCACCAGAATGCTTCTATATCGAGAAAAAGCTACGCGAACGCATGAACATTCCTGTGTTCCACGATGACCAACATGGAACCAGTATTATTGTCGGTTCAGCATTATTAAATGCGCTTCAACTGGTCAATAAAAAAATTGAAAATATTAAAATTGTGGCTTCTGGTGCAGGTGCCGCAGCATTATCTTGTCTAGATTTATTATGTGCTCTTGGCGTTCGCAAAGAAAATATTACCGTTGCTGACTCACGTGGTCTTCTAACCACTTCACGTGAAGGTCTGGATGATTCTAAAAAGCGCTATGTTCAGGATATTCCACAGATCAAACTTCATGAAGTTATGGCGGGTACGGATATGTTCCTAGGTCTTTCTGCGGCAGGTATTCTGACCAAAGAAATGGTCAAAGAAATGGCAGAGAATCCAATTATCTTTGCATTGGCCAACCCTGATCCTGAAATTCTACCGGAACATGCACATGAAGTTCGTCCAGATGTCATTATGGCAACTGGTCGCTCTGATTATCCAAATCAGGTTAATAACGCCTTATGTTTCCCCTACATTTTCCGCGGAGCGTTAGATGTTGGCGCAACAACGATTAACGAAGAAATGAAAATCGCCTGTGTCCATGCAATTGCACGTATGGCACATGTGGAAGCAGATGCAGCCACTTATGGTGAAAAATCGGCTTCCTTCGGTCGTGATTATTTGATTCCACGCCCATTAGATCAACGTTTAATTCTTGAAATTGCTCCTGCTGTCGCAAAAGCAGCAATGGATTCAGGTGTTGCGACTCGTCCAATCGAAGATTTTTCAGCTTATCGTCAAAAACTTTCTGAGTTTGTATATAACTCAGCGTTTATGATGAAACCTATTTTTTCACAGGCTAAAACTGATCCTAAACGTATTGCATATGCAGAAGGTGAAGATCAGCGCGTACTTCGTGCTGCACAAATCGCGGTTGATGAAGGTATTGCTTTCCCGATTTTGGTCGGTCGTACCGCTGTGATTGAATCCAACATCAAAAAATTGGGACTACGCTTAGAACACGGCACCAATATTGAGATTGTTGATCAAGAGAAAAATCCACTTTATGAAGAGTTCTGGAAAGATTATCATCAGATTATGCAACGTAAGGGTGTAACCGAAGAATATGCTCAACGTGAAGCGCGTCGTCGTTCAACTCTAATTGCATCACTCTTGGTAAAATTTGGCAAAGCAGACGGTATGCTTTGTGGTACATACAGTAGTTATGATATCCATTTGGATTTTGTCAGTAATGTGATCGGACTTAAAGAAGGTGTAAATAACTTCTTTACTCTTAATGCATTAATGCTTCAAGATCGTAATCTGTTTATTGCAGACACGTATGTCAATACTAATCCGACTGCTGAACAGCTTGTCGATATGACGATTATGGCTGCTGAAGAAGTTCGCCGTTTTGGTATTACTCCACGTATCGCCTTACTTTCCCACTCTAGTTTTGGTAGTGACCAAAATGATCCAAGCGCTAAAAAAATGCGTGAGGTTTATCGTTTACTATCTGAGCGTGCACCTGAGCTTGAAGTTGAAGGTGAAATGCATGGTGATGCTGCGCTTGATGAAAGTATTCGTCATTTTGCATTCCCAAATTCACGCTTTAAAGGGTCTGCAAATTTATTGATTATGCCAAATCTAGATGCAGCGAATATCTCATTCAACCTGCTTAAAGCAACTTCTGGCAATAATGTTACTATTGGCCCTATTTTACTGGGTGCGGCAAAACCTGTTCATATCCTCACACCGACAGCAACGACTCGACGTGTTTTGAACATGACTGCACTTACTGTAGCTGAAATTCAACAAAGTGGTGGCTAATTTCTAAGACTGAAGTTAAAAGAAAAGCTTAACTTTGTGACTTGAGAAAACCTCTGTTCTGTAGCATGATTAGCTTAAGAACAGAGGTTTTTTCATGCATGTTTATTTAGTAGGCGGTGCCGTACGCGATCATTTACTTGGGCATCCCTATCACGAAAAAGATTATGTCGTGGTTGGAGCTACACCACAGCAATTACTGGATCAAGGTTATCAACCTGTTGGCAAAGATTTTCCAGTATTTCTCCACCCAAAAACAAAGGATGAATACGCACTTGCGCGCACAGAACGCAAATCTGGTGTGGGATATCATGGGTTTCAATTTTTTACAGATCCAGACGTTACCTTAGAAGATGATTTAATAAGACGAGATCTGACCATCAATGCTATTGCGATGGATGAAGCTTCTGGCGAGATATACGATCCTTACGGGGGTCGTCAGGATTTGGAACTGAAACTATTACGCCACGTATCAGATGCTTTCTTGGAAGACCCTCTTCGAGTACTTCGGGTAGCGCGATTTGCAGCTCGTTATTTTCAATATGGTTTTCAAATTGCCCCCGAAACTCTGAATTTAATGCAAAAATTAAGTGATTCTGGCGAACTTGATGCTCTTACGCCTGAACGTATCTGGAAGGAAACCTCCAGAGCATTAATGGAAACACATGCTCACGTGTATTTTGAGGTTTTACATCAGTGTGGCGCACTCAAATGCTTATTTCCAGAAATTGAGGCTCTTTTTGGTGTACCACAACGCCCTGAATACCATCCAGAAATTGACTGCGGCATACACACTCTCATGGCGTTACAACAGGCATGTAATGCAAATTATGGACTCGATGTCCGCTATGCCGTTTTAGTGCATGATTTGGGCAAAGCATTAACCCCTCTAGATGAACTTCCACGGCATATCATGCATGAAGAACGTGGGGTGCTGCCTGTACAAAACTTATCTGATCGATTAAAAGTCCCTACGCTACTTAAACAATTAGCTGTATCAGTCTGTAAAGAGCACCTAAAATGCCATCAGTCCATTACTCTTAAACCTGGAACCCTATGGCGCCTGTTACAACGCTTAGATGTTCTTAGACGCCCTGAACGCGTTGAAGCTTTCATTCAGGCGTGTGAGTGTGATGCACGTGGGCGATTAGGTTTAGAAGATCGTGCCTATCCGCAAGCAGATTATATGCGTAAAGCCATGCAAATTGTCCGTTCAATTAAAGCCTCGGATTTACCAGAGGATATTCACGGAGCGGAGATTGGAGAAATGCTAATCCAATACCGCATTGAAGCTTTAGCGCATCTAAAACAGCAATATGAAAGTAATGTTTAAATTACACTCTGATATGAAAGTCCATAAAAAAACCTGAGAAAATCTCAGGTTTTTTATATCAATCACTAAAATTAAGCTTCTGGCGCTGGGCTATATTGCTCAATTAAAGGTTTTAATTCACCATTTTGGAACATTTCCAGCATGATATCGCTACCACCCACTAACTCACCATTTACCCAAAGTTGTGGAAATGTTGGCCAGTTAGCAATTTGTGGAAGTGTTGCACGGATATCTGGATTTTCCAGAATATTCACATAGGCAAATGGACGACCAATTTGACTGAGCGCTTCAACTGCACGCGCAGAAAAACCACATTGTGGAAACTGTGGAGTGCCTTTCATATAAAGTAAAACCGAATGTTTGGCAATTTGATCGCGAATCAATGCTTCGGTGTCACGTGCTTGTTCAGTCATAGATAAATCCTCAACTATTCTGCATGCATTATACCTAAAACCAGTCTCTTTGTTAGGATCGAATACGATAATTCTATTTTAATTTCGTTTAGCTCTTTTATTCTTTGGTCATTTTTGCTTATATAAACGCTTTCCTTTTTATCCAACAGATAAGAGTTCGTCATGAATCACATTACTCTCGCCCCTGTACAACCTGATCAACCTTCGCATTTGATGGCGACTTATGGCCGCCAAGCGATCAGTTTTGTACGAGGACGAGGTTCTTATCTTTATACAGAAGATGGTACAGAGTATCTGGATGCACTTACAGGTATTGCAGTTTGTGGACTGGGTCATGCACATCCTGTTATAGCGCAAGCAATTGCAGAACAGGCTGCAACCCTAATTCATACCAGCAATTTATTTGAAATACCTTGGCAAACCGCTGCTGCACAGAAACTAGCTGAAGTTGCAGGTATGCAAGAAATTTTCTTTTCAAATAGTGGTGCAGAAGCGAACGAAGGTGCGATTAAAATCGCACGTAAATATGCTAGTCAACAAGGGATTAAAAATCCAAAAATCGTAGTCGCTGAAAAGTCTTTTCATGGCCGAACGCTTGCCACATTATCTGCAACAGGTAACAGTAAAGTTCAAGAAGGTTTTTTTCCTCTAGTTGAAGGGTTTATCCGCGTACCGTTTGGGGACTTAGAGGCTTTACAAGAAGTTGCTCTACAACATCCTGATATTGTTGCCATTTTAATCGAACCTATTCAAGGTGAAGGAGGTATTAATACCGCACCGCAAGGTTTTAGTTATCTAGAAGATGTTCGTGCTTTATGTAATCAGCATAACTGGCTGATGATGCTAGATGAAATCCAGACTGGAAATGGTCGTACCGGTAAATATTTTGCTTATCAACATACCAATATTATTCCAGATGTTTTAACAACCGCTAAAGGCTTAGGAAATGGCTTTCCTATCGGTGCCGTAATGACCCAAGCAAAAGCTGTTGGTATACTTGGGCCGGGTAGTCATGGTTCAACTTATGGTGGCACGGTGCTTGGTTCACGTGTGGTTTATACCGTTATTGATACTATCCAACAAGAAAATGCTGTTGAAAATGCTGCGAAAGTAGGAAGTTATATTGTCGAGCAATTACGTAAACAACTTTCAGATTTTAATGTTGAAGTCCGTGGTTTTGGTATGATGATTGGCGTCGAATTACCAAAACCATGTGCTGAAATCGTCGCAATTGCTCGTGATGAATATAAACTGATTGTAAATGTCACGGCAGGTTCAGTGGTTCGCTTACTTCCACCACTAAATATGACTCAGGATCAAGCTGATGATTTATTGTCACGTTTAGTCCCTGCAATTAAGCAATTTTTAGCTTAGTCCGTTTCAGTTAAACGTTCCGCCTTAAAAGCCGCGACGATGTTGTGGCTTTTTAATGAACTCCAAACATAAAAAATCGAGCTATTTGCATAACTCGATCCGTATGGCATTTAAAATTTAGTCCATAACCCCTCTCTAATTTTTAAGAGGCTTCTTGAAAAGTTCGACCACCGGGTAACTGACTAAAATATTGCTTTAAAGCATCCAAACAACGATGAATCTTCATTGGCTGCTGTTCACGTTTGGACGTAATTGCATAAAGTGTAAATGCGGGTAAATTCCACTCTGGCAATACTTCAACCAAAGAGCCATTGATCAACTCTTTTTGTACATCCAGATATAGAATTCTAGTTAAACCATGTCCTTGTTGACATAAAGATTTCGCTACAAAAACATTATTCGTTTGTAGACGAGTTTTCATGTCAATATTTGCAGATTCACCATTGGTCGCATGCTGAAATGAAAAATGCTGATAATTATTCATTAGATTAACTGGAATCAGATCATGATTCTTTAAATCTTCAGGACGCGAAATGGGGGCTGATTGATTCAAATAACTTGGTGAAGCGACCAATACCTGATCGACTCTCGCCATTGGAATCACGGTTAAATTTTGATCTTCGATTTTTGGACTCATACGAATGGCAATATCAATTCGCCCTTCTATGAGATCAATATACCGATGATCTGCTTCAAAATTTATAGATAATCCACGATGTGCGGACATCCAGTGAGATAAAGCTGGGACAACATGTAAGGCGCCTAATTCAGGAGTTGTTGCAATACGCAAATCCCCCACCAAATCGTCACGCAGTTCATTAATACGAATCTTGCCACGTTCCGCAGCAGCTAGCATTTCCTGGCAACTGTGGAAAAAAGCCTGTCCAGCCTCAGTTAAGCTTAGTTTACGGGTAGAACGGTGTAGAAGTGTAACTTCCATGTCCTGCTCTAGAGACCGAATCTGTTGACTCACTGCACTGGTGGTAATACCCAGATCACGGGCAGCACCACTAAACGAACTTTTCTCTACAACACAAGCAAACACTCCCATTGCTCGAAGTTGATCTAACATAAATTTCCCTCTAAACTTATGAGACGCAGTTATCACTATTTGATAAAGGCATCTCATTGTATTATACGGAGAAATCCAGCTTTTGCATTATTTAATTTCAATTTCCAACTAGTTAATTGGGATAATATTTGCAGGATTAATTGGCTTGCCATCCAAACGAATTTGGAACTCTAGCATGACCCGACTGGCCCCCGATGAACCCATTTCTGCAATTTTTTGTCCTGCTGTGACATTATCGCCACTTTTTACTAGCGTTTTACTATTATGAGCGTAGGCCGTAATGTAGCCATCTATGTGCTTAATCAGAACTAAATTACCATATTCCTTAAGGCCATCGGCAGCATAAACGACCTGCCCATTTGCAGCGGCATAAATAGGATCCCCAACATTTCCACCATAGCGTAACCCTTTGACATTACTAGCCAGATTAAATTGTTGAATAATTGGCCCTGTTGAAGGCTTAACCCAACGTAAACTACTGGATGTAGGTGTGGGTGTAATCACGGGTGCTGTCGTCGTTACTGGTGCAACAGGCTGTGTGACTGGACGCGATGTTGTCGTCTGAGTTGTGGTTGTTGGTGTAGTAGGTAATGCAATAGTTTGGCGTTGTATTGGAGCTGTTTGAGTAATCGCCTGTGTCGTCGTGGTACGTTTGGTTGCTGATCCTTTCAGACGTAAAGACTGATTTACGTAAATGCGATATGGGGGTGCAATATCGTTTAATTCAGCAATATTAATATAATTCAATCCATAACGTGCGGCGATGCCACTTAAGGTATCTCCCGAACGTACTGTATAATAATCTGGCGAATTCAACACGCGTGTCGAATTAGAAACTTGCGGTTTAGAGGCACACCCCGTGATTGCAAGTGCGGAACCAACCGCCACAGACATCATTATTATTTTTAGAAATTTATGGCTGGAAATAAATAATATTTCAGTCTCATGTCGAAGCAATCGCATCGATCTCCCTCTCTCATCAATATAAAACAACAGACATTTGCGCTAAGAGTACCAAAAAAGGACGAAGACGCGCGTTCCTCCTTCTTTTTTTCACAAAGTTATAACATTCTATGCAGCTTAAGCATGCGTTTTATCAAATAGATGATGATAATGTTCTCTGTAAATCTTCAAGTACTCCATAATTGGTCGCATCCATTTGGATAGGTGTGATGCTGACATAACCATTGGCGACCGCAAAAAAATCGGACTGCACATGACTTGGAGCTCTTTTCGGATCTGTCACAGCCTCACCAGCAAGCCCAATCCAATACACTTGGCGACCACGCGGATCAACATGACTGGTAATAGGTTTGGACTGTGCACGAAGCCCCTGATAAGTTACTTTTTCGCCTTGAAGCTTTGCAACATCAGGAATATTGATATTCAAAATGTGACGGGGCGGCAAACTTGGCAACCCTCTTGCAATAAAATCATGTACCCATTTAGCGGCAACGGCGTAATTATCAGCATGTTCATAAGAACGCACATTACTACCCGCTAGTGACACCGCGATCGCAGGCTGTTTCATCAAGCGACCTTCAAATGCTGCGCCTACTGTACCCGAATACAGCACATCATCCCCAAGATTTGCTCCACTATTGATCCCACTTACAACCAGATCAAATTCAAAGTCAAACAACCCATTCATGGAAAGATAAACGCAATCGGCAGGCGTCCCATTAACCGCCCATACATCTTGTGCAATCGGAATTGGACGTAAAGGTCGATCCAGCGTTAAAGCACTGGAGAAACCACTTCGTTCACTTTCTGGAGCAACCACTACAACACGACCTAAAGGTTTTAAAGCTTGAGCAAGTGCCTGAATCCCTGGTGCAAATACACCATCATCATTGGCAATAAGAATATTCACAAAACACGATCTCGATAAATGACTGATGAGGTTATTCAATTGAAATATTCATTGAATTATATATATTTAGCCACTTAATTCATCAATAATTTTGTGAAATCATGAGAACGTTATTTACATCTCACTTTTGTCTTATTAGTTTAATGGCGATCACCTTTAGTCAAACAACTTTAGCAGCTGAAGGTCTAACTCAGGTAGAAAGTAATGCTTTAGTCAAAGAAGATATTGCTGGAACACAGGTTTTAAGTGAAGTTTGTCCTGCGCTTATTGGCAAGCAAGCTAAATTTGAGCAGAATATTCAAAAATTGATTCAAATAAATTTAAAAGAGTATTCTGACCAATCTATGACATTTGCAGCTCTACAAAATGATGCTGAGTACAAATCTTTATTAGCGGAAGCACATATAACTCTCAAAGAAACATCTACAGAGGAACAAAAATCTGTGTGTGAAGATGTACTCAGTTTTCAAGAATAAATCTGCCCCAGAAAATCTCCTAAGGGTTCTAAATTCTTCATATTTAGAACCACATAACTGCATAAGCCCTACAGCAAAGATACAATTTTAAACCCTTTTTTATGCTATAAGTGGTTCAAATTCCTTAAGTCTTATTTTGAGTTTGAGTTTTTATGAAGAAAAATGTGTTTAAAATAGCTGGGTTGTCTTTTTTTCTTGCAACGAGCGCTTTCGCAACAACTGCATTTGCAAAAGACAAAAAAGCAGAAGCCGAACAAATTGAAGTTACCCCAACATCTGACAGCGTGACACCACAGGAACTTGCTGCAATTTATGTACTTTCTGAAGTCTGTCCAAGTTTGATCGGTAAAGATTTAAAGTTTAATAAAGCCTACGAAAATTTGGTTAAAGCCTATTTAAATAATGAACCGAATGCGGTTGAAACTTTAAAAAAACGCGCAAAATCTAAAGATTTTCAACCTGCTTTAAAAGAAGCCCGTGCAGATGCCAAAAAGGCATCGGATGATGAAAATCGTCAAATTTGCGATGATGTCCGTAATTATTATTCGAAATAACTTATTATTTACAATATGTATGAAATAAGCCGACTTTTACCGTAGAAGTCGGCTTGGCTTTATCCTAAAATGCTAGGCTCGTCTGCTTCACACAAGTTATCGGAACCACCTAGAATGATTCAAAAAAGCGCCCTTGCTGCACTCATACTTTTACCTTCATTTTCATATGCAGCAACTGTTTTATCAGCACCCCCAGAATTAAATAATAAAGCTTATGTATTAATGGATTATGAGACTGGGCAAATTCTCGCATCGAAGAATGAAAATGAACATCTCGCCCCTGCCTCAATGACAAAAATGATGACTAGTTACATCATTGAGCAGAAACTTTTAAAGGGCGATTTGACTGAAAATGAAAGCGTTCGTATGAACGAATCAGCATGGTGTCGTGGAAGCAGCACAGAATCGTGTATGTATGTACCACTTAATGGTACAGCAACAGTTCTGGAAATGCTGCGTGGAATTATCATTCAATCGGGTAACGATGCTTCTGTTGCAATGGCTGAACATATTGCGGGTAATGAAGGCACCTTTGCCCACATGATGAATCAGGAAGCGAAACGTATTGGCATGGTCAATACACACTTTATAAATTCAACGGGAATGCCTGCTGATGGTCATTATTCTTCTGCAAAAGATATGGCTATCCTTGCGCAACATATTATTAAAGACAGTTCAAAATATTATCCAATTTATTCAGAAAAAGAATTTACATTTAATGGGATCAAACAAGGTAACCGTAATGCCTTACTTTATACTGACCCAAGTGTAGATGGCTTAAAAACTGGCCACACCAATGAAGCGGGTTACTGCTTAACTACATCCAGCAAACGTGGCCCAATGCGTTTGATTTCGGTCATCTTCGGAACACCGAGCATGAATGAACGCGCCTCTCAAACGCGTACTTTATTGGCTTGGGGGTTTGCTAACTTTGAAACGGTCAATGTTCAGCCAGCAAATCAGGTTTTGGCCAAAGCAAAAGTGTGGTTCGGCAAAGAGGATGAAGTTCAAATTGGCTTAGCTGAAAACTTTAACGTTACAATGCCTAAAGGTCAGGCTGACAATATCAAAACCCAATTAGTGGTACAGCCTAAGCTGAATGCGCCATTAGCTAAAGGCCAAGTGGTTGGTAAACTTGTTGCAAGCCTTGATGGTAAAGTTATTGCAGAAAAACCACTGGTTGCTTTAAAACCAGTAGAAGAAGCAGGTTTCTTTGCTCGCATGATTGACCATATCAAAATGTTCTTTAGTAACCTATTCTAATTTTTAGAAGCTGTAAAATGAGCATTCAGATGCTATAGTCTGAATGCTTTTTTATTTTATAATTTCATCCTATTTGATTTTGAAGCCCGTCATGACCAAAAACATTCGCCCTTATTTAAATCAATATCCTCAAATTGATGACAGTTGTTATATTGATGAGATGTCTGTGGTTGTCGGCGATGTTCAATTGGCTGAGAATGTTTCGGTTTGGCCTTTTGCAGTGATTCGTGGCGATGTCAATAGCATTAAAATTGGTAAAAATAGTAACGTACAAGACCATTCCATGCTGCATGTTACGCATAAGCAGACGACAAAACCTGAAGGTTCACCTTTAATTATTGGTGATGATGTAACGATTGGCCATCATGTTACCCTACATGGTTGTACTATTGGCAATCGAGTTTTAATAGGTATCAATACCGTCATTCTGGATGATGTCATAATCGAAGATGATGTCATGATTGGCGCAGGGAGTTTAGTACCTCCACGAAAAGTTCTGGAAAGTGGTTATTTATATGTCGGCAGTCCTGTACAGAAAGTTCGGCCACTGACTGACAAAGAAAAAGCATTTTTAGCTTATTCAGCACAGAATTATGTGAAAGTGAAGGATAATTATAAAAACAGCTAAGCCGTATGTTCGAGCTGTTTTAAAACTTCTGAAAAACAATTCAGCTTTCAAGTCGTGTTAAAATCAATATCCTTGTACAAAATATGGAGGAGACTAAGAAATACGCACTAAAAATAGATTTGTTCGAGCCTAAAAATTAAATAATCCAATAAAACTCGAACCTTATTTGTCATCAAATGGTTATGGGTAAATAAAGCATAGATTGGCCGCGCAGGTAGCTCATATTCAGGCATTAATATCACGAGTTCTTTTTGCTGTATTTGCTTATCTACAAACCATTTTGGTGTCATGACAATTCCAGCTCCTTTTAAAGATGCAGTAACCACAGCATCTAGCGAATTGGATCTCATTCTGACTGGTACTTTAATTTTTCTTTTTGAGTTTTTCCCTTGAAATTCCCATTCATTTCCATGTTTATTTTGACTATAGATTAAACACGTATGCTGCATCAGGTGATCGGGTTGCAAAGGTGTACCATTTTTTTCAAGATATCTAGGTGATGCACATAAAACCCATCGGATATGTCCTAATGTACGACATAATAAGGATGAGTCTTCTAATGTACCCACCCTGATAGCTATATCGATCCCTTCATCTAAAAGGCTTACAGGTCGATCCAATAAGGTAACTGTCAAATTTATTTTTGGATATTGCATCATAAAATCAGAAAGAATAGGAACTAAGTGGTTGCGTCCCCATAATGTAGGCGCACTAATATGCAAGTCACCAGATGGTTCCCTGTTTTTATCTTTGAGCTGATTTTCTAATTGATTTAATTCATTCAATATTTCTTTTACCGAAGCATAATATGCATTGCCATCTTCGGTTAAAACAATTTTGCGCGTTGAACGGATGAGTAGTTTTAATCGCAGCCTTTCCTCCATTGTCGTAATTTGGCGACTAATGGTAGACACTGATATCCCCATTTTCTTTGCTGCACCAGATAAGCTACCAGTCTCTACTATATTTATGAACGATTGAATTGCATCCATTTTTTTAATTCCTAAACTTTTCTATTTTTGCAAATATGCAAAAGTTTTATGCAATTTTGATTATTCTCACAAATATAAGGCACATGTTAGTTTTAAACAAGGTTGATTAAAGTTGCGGAATCTATGAATCATTACCAGCTATTTTGGCTAAAGTATCTTGCCATTTCTGGATTAAGTCTTGCAGTAATTATTGCGAGTCTAGATACTGCGATTACAAATACAGCACTTCCCTATATTGGCAAAGAGTTGAACAGCTCTTTCATCCAGTCCATCTGGATAATAAATAGCTATCAACTTGTAATGGCAGCCTTGATGTTACCGCTTACAGTCCTTTCAGATCGAATTGGCTATAAAAAAGTCTTTTTATCTGGTTTATGCATTTTTATCGTTGCTTCATTTCTTTGTGGTTATGCGCACTCAATTCATGAATTAATTTTTGCCCGAGCTTTACAAGGACTTGGAGCAGCCAGCATTCTCGGAACAAATATTGCTTTGGTTCGATTACTTTACACTCCAAAAGAATTAGGGTTTGGTCTAGGGATTAATGCTTTTATTATTGCGCTTGGTTTAGCAGGAGGCCCCGTTGCTGCATCCATTATTTTGTCAAAAATGAGTTGGCACTGGTTATTTCTGGTCAACATTCCCATCGGAATATGCGCATTAATTTTTTCATTATTTCTACCTAATCATAAAAATAACGTCAATACACCTTTTAATTATGTTTCAGCTATTTTCACTATTATTATGTTTTCTTGCATCATTTATGCACTAGGTGAATATGCGGTTACGATCTCTCTTTCATGGGTTTTACTCTTTTTACTTATAGGCATTATAAGTGCTATTTTTCTATTTATTCGGGACTCTAAACATAATCAGCCCATTTTTCCATTTGACCTATTCCAAAATTCAATATTTTCACTTTCGATCTTCACAGGATTTTCTGCATTTGTGACTCAAGGACTAATGTTTGTCGCCTTACCCTATATTTTATTTAAATATGGTCTTTCAGCCCTATATATCGGTTTTTTAATTGCACCATGGCCGATCATGGGGGCTTTGGTCGCGCCGTTGGCAGGTTTATTGACTAATCACTTTTCAGCTGCGCATCTTGGAAATATAGGGTTATTGTTACTAGGAAGTAGCATCGCTGTGCTGGCCTCTTTTAATGGTGAATTACCTATTTGGGCATTTGTTATCATCATGATGATGTGTGGTTTAGGTTTTGGATTATTTTTAACGCCAAATCAACGACTACTACTCTCAAGTGCACCTTTGGCACGAAGTGGTGTCGCTGGTGGCATGCTGAATGTTGCAAGAATCTCTGGTCAAACATTGGGTGCTACTCTGGTTGCGTTTAGCCTTCATTTAAGTAATGGCCCCATAGCCAGCATGCTTTGGATAGGTGCTATGTTTGCTTTTATTGCCACGTTAAGTAGCATTTTCCGAAGTATAAGATAGTATCCAATTTCAACCATCGCATGTTTTGAAAGTTGAATATTGTCAGCATTTTTTGAGTTAATAAAAACTCAATCTTGCTCTAAGTCATAGCCAAAAAGCCTCAAATTTTGTATCATACTGCTTTTAAATCAGGGTGCTTTTTATGACCGCTTGGACACCGCATATTACCGTTGCCACAGTTGTTGAAAAAGATGGTCGTTTTCTGTTTGTAGAAGAACATACCGAAGGCGTGACCCACACTGTATTTAATCAGCCCGCGGGTCATGTTGAATGTGGTGAAACCCTAATCGAAGCAGCTATTCGTGAAACACTGGAAGAAACAGGTCATCGCGTTGAAATTGATGCTTTGCTTGGCATTTATACCTATACCCCGCCAATGTTTCCAGATCGGACTTATTACCGTTTTTGCTTTTTAGCCCACAGTATAAAGGCAGATCTAAATGCCACTTTAGATACTGGCATTATCCGTGCTGTCTGGATGAACCTGAATGAATTACAGGAAACAGCACGTGCTCGCAGTCCGTTAGTTACCAAAGCCATTCAAGATGCACTAAGCGGACAACGTTATCCTTTATCGCTTATTTATGAGCACCACTCTCCTTCTTTTAATTCAAATCTGGATGCTTAGTCCTATGCAACAACGCGTCATCGTCGGAATGTCTGGTGGAGTTGATTCATCAGTTTCTGCTGCACTTTTACTTCAACAAGGATATCAGGTTGAAGGTCTTTTCATGAAAAACTGGGAAGAAGATGACGGAACAGAATACTGTACAGCGCTTGAAGATCTGGCCGATGCCCAAGAGGTCGCCGACAAAATTGGAATCAAACTTCATACAGCAAACTTTGCCATGGAATATTGGGATCGAGTGTTTGAACATTTTCTTGCTGAATACGCAGCTGGGCGTACTCCAAATCCAGATATTTTGTGCAATAAAGAAATTAAATTTCGGGCATTTTTAGATCATGCCATGACTTTGGGCGCTGATTTTATTGCGACAGGCCACTATGCGCGTCGTGGTGCAAGTACACAAAACTCTAAAGGCGAAACATACGCACCACTACTTCGTGGTGTCGACAACAATAAAGATCAAACCTATTTCCTACATGCGGTACATGGTCGGGAAATTAATAAAACTTTATTTCCTGTCGGTGAAATTGAAAAACCAGAAGTTCGGAAAATCGCTGAACAACTTGATCTGGCAACAGCTAAGAAAAAAGATTCGACAGGTATTTGTTTTATTGGTGAACGTCGTTTCAATGATTTTCTTAAACAATATTTACCTGCACAACCTGGAAAAATTGTACTGGATAATGGTAAAGAAGTTGGTGAACACCACGGCTTAATGTACTATACGCTGGGTCAACGCGGTGGTATTGGCTTAGGTGGCCTCAAAAATGCACCTGAAGGTGCATGGTTTGTACTCCATAAAGATATTGCCAATAATCGACTTGTGATTGGTCAGGGACATGAACACCCACTCATGCAAAGCACACAACTGTGGAGTGAAAATATTGATTGGGTTGCAGGTGAACAGGAAATCCCAAATACAGGTTTCCGATGCACAGCAAAAACTCGTTATCGTCAACCTGATCAAGCGTGTACAATTTACCGTGATGAAAACACTGAAAATGGTATTCGTGTTGAATTTGATCAGCCACAACGTGCGGTCACTCCGGGACAAAGCGTCGTATTTTACGCCGATGAAGTTTGTTTAGGTGGTGGTGTAATCTTAACCACGAATGCACCGAAACCCGATTTTATTTAAAGTATATTTAAAGGAATCTTAGGCATGGTTGATACCCCTTTTCAACAGCCTCAAGCACTGAATGTACGTCAAAACCGTGCGTTAGCTCTTGCGGGCGTTTTTCAGGCCGCACAACTAACGCATATGACTGCAATGACAGGCCAACAAAGTATCGGTGAAAGTGGGAACTTTTACTTTGAACAATTAATCAAAGCTTGTCTAAATATACGTCCGACGATGAATTCCAGTATGCAAACATTGGATTTCTTTAATCAGCTTGCAGATATTTCATTGGGCTTAAAAACGCTGGAAAGTAGTATTACCCAGCCTTTTAGTAGCGCGCCTAAATCCCGCCTGCCTAAACTTTCAAATGCCAAGCTGCCCATGACTTATGCAATGGCGCTACTGCAACTTGAAAAGAAAGTTTATAAAAATCCAGAATATGTTGAAATTATTGAAAAATCGCAGCAAAAAATACTAAAACAACTGTCATTTTTTGATAACAACTATTTACATCCAAGTATTATTGCCAATCTTGCCCAAACCTATGTCGAAACAGCAGGTCAAATTAATCCGCGCATTATGGTTCGTGGTAATGCCGAAGCATTTAAAGATAGTCATCATACCAACCGTATCCGCGCCTGTCTGTTTACCGGACTGCAAATGGCACATTTATGGCGCCAACTGGGGGGTAGCTCATGGAATATGATTTTTAGCAAACGTAAATTGCTTCAAGACATTCAAACTCTCGCTCGTTTACAGTATCAAATGGTGGAACTTTGATACGATAACGGGTTTCGTTTTATATTCATTCCAAAATTTAAGGGATCCTTATGAACGCGTTAACCGCACTCTCGCCACTTGATGGACGTTATGCTAGCAAATGTGATGCTTTACGTCCTTTTCTTTCTGAGTTTGGTTTAATTCATGCTCGTGTGACCGTTGAAGTGCGTTGGTTACAAGCGCTTGCTAACCATCCAGAAATCATTGAAGTCGCGCCATTTTCAACTGAAACCAATGCCGCTTTAGATGCGATTGTCAGCAATTTCTCTGAAAATGATGCGAATCGTATTAAAGAAATTGAACGTACTACAAATCATGATGTAAAAGCAGTTGAATATTTTCTGAAAGAAAAAATTGCAGGAATTGATGAACTTAAAAATGCAGGTGAATTTATTCACTTTGCCTGTACATCAGAAGACATTAATAACTTGTCTCATGCGTTAATGCTTAAAAATGGTCGAGACGTTTTAGTTGCAAGTATGAAGCAAATCTTAAATGCGATTGCAGCTCTAGCTACCACACATGCTGAACAACCTATGTTATCTCGTACACATGGTCAAACAGCAAGCCCAACCACATTGGGTAAAGAGATGGCAAATGTTGCCTATCGCTTGGCACGTCAAATCAAGCAGTTTGAAAATGTAGAATTACTGGGCAAGATCAACGGTGCTGTAGGTAATTACAATGCACATTTCTCAGCTTATCCTGAAATTGACTGGGCAGCACATTCACAAGCATTTGTTGAATCTTTAGGTTTAGCTTTTAACCCATACACCACACAAATTGAGCCACATGATTATATGGCTGAATTGTTTGATGCATTACGCCGTTATAATACCATTTTGATTGATTTTAACCGTGATGTTTGGGGTTATATCTCTTTGGGTTATTTCAAACAAAAATTAAAAGATGGCGAAGTGGGTTCTTCAACCATGCCACATAAAGTTAACCCGATTGATTTTGAAAACTCTGAAGGAAATTTAGGTATTGCTAATGCAGTATTGGCTCACTTAGGTGAAAAACTTCCAATTTCTCGTTGGCAACGTGACTTAACTGACTCAACTGTATTGCGTAATATGGGTGTTGGTTTCGCTCAAAGCTTGATTGCCTTCGATGCTTGTTTAAAAGGTGTAGGTAAACTTGAACTGAATGCTAATCGATTAAATGAAGATTTAAATCAAGCTCAAGAAGTTCTGGCCGAACCAATTCAAACAGTGATGCGTCGTTATAATGTTGAACAACCATACGAAAAATTAAAAGCATTGACTCGTGGACAAGCCATGACTCGTGACATGATGGTGAATTTCGTAAATGGTGATGAACTTGCACAAGTTCCAGCTGATGAACGGTCACGTCTTGCTGAACTTACGCCTGCAACATATATAGGTAATGCAGCAGAGCAAGCCAAACAAATCAATGATTTAATTAATAAGCTTTAAATAATATTAATTAAAGTGAAGCGGAATCATTTTGAATGATTCCGCTTTTTTAATGCGTACTATTAAAAGATTAGTTTCGAGTTACGATGGGAAATATACCATTTGCTTTATCAAACAAAGAAAAAAACTTTCTTAAACTCATGCGGCTTCCTTGTATTTGAGTATCTTTGGAAAACATAAGATCTAGTGCGCCACTCTGCCCTGTCATCATATTCAAAAAGAAGGGCTTGGTCAGCGTGAGAGTTACAGCAGCATCTGTTGTAGGTTGCTTAACTTCCTTAAAGTTCATAACCGAATTATTGACTTTAATTTCATATATTTGATTTAAATCAGAGAAAACTAAATTTAATGTCAAATTTACATTTTCAGCACGATTTGCATTTAAGCTAGCTGCCATCGACTCCAAAAAACGCTCAACTGGCGTATGTTGCAACATATCCAATAATATAACCGGCGTCACTCCTGTTTTTGGAGTACCATTTTTTAGTTCCTGAGCGCCTGTTAAATAGAAATTTCGCCATGTAGATGCTTCTGACATATAGCCCAATTGACTAAATGTTTTGATCTGCAAGTCCTTAGCCTGCTGATTATTTGGATTCGCATATATAACATGTTTTAGCAGTTCAGCCCCCCAACGATAATTACCTTGATCATATGCTTGTTGTGCCGTTGCAATCATCTTAGCTTCGCCACCCGCCAAATCCACATAACCTTGTGCAGCTTGCTTAACGGGTAAATTATCCAGATTTGCTGGGTTAGCATCAAACCAGCCCATGTAGTATTGATACACTGCTCGTGCATTATGTTTAACCGTTCCATAATAACCGTGCACATTTAAATACTGATCGAGTTGAGGTGGTAATTTAATATTGTCGGATATTTCACTTCCAGTCATACCCGCATTAATCATACGTACAGTTTGATCATGGATGTATTTGTAACTATCTCGCTGTACAGTAATAAATTGTTTGATATTATCATTTCCCCAAACAGGCCAATGATGCTGGGCAAAGAATACATCTGCGTCTTTTGCATGATCAAGTGCTTGATCGAGATAGCTCACCCATTTTAATGTATCCCGAACTTTTGCCCCTCTTAAAGTATACAAATTATGTAAAGTATGTGAGAGGATTTCAGCGCCACCATAAGCTTTTTGCTGCGGTAAATAAAACGTTAATTCTGCTGGTGCTTCAGAATTTGGAACATTATAAAAAATGAAATCAACCCCATCGACAGTCATCGGTTGACGTGGCTGAGTGATCAATACAGTTGGTTCAAGAATACCAATATGACCAAATGACACAGCTTTTCCTAAACCATTATCAACTAGACCCATTTCATTTCGAGGAAGTGAACGACCATACATATAGTTTGCGCGGCGCCCCATTGCAGGGCCAACCATTAAATTCTCACTGGTTGCTTCTTCCATAAAACCCACAGGTGCAATCACAGGAATGTTTTTTGATTTAACCTCTTGTTCAGATAAAACGCCGAGCGTTCCACCAAAATGATCAACATGACTATGAGTAAATATAATGGCAGATACTGGCTGATTACCCAAATACTGACGAGCAAACTGCATAGCTGCAGTTGCTGTTTCTTTAGAAGTCAACGTATCCACCACAATCCAGCCTGTTTTCCCCTGAATTAATGTAATATTGGCTAAATCAAAACCACGAAGCTGCCAAATTCCATCACTGACTTTAAATAACCCAATTTGGTTATTTAAAATTGCCTGCTTCCATAAACTTGGGTTAACTGTATCTGGTGCATTTCCTTGCACAAAATCAAAACTGTCAAAATCCCAGACAATATTCCCCTGATCATCACTAATTTTTCCCGAAGGTTTGGCAATAAATCCTTTCATTGCATTTTTTATTTCTTGGGTATTATTTAAATCATAGGCTTGTGTGAATTTTTTCTGATAATTCAGAGTAGTCTGTTCAACAGGAATACTGCCGGAGAAAGATACAGGTGCATATATAGAAAATAAAATCGAAATCACTAACGATTTATGATTTAAATTAAAATTTTTTATCTGCATTTATTTTTCATCCGTTGAATTTAAGTACATCTATATATTTAAGACAAGCATCCTCACAATTAAAAAATAATTTTTTAACACTTAAGTGATGATTATCAAAATAAAAAAATCATTAAAATTTTGGCTTTGAATCCAAGTCATTCTGATCTGTTGACAACATTAATCCAATTAGATTAATGTTGTCAACAGACTTTAGATCTGAAGTGTAATCAGAAATGCAACATAGCGAAACCCAACTAAAACTGATGGAAGCGGCCATTCTTCTCTTTTCACAGAATGATGCAACTCGTCTTTCCGTTCAACAAATCAATGATTTAGCAGGAGTTTCAAATAAATCTGCATTGTATTATCACTTTAAATCTAAATGGGGACTGTTAGAAGCAGCATTGAGCTATGTATTGACACCCTATGCCAAACAAAGCTTAGAGGAACTTAATAAAATTTCAGAAGACCATATTGAACCTAACAGCATTGTAAAAGCCATGTATAGACCAATGGTGGATATTTTATTGCAGGACAACGGGCTTCAATATCTCAAGTTTTTTTCTCGAATGATTAGTACTGGAGAAGAAGGACGAAAAATGATTGCAAAAGAATTATCACCTATTGCAAAAAAGGCAACTCAACTTCTGTCTCAGGCATTTCCGGAAGCTAGTAAAGATGCCATTGATTTAAAAGTCTTATTTACTTTTAACATTATTTTAAATGTCATTAGTGATGTAGGACTAGAGCAATATTGGGCTACAGATATTAAAGATCGTAAATTAATATCAAAATACCTGATTGATTATATTGAAGGAGGAATCACATTTAAAATAGATTCACAGTATTAAAAAGCCAAACTATTTTAATTTTATTTATAAGCGCCTTTATAGAATATATAAAATTATTCAGGTACTGATTAAAGTATAGAGAATGGATTCAAAATATGAAAATTTTAAATCGTACTTTAGTGATAGCACTTTCAAGTACATGCTTCCTCACGGCTTGTCACGATGACGATGATAATGACGTGGTACAAATCACTCCACCACCAGCGTTAACTGACTGTATGTGGCATGATGGAGTAACCAGTAAATCGCATACTGGCGAAGATGCAATGAATTTTGCCTATCCTGATACCAATGTAAATTATTACACTAGCCAATTTAGTATTCCAGACGGTGCAAGAGTATTTGTCGATGGTGACTTCCCCTATTCTCGCCATATGTCTTTGGTAAGCTATGAATCAAATGGAACGCGTGTCAATTCACTATTAGATGCGGAGATTCAGCCAAATACTGGAGTTACCAACCCATTCGTGGTTGGCAATAAGCGCTTAGAAAAAGAACGTGGCTATTCAACAGAAATTAAAATTGGAAATTTACCCGCAAAGCCTGAGAAAAATACATTATATGCACCTCCAACAAATGATAATTCTTTAGTCATTTGGTATCGCGTTTATGTTCCCAATGAAGGTTACGATAATAAAGGTGGCGTCGAGTTTCCACATTTTAGAGTAGTCACTAAAGAAGGAAAGGAAATTAAAGGTCAAGAGGTCTGTCAGTTCCTAAATGTTAAAGATAAACCTGTCCAAAATTATAATGCTTTTTCAGGGGACATCGTCCAAAAAGCATTTTCTAGACAATTATACCCTGGCTTCCCAGCACAACTAACCCCAACATGGTATGCTGCGCGTAATGGAACAGCCAATGCCCAATGTGCTTATAAGATTGGTATAGAAAAATGTGAAGGATTAACTCCTGAACGTAAACTCAATTTTTGGGCAACTCCCGACAATGAATATGTATTCGCTACCACTAGTCGAAGAATAGGCAAGGTACTGCTATTAAATGGTAAATTACCAAAAATTGCTTCAACTCAAAATAACGAAGCCGTTCTAGGGGCGGGTGATCTTCGCTACATGTCGATTTGTACCAACGAAATTACATCTACAGCGACCAATTATTGCTTATACGATGGTGATCTAAGTAAAAATCTGGATGCTGAAGGTAAATATAAAATCATTGTTTCTTTGCCTGAAGATCGACCAAAAAATGCAACTGAAGAGTGTGGTTATAAGTTCTTAGCATTATCTCCACGCGGCAGTGGTCTCAAGAGTCCAGTGGGTGAGGATTATGGTCATGAAGACTTTGGGTTGTTAATTATGAGAAATTTACTGCCATATCCAGGCTTTAATCAAGCAGTTCAAAATACTGTGACTTGGGGTGATGAAAAGTCAATTATGGGTGATTATCTACCAACGATTCAGTATTTAGATCAAAATACTATCGATAATCTAGAATGTAAGCGTTAACTCTATATAAAAGCCTACTTCAAATTGAAGTAGGCTTTTATTTTGCTCGTGATCTTATCGATAAATTTTCAAATTAAAGCTTAGGATCACGTATCTGAACCAAATGATTATTTGCATTAACCAAGCTTTCAACAACTTTATTCATGACTGCGGGAATCAAATTATCTGCAAGTTGTGCCGCTTGAAGACCCAATTTTTCACCCAACGTTGGGCGTTTACGTGTAGTAATAACATAGACATCGTGTTGAGGTAATAAACCCAAAAGATATTCATCAGAAGTTTGCAATTTATCGACCAGATTTAAATCCAGTGCATCCTGACCATACCAGTGTTCACCAGTTGCTACTTTTTCAACATTCAGTTGTGGACGGTATTTCTCTACAAAATGCTTGAAAAGCGCATGGGTTTGTTGCAACTCTTCTTCAAATTTGGCTTTACCTTCAGGCGTATTTTCGCCAAACATCGTCACAGTACGCTTATATTCCCCAGCCGTATACAGTTCAAAATCAACATTATGTTGCTTGAGCAAACGGTTAAAGTTTGGTACCTGAGCTACAACTCCAATTGATCCCAAAATTGCAAAAGGTGCAGAAATAATTTCACTGCCAATGCAGGCCATCATGTAGCCGCCGCTCGCAGCAACTTTATCGACGATAATCGTGACATGAAAACCAGCATCGCGTAAACGAACCAGTTGTGCTGCTGCCAGACCGTAGCCATGTACCATACCGCCTGGACTTTCCAAACGTACCACAACGCGATCTTTTCCGGCTTTAGCAGTAGCAAGAATTAATGTAATTTCTTCACGTAATTGTTCAACAGCTGATGCCTGAATATCGCCCTTAAAATCAAGCACAAAGATTTTCTGATTATTTTTTTTACGAACACGAGCTTCTTTTGCTATTTGCTGAGTTAATTGTAATAGCTCAAATTTCGACGCCGTGGTTTGTGCAATTTTTTTGCGCTGCTCATTCACACGTGCATTAAGGTGACTAACACGAATTTCAGCGGGCAATTTTGGTAAATGAAATAGCATGAGCTGTTTTTTCTCTAGAGTTCCTGATTATGTTCAAAAGATGAGGGCTAAACACCTAAATTTCAATATGACTTTTGAAAACAAGATGATATATGGCTTATTTTTTTCAATAAAAAAGCACCCGAAGGTGCTTTAAAACATACCGAGAATTAGCCAAAACGACCAGTAATATAAGCTTCTGTAAGCTGATGATCGGGCTGAGTAAATACTTTCTCAGTTGAGTTGACTTCGATCAAGTCGCCTAAATGGAAATACGCCGTACGGTCAGAAACACGAGCAGCCTGTTGCATAGAGTGCGTTACAATCGCAATAGTGTACTGGGTTGAAAGTTCTGAAATTAATTCTTCTACTTTTGCTGTTGCAATTGGATCGAGTGCCGAACATGGTTCATCCATCAAAATCACTTCTGGACTTACCGCGATGGTACGTGCAATACATAAGCGTTGTTGCTGACCACCAGATAGACCTGTACCAGGTTGATTCAAACGGTCTTTGACTTCTTCCCAAAGTCCAGCTTTACGTAAACTATTTTCAACGATCTCTTCCAGATCATATTTATCACGTGCTAAACCATGAAGTTTCGGACCATAGGCAACATTGTCAAAAATTGATTTTGGAAATGGATTTGGCTTTTGGAACACCATACCAACTTGCGCACGTAACAATACTACGTCCAGATTCGGATCATAGATATCATGGTTATCCAGTAAAACTTTACCAGTTACACGACAGCTATCAATCGTATCATTCATGCGATTTAGTGTGCGTAGAAAAGTTGATTTACCACAACCAGAAGGCCCAATAAAAGCAATCACTTCATTTTCATAAATGCTAATGTCGATGCCTTTAATGGCTTCACTGTCACCATAATAGACATGTACATCATTGGCACTTAATTTAACTTTTTGCTTAGTTTCTTTTTTCGGACTCGCTTGAGTATCAAACTGCGAGACAAATGAAGTCTGACGTTTTTGTTCAGTTTCAGCACTGGTAAATTGCTTTTGATCAGAAGTCACTGTTTTATCCTTTTCTAAGGCATTTGTTGTATCAATAGTATTCATCATCTCACCTTCTATTACCAACGCACTTCGAATTTTTTACGTAACCAAATTGCGAGGCTATTTAAACCAATCATCATTGCCAGTAATACAATAATGGCTGCTGCGGTACGTCCTTCAAAGAAGTTACGTAGTTCATTGCCTTGCCACAAGAAAATCTGTACAGGCAAAGCGGTTGATTGATCAAGTGGGCTGGTCGGTATACTTGCCACGAAAGCACTCATACCAATTAAAAGTAACGGCGCAGTTTCACCTAAAGCCTGAGCTACACCAATAATTGCACCCGTTAAAATTCCCGGTAAAGCCAATGGTAATACATGATGAAAGACCACCTGCACACGTGAAGCACCCAAACCTAAAGCAGCCTGACGAATCGACGGTGGAACCGCTTTTAATGCAGCTCGAGTGGTAATAATCACTGTCGGTAAAGTCATTAAACTTAGGACCAAACCGCCCACTAATGGCGCAGAAAGTGGTAAATGCATCCAGTTAATAAAGATCGCAGCCCCCAATAAACCAAACACAATTGATGGAACCGCAGCCAAATTGTTAATATTGACTTCAATAACATCGGTAATGATATTTTGTTTAGCAAACTCTTCCAGATATACCGCACTGGCAACACCAATTGGGATCGAGATAAAGATCACAATCAGCATCATGAACAGTGAGCCCATGAATGCCCCAGCTAAACCACTGGTCGCTGGTGAACTACGTGAGTCTGGATTGGTAAAAATATTGGTATTGAATGAATGAGTAAGGATACCATTCTTATCTAATTGATCGGCCAATTGACGGACTTCTGGACTCAGTTGCTGTTGATCATCTGGCAAACTGCGATCAATTTTACCTGTTAGCCAGACATCTATATTTGCATCTGCCAGAAACTTGAGGTCTTCACGTTTACCGATCAGTGAAGGATCTTTAAACACCATATCACGTAAACGATACGACTCGGAACTGGTATATAAACTACTTAAATCATCGCGTTTTGAGGCTAAAGCGGGATCTTTAGCAATCAAACCATTAATGATTAGTGCATCCCAATCCACCATGCCCATTTTTGTTTGCCATTCTATATAGCGTTCTTGAAAATGTGCTGGTGTTTCTCCTGTCGCCTGTACAGGTTTAGGCCCCGCATCAATCACTGTGGGATCAAAATAAACAGGAACCGTCATGCTGGTTTGCCAAAAAGCAGGTAAACCTTTTGCCAGAATACTGCCGAATAATAAGGCAACAAATAACAGACCAATAACAACCGCAGAAAAACCAAATAATCGAAAAGTTGTTTCTTTACGATGGCGTTTCGCCAAAGACTTTTGAATAGTATTTTTACGTTTCTCGCGCAATTCCGCGGCAACTCGTGGATCAAAACTATTTTGATCTAAAGGTGTAGAAGTATTTGATGTACTCATTCGTATTGCTCGCGATATTTACGCACAATATAAAGTGCAACAATGTTAAGACCTAAAGTAATCACAAACAGCGTCAAACCTAAGGCGAATGCAACCAATGCCTGAGGACTTGCAAAATCTGTGTCACCCGTTAATTGGTTGACAATTGTCACTGTGACTGTAGAAACTGCTTCCAGTGGATTGACATGAAGTAAAGGACTATTCCCCGCTGCCAGTACCACGATCATGGTTTCACCAATAGCACGAGATGCCGCCAATAAGAATGCACCGATAATGCCGGGCAATGCTGCTGGAATCACCACTTGACGAATCGTTTCAGATTTGGTCGCCCCTAGCCCAAGCGAACCATCACGTAATGCGCGCGGAACTTGAGTAATAATGTCATCTGAAAGAGAGGATACGAATGGGATAATCATAATTCCCATAACAAAACCTGCAGTCAGTGCACTAGTCGCATTAATATTAATGCCAACCATTTCACCTGCCATTTTGAAAAATGGACCAATAATCATTAGGGCAAATACGCCATAAACGATGGTTGGAATACCTGCCAAAATTTCAATAGCTGGTTTTGCCCATGAACGTAGCATTGGTGAGGCATATTCAGCCAGATAGATCGCAATCATCAAACCAATTGGCACTGAGACTAGCAATGCGATTCCACTTACCATAAGTGTGCCCCAGAGTAATGGTAATAAACCATAACTGCCTTCAGCACTGCCAGACGTACTAAAACCTGGATTCCACTCGGTTCCAAAGAAGAAATCGATTGGACTCACAAAAGAAAAGAATCTTAAGGCTTCGCTAAACATGGACATCACAATGCCAAGTGTCGTCAAAATTGCAACACCCGAACACAGTGCAAGAGTAATGTTAATAATCTTTTCGACTTTATTACGTGCACGAAAACTTTGCGCAACACGTTTTTTTGCGATCAGCAAACCCACAATTGCAGCACAAAGCACCACCGCTAGTTTGGCATATGAACCAATAGTCTGAACTTTAGCCAGTTGCGCTGCCGCTGCCAGCTCGTAAGGCGCTGGTTGGTCAGTCACTCCAAAACCAGAAGCAATCGCTTTTACACGATTCATCAATACTTCAATACTTGCCTGATCCATACCCGCCAAAGTTGCTGCTGGCACCTGATCTAAAATGACATGTTTTAAAATATTTGGCTCAACCAAATTCCAAACAATCAAAATTAAAAAAGCAGGGATACCACACCATAACGCAACCAATGCTCCATAGTAGCCCGGTCGTGAATGTAATAATGCAGAGTTATTTCCCTTACCTGCTAGGCTGCGGCTTTTGCTCAACCCAATTTGATAAGCTATGGCGATGAGTGCCAATAGCACGCCAATCAATAGCAGATTCATGTAATCTCCACCGTTTTTTCAATTTTCATTCTTTGAAAAAACCCAGTTAAACATCTTGCTAGACAAAAAGCTGATGAAGGTGTTACACCATCATCAGCTCTCATTTTAAATCTATTATTTAACAGATTTACCTGCTTTAAAGTCTGCCAGTACTTTTGCACGCTCTGAATCAGACATTGAAATTAAACCAGCTTTCTCAAGCTTAGAACCTTTACCTGAAGTCTTTTTATTCAGGAAAAATTCTACGTATTGAGGTAAACCTTTAATTGATTTCACATGCTCGCCTTTTACATAAAAGAATAAAGGACGAGATACAGGATAGCTACCATTCAAAATGGTTTTTTCAGAAGGTGCTACATTATTGACTGTGGCTACACGAAGTTTGTCACGGTTTTGATCATAGAAACCTAAACCAAATACACCTACAGCACTTGGAGAAGTTTTCAAACGCGCTAGAGTTTCAGTATAGTCACCAGCAATTTCAATTACACGACCATCTTTACGGAAAGCAGAACATGCTTTTTTCTGTTCTTCTTTGTCTAATTTTTTGAAGTAATCATAAGCTTCACAGCCAGCTTCAACCATTTTTTCTTGGAATACTTCACGTGTACCATGGTTAGATGCAGGAACAACTAAAGTAATCGGTTCGTTTGGAAGTGATTTATCAATCTGGTTCCAACGTGTATATGGGTTTGGTACAAGCTGACCATTTGATGGTAATTTTTCAGCAAGTGCAGCAAAAACAAATGCAGGTTTTAATTTATAAGCAGCTTTACTTGAGTTTGAAGCAAATACAATACCGTCATAACCGATTTTGATTTCTTGTACTTGATTTACACCAGCTTTTTTACAAGCGGCTAATTCTGTATCTTTAATTTTACGTGATGCGTTTGCAATATCAATCGTGTTATCGCCAACACCCTGACAAAACTGTTTTAAACCGCCCGATGTACCACCAGAACCCACTACAGGTGTTTTAAACTGCGGGAAAGTATTACCAAACTCTTCTGCAACAATACTTGCATAAGGCAAAACAGTTGATGAACCAGCGATCTGAATCGTATCACGGGCTGCATTCGCAGTTGTCGCTACAGCGGCCCCAGAAACTGCAAGTGCAATGGCAAGTTGACGTGGATTTAAGCGCATGCTCTTCTCTCTTTATTTAGCGTAATGTGCGTACAGCACTTTATCAATCAGTGTTTGTACTTTGGATAACAGCATTTTGATTTTAAAATGTGACAATTCAGTGACATCTTGATGACGCTTTTATGATAATTCATGCCTAAACTTTGATTTTTATAAAATTCTTTTAATTTCAATATGTAACTTCAATTTTCAATACAGGCTTTGTATTTTTATTTATCATTTAAAATGTAATATTTCATTGTATTGTCATAAAAAAGGCCACCGAAGTGACCTTTTATACTACGAATATCTAGTCAATCGCTGGAGTATATGTTCCAGCCACGATTTCATCTTTAATTCGATCACTTTCAGCAAGAACCATTGCCAACAAGTTCTTCACATTTTCCAATGTTGCTACAGGACTAAGCGTGGTCATTTTTAAAGACTGCACTGCACCAACTTTGGTTACACCAATATTGGCATCTCCACGCGCAAATAATTCATCTGCTACGTTTTGATTTAGACTATCAATAAATTCAGCAGGGTAATCTTTGGGTACAACACGGAACAAGACCGAAGCGAACTGTGGTTCCACTAGAAGCTCAAGCTCATCCGTTGCTTTAATATAATCAGCAACTTCACGAGTTAGCGTCACGCCGTGATCAATCATGGAACCATAAAGCTCCTCACCCAATGCTTCCACAGTCATCCAGAGCTTTAAGGCATCAAAACGACGTGTAGTTTGCAATGATTTAGAGACGAGATTTGGTACACCGTGTTCTTCATCATAGGCAGAATTCAAATATTCTGCTTCATAATGCATAAAGCGATAATTCGCCTCATCTTTCAATAAGAAAGCACCACAGCTAATGCTTTGGAAATAATGCTTATGGAAGTCCAATGTGATCGAATCTGATAATTCTATACCATCCAACATATCACGATGGACATTAGATAAAATCAATGCTCCACCCCAAGCTGCATCAATATGCATCCATGCACCATATTTATTGGTGATTTCACGGATTTTTTTGAGTGGATCAATCGCACCAGCATCAGTCGTACCTGCGGTTGCCACCACACATGCAACAATTTTGCCTTCAGCTTGCAAATGTGCCATCGTTTTTTCAAGCGCATTGACATCCATTTGTGCATTTTCATTCACAGGAACGGTCACAACTGACTGAAAACCCATCCCCATCATCGCCATGTTCTTTTGCACAGAGAAATGTGCATTTTCAGAACAAATTACTTTGACGTTTTTCATAGCATCTGAGGGGATACCATCACGCTGAACAGACCAAGGCTGACCGTTTTCATCTTTCCAGTTTTTGGAGATACAGCAATCACGTGCCAGAAGAACACCCATCAAATTAGACTGTGTACCCCCTGAGGTAAATACACCCGCCTGACCTGATCCATAGCCAACTTTTTGACGTAACCAGTCAATCAATTGCACTTCCATTAACGAACCCGCAGGACTTTGATCCCATGAATCCATCGACTGGTTAGTTGCATTAATCAACACTTCTGCGATCTGGCTGGTCACCATTGTTGGACAATGCAAATGCGCAAGTGAATAAGGATGATGCACCTTTAAGCTTTTATTGAGAAATAACTCAACCATTCGGCTCAAAGACTGGTGTAAGCCCATCCCTTCTTTAGACGGATTAAAAGAAATTGCTGAACGCAATTCTTTAATGCTGCCACCCGTATACATTTTGTCATTTTGCAACCATGCAGCGACGGCTTTTACCGCCTCATCCATTGCTGACTGGTAGTCAGTAATGGATGCAGCATCATTGCAGAGTAAAGCTTTACGATGTTCTGCAAAATCAACCATGTGTATTAGCCCCGAACTGCTTTAAGTGCTTCACCCATTGCTTTCTTGAAGCGTGCAATCACTTCGACACATTCATCATGACTAATGATAAGTGGGCAAAGGAGACGGATCACTGTACCGTTACGACCACCTTTTTCAAGCAATAGTTTATTGTTGAAACAAGCAGTTTGAATAGCAGCCGCCAATTGAGCATCGGCAGGACGTGAACCAATACGATCTACAGGTTTACGTTCATCTACAATCTCGACACCGATCATAAGACCACGACCACGTACGTTACCGATACATGGAAATTCTTGAGCCAGTTTTTTCAACTCAGCTTGTAGATAATCACCACGCTCCTGCGCATTTTGAGCCAGATTTTGTTCTTTAATGGTATTTAAAACCACTAAACCTGTACCCATTGCCAATTGGTTACCACGGAACGTACCAGTATGACCAGCAGGTTGCCAAGCATCAAATTTGCGTTTAATACCAAGCACAGCAAGTGGTAAACCCCCACCTACAGCTTTTGACATGACTACCACGTCAGGTTCAATCCCTGCGTGTTCAAATGCAAACATTTTGCCTGAACGTGCAAAGCCAGCCTGCACTTCGTCGAGAATTAAAACAATGTTGTGCTTTTCAGTCACTTCACGGATTTTTTGCAACCATTTTACTGGTGCAGTCACGACTCCACCTTCACCTTGAATCGCTTCAAGAATTACAGCAGCAGGTTTAGTGACACCGCTTTCAACATCTTCAATTAAATTTTCAAAATAATAAGTTAATGCATCAACACCTGCTTCACCGCCAAGCCCTAATGGACAACGGTACTCATGCGGATATGGCATAAACTGTACGCCTGGCATTAAATTATTCACAGCATTTTTAGCGCTAAGGTTACCTGTCATTGCAAGAGAACCATGCGTCATACCATGATAACCGCCTGAAAAACTAATGACTGAACTGCGCCCAGTATAAGTTTTGGCAAGTTTAATCGCAGCCTCGGTCGCATCTGCACCAGATGGACCACAGAACTGCAAGCAATACTCTTCCTGACCACCTGGCAAGTAAGATAATAATGCTTCAGTAAATGCATCTTTCAAAGGAGTTGTTAAATCTAAAGTATGCAAAGGTAGACCGCTTGCTAACGTGTCCTGAATACTTTGAATCACCGCAGGATGATTGTGGCCTAAAGCCAGTGTCCCCGCCCCCGCTAAACAGTCGAGATATTGTGTACCTTCAACGTCTGTAACCCAGCAGCCTTGCGCTTTGGCAATAGCTAACGGTAATTTACGCGGATAACTACGAACATTCGATTCCATCTGACTTTGGCGAGTCAAGTAGTATTCGTTAGTTGAATGGGTGGCAGGATTTACGGAATTAACGCTCATATCGAATTACCATCTCTGATATGGGTTGAAAGAAATAAGTCTGGTGACTTGCGGTCCTTTGACTCGGTGCTTGTAGGATTCTAGTTAGGCAACATTTGCTTTCTTATCACTAGGAGGGCGATGATACCCTTTTTTGTATAAAAATAAAGACCTTTTGATCTATAATTTTACTCAACCAGATTAAAAAAAATAAATGCCTAACTCCTTGAACAATTTATAATCATACTATGTGACAAGCGAAAGAAAATACGCTTTTTTTATTCATTTTTTTTCTTTCCTTAAATTTATCATTTATTTTTCTATATAAAAATATTAACCGGCTGATTTTTAATGTTTTAGATGTCAATATTTAGATTCTAATTGCATCTAAACTCTTACAAACTCTCCACAAAAGATTTTTAAGTTCTACATCACTCATCATTAAGATAGATTGAGATAAAAACAAGTTTTTATTTTAAATTCCAAGGAAACTTTTATGCGTCATTTAATATTAAGCAGTTTATTACTTTCAGCCACCATCAGCCCTGCCGTATTTGCAGCAGAAAACGAATCCCTTAATTATAATGTCGTTAATGTACAAGCTGAAGCCTCACGTCAGGTCTCTAATGATGAAATGCATGCCACACTTTATATTGAAAAGAGCAACAAACAGCCCGCTGCACTTGCAACACAAATTAATCAACTCATGAATGAAGCAATGTCTTTATCACGTAAATACCCACAAGTAAAAGTTGAAACAGGCGCTCAAAGCACTTATCCAGTTTACGACAATGACAGCCGAAAATTGAAGGAATGGCGTGGCCGCGCTGAAATTCGTCTTGAAAGTAAAGACTTTAAAGCTGCTAGCCAATTGATTAGCGAATTACAACAAAACTTCCAGACCCAATCGATTAATTTTACAGTCTCTGATGAACAGCGTAAAAAAGTTGAAAATGAACTCATGGTTGAAGCTTCAAAGAACTTTCAACAGCGGGCTCAAGTGATTACGCAGGCATGGAATAAAAGTAGCTATAATCTCGTCAACTTAAATTTGAACACCAATAATTATTTCCCACAGCCCGTCATGATGCGCGCCAGCATGGCAAAATTTGCTACGGCGGAAGCAGCTCCTGCACAAGATGTTGCCGCAGGTGAGTCTAAAATTACCGTGAATGCAAATGGTGCCATTCAATTTAAGTAGAACTGTCGGAATGGGATTGACATTAAGAGAGTAGCTCTCGGTAGAGTGAGTGGCTGTTTATTTTATTAGTCAATCCAATTTCGATTTTAAATCCAACCATGCGACTAATAAAAAGCCGCCGACTAAACCTAAATGCTCAAAGAATGAATTAGCAGCCATAAAGCGTTGCTGTCCAAGAGGTAACTCCCAAAACTGCAGCGCAATAAACGTTGCCATGAGCGTAAATCCCCCTAATGCCAGTGCCCCTAACCAACGAAAAAAACCTAACAGAATCATGATGGAAGCAGCTAATTCCAGCATAATGACCAAGGTCGCAAACAAGGGCGCTGGTGTTAATCCAAAATGATTCATTTCTGCAATTGCAGTTGGAAAATCGCTTAGTTTATTAAAACCACCTTGTAAATAGGCGGCGCATAATCCTAAATATGCAAGAAATGGAATTATTTGAGTCTTTAAAATTGGTTGTAAAGCAAGTGCGATATTTTGAGAGAAGTTTGACATCTTAAATCAGGCTTTATTTTGATGTTTTATTCTAACGTGATTATTATTTTAGAAAAGTAAGCTGGCAATGAGCAGGACTCTTTACAATCGCAACAAACGTCTTTACCCATTTAAAATTAAAATGATTTAAATTCATAAAAAATAATGCCTTATTTTTATTTTTTTGTTATTTAGCCTTCTTGTTTTCAGATATTGTCTATTATTACTAACCACAGTGTATTTAAATTAGATATAAAGCCCAACCCATCTCAAGCTATTTTATTCTGGTTTTGATCACTACATAAAATGATAGCTGTATTTCAATAGTTCAAAAATGCAGCCAAATTTTCATTAGGCTGCATTCTCGTTGTTATATTTACTTTTTAAATGGAAATGCATATTTCACAATACGCCCTAACACCTGTCCATATTGTTTAAATAAACTGGCATTATTATAGTTAATCCCATATTTTTTACATACTGCTTCAACTTTTGGAGCCATTTTACGATAGCGTCGTGCGGGTACGTCTGGGAATAAATGATGTTCTATTTGGTGGCTCAAATGTCCGGTTAAAATATGGAAAACTTCAGAACCTGTCAAATTTGAAGAACCACGAATTTGACGCATGTACCAATGTCCACGGCTTTCATTTTGCAAAACTGCTTTAGGAAAAACTTCAACGTCTTTAGTAAAGTGACCACAGAAAATGATACTAAATGTCCAAATATTACGCATGCCATTTGCCACAAGATTTCCTGTAAATACAGGCAAAGCCGCAGGACCAGCAATCAATGGGAAAAATACATAATCCTTGAACAAAAGTTTACCCATTTTTTTCTGGGCAGGCTTCCAATCTCCCATAAACTGTTTCCATGTTTTACGTTTATAGATCAACTTACCAATTTCAAGATTCTGAATAGCTACCCCCCATTGGAATAGTAAACAAAATGGAATGCTATATATGGGTTGCAACAAGAAGCCAGGTTTCCAGCGTTGTTCTGGGAATAAACGTAACAGTCCATAGCCAATGTCATCATCCATACCTTTAATATTGGTATAAGTATGATGTTTAAAGTTATGCGTTTGACGCCAGTTATCTGCTGTTCCTACGGTATCCCATTCATAAGTTTGTCCATTGAATTTTGGATCGTTCATCCAATCGTATTGTCCATGCATCACATTGTGACCCATTTCCATATTTTCCAGAATTTTAGAAACACCTAACAAACCCGTTCCCAAAACCCAAGCTGGTGGAAACCAACCTGCAAATAAACAAGCGCGGCCTAGAAAACTCGTATAACGAATTGCACTATAAACACGGCGTATATATGCGGCATCTTTTTCGCCGATATCATCAAGTACATCCTGTTTGATTTGATCGAGCTCTTTAGCAAATTGATCGAGTTCAGCTTGAGTCAATTCTCTATTTTTGGGATTTTTAAAATATTCAATTTTTACAGGCATATTCATGGGAGTTTTCTCTTTAAAGGTCGATCACAAGATCAGACTTGGCCGAACTAACACAGATTTTAATGAAATTTTTCGGTTCGCTATTTTCACTGGCATTAAGTAAATCTTTGGTAGTGCCTTCTGTTTTTTGGCAGACACATTTATGACAAACGCCCATGCGACAGCCGTAAGTAGGTTTCACATTGGCCTGTTCAAGTCCTGCCAGAATTGACTGACCCTTAGGGATTGCGATGGTCTTATTAGAACGGCTCAAAGTTACATTAATAAAACCTGTGTCATTATCGGCGATTCGAGTCAAACTAAATGCTTCACTCATAAACACTTGCGCGTGACCAAATAATTCTTCCGCTGTTTGTACAAACCCTGATGGCCCACACGCATAGACAGTTGTTTTTTCCAGATTTTCGATTGCAGCCAAATGCGTTACATTTAAACGATCGTCATGTTGTGTATCCTGAGTCGTAAAGATTTTTAAGTCAAACTGAGGATATTGAACTGTAAGTTGTTCAAATTCTGAGGCAAAAGCCGCTTCGTCACGATGTTTAACCCAATATAAAAGTTTGACATGCGATTGCGTCAATTGCTGATTGCATTTTAGTTGTTCGATCAGGCTATACATGGGGGTAATCCCACTACCCGCCGCCAATAAAATAATATTCGGTTGGTTGCTAAGTTGCATATCACCAAATGGCTGCCCAATTTCCACAAGGTCACCAATTTGACTTTGCTCATGTAGCCATGTACTCACTTTACCATCTGCAATTTTCTTCACTGTCAAAATAAGATGGCCTTCACGTTCAGTTAAACTATAACTACGTTCATATAATCGACCGTTTATTTTTACTTTAACAGGATGATGCTGCCCTGCCTGTCCGACTTTCACATGACGATTCGTTTGCAAAGTTAAACTGATCGTATCTTTTGCAACTTGTTTTTTTTCTATGATTTGTGCCAAGGCACGAGAGGTTGACCAAATTGGATTAACTTTTTGTAGCCAAAAATCAGCTGCATGCGGATCAAACACTGATTGTGTCAATGTACGAAAGAGTGATGGACTCTTAGGGATTGCTTGCATAGGAATGCCACTCTAGGTTGCTTTCCAATTATTATACACATGTATATAAACTTGTATATACACGTGTACTTTTATTTACATTTCACAACTGACTAGACTGTGGTTATAATGATTGAATACTTACAATGTATTGAAAAATATGACTGCTTCTTCTTTTTCTTCAACCCTTGCTTCTCATGCGGATATGTCTGAATTTAATGAGAAAGCTCCTAGCCGTACTGTAGGACGCAAAGCAACGATTACTAAAGAGGAATTATTTGAAGCCGCGTTAAATCTGATTGGATCAGAAAAAAGTATAGCCTCTTTAAGTTTACGCGAAGTTGCACGTGAAGCAGGCATTGCCCCTAATAGTTTTTATCGTCATTTTAAGGATATCGATGAACTGGCAATTGCTTTGATTGATCGTTCAGGGATTGTATTACGTCAAATTATTCGTGAATCTCGGTTACAAGCCTCTAAACAAAACAGTATTATCCGCAGTTCTGTTGAAGTCTTTATTCAGCAGTTAGATACTGATGAAGGCAATTTAAGTTTATTGTTACGTGAAGGCTTTACAGGGTCTAAATCTTATAAAGAGGCTGTCGAACGCCAACTAATTTTCTTTCAACAAGAGTTACAAGAAGATTTAATTCGGCTGGAACGTTTGAATCGTAGTAAATTGTTTCATCCCGATTTGGTAGCTAAAGCAATTACTCAATTGGTCTTTAATATGGGGGCAAAAGTTATTGATTTGCCGTATGAAGAACGAGAAGCAGTTGCTGAACAAACGATGATCATGATTCGCATGATTTTAGAAGGTGCGCGTCATCTGGATGAATCAAAAATACGCTAATCATTTGACTTTACAAATAAAAGCCAAACAAAAACTTCTGATACAAAACTTGAAAAATAAAAACAATTCTCAATTAGATAGTGTGATAGCTTAAAAACACAACATTAAGTTACCTAAAGCTAATAGGTAAATAACGCTATCTCAATACGGGGTTATCATGAGTAAATCAACTTCAAAAGTATTAAAAGTATATACACGAAATAATTTAGATGCGTCAGTGAAAGAAGCGACTGTTCAAATTTTAAATCAGATTTTAGCTAATCTGATTGATCTTTCATTATTGACCAAACAAGCGCATTGGAATATGCGTGGTAGCAACTTTATTGCTGTACACGAAATGCTGGATACTTTTAGAACATCACTTATCACACATTTGGATAACGTGGCTGAACGTGCAGTACAAATTGGTGGTACAGCTCTAGGTACAACCCAAGCAGTTACAAATACCTCGCATCTTAAAGCGTATCCTGTTGAAATTCATGATGTGCAGGATCATTTAAAAGAGCTTGCTGATCGTTATGCGATTGTGGCTAATCATTTACGAGATACGATTGAGGAAATTGAAGATCCGATTTCTGAAGATATTATTCATGCGGCTTTAGAAGATCTGGATCAATATTTATGGTTCCTTGAAGCTAATATTGATCAGGACAAAACTGCTTAATCAGTGTTTTAACTAATAAATATTTTAAGCAATAAAAAGGAGGAATACATTCCTCCTTTTTGCATTTTTATTAATCAAAAAATTTATGGTTTTACCACGACCATTACTTGAATCGCTTCAGGCGTTACAGATAATCCATCAAGAAGGCTTAAACCTTCTTTCTGTAATTTTTGCAAACGTTCAATTTCATCTGGACGAATGCTCGGATTGAATTGTTTTAAATAACTTAAACGCTCAATCTCATATTGCCATTTTTGACCATAATGCTGTTTAGCCTGTTCAATCAATGTCGGTAAAGATGTTTTTGCAATCTCTAGCGCCTGTGTGTAGCGTTGTTCGATTACTTCACGGCGCGCTTTAACCACCTGACGACAGCTATTACCATCAAGATGATGCAAATAAGGTTTTAAAATTGATGGATCAATTTTTTCAGACAAATCCTGACCAGTCTCACTCAATAATACCCGAATTAATTGTTTTGGTAAGCTTGATGGAAGATTTAAAGCTTTTGGTGCAACTACATCCACTTTAAACCAGACTTCAATGAGCACTGAACCTTGTTTAAGTGCATTCGACTTCAACACCGCAACATTGGTACTACCAAAAGCTTGGGTGTTGATCATTTCCATCACGCTTTCAACAAATGGATGTTCCAATGTCAGGTATTGTGCATCTTCGCGAATCTGTGCCTGATCGCGATAGAACGTAGCAGTCATTCCTTCTTCATCAAGCGTTAAACCCTGCACTTGCATTTGGTCCGTTGGCTTGATAATAACCGTACCATTACTCTGCTCATCAAAGTCGATATTGGTCGATGACATAAATCGCTTCATAAACATAGGCAATATCGTATTGTCATCATAATCTTCAAGCGCTTCTACAATTTTTTGAGCCACCACCGGACGACAAGAATTGTATTCTAGCAAACGGTCACGACCCGCTTGTAATTCTGCTTCTAAGGCCTGACGCTGAACATTAACTTCCTCAAGTAAATCTTCAAAGCGCTGACCAAGGTCAGCAAGCAGACATTCTTTTAGATCAACAATAAAATTTTCCTGAAGCGTTTGAGCCGTTGGTGAAATACTACTAAAAATATTTAAGGCTTCGTTGTACCAGCGGAACATACGCTCTTGGGCAGTTCCAATTAAATAAGGCACATGAATCTGGATTCGATTTTCCTGACCGATACGATCCAGACGACCAATACGTTGCTCCAGTACGTCTGGATTGGCTGGTAAATCGAATAGAATCAAATCACTGGCGAACTGGAAATTACGGCCTTCTGAACCAATTTCAGAACACAATAAAATCTGTGCGCCATAGCTATCTTCAGCAAAATATGCCGCAGCCTGATCACGCTCAAGCAAGCTCATGCCTTCATGGAACATGGCTGTACGAATGCCCGCATGTAAACGCAAAGCATTTTCCAGTGCTTCAACTACTGGTCCGCTACGCGCAATAAGTAATACTTTTTTATGTTTTAAATCTTTTCTCAGAACTTCCATTAACCAGGCAACACGCGGATCAGTCTCCATCCACGAGCCATCAAGCTGGCCCTCTTCTGGCCACATTTGCTCACGTAACTTGCCATCCATCGACCAATCTGCGGGTGCTGGTAAAGGTGCTGGCTGACAATCACGACCTGGAAAACCCTGAATTGCTTCACGCGTATTACGGAACAAAATACGACCCGTACCATGACGATCCAACAGCTCTTGAATTGCCTGATAACGCTGTTCGGGTTGGTCCTGAATACGATGACCCAACAAACTCTCTAAAGCATTAATATGTTCATCTGTTAATGCCTCATTAGACATGAGCACTTCAGCAACTTTAGCGGTTTGCTGATATTTTTCTTCTTCATCCAAAAAACGATCCAAGCGATTAAAACGTTGTGGATCAAGCAGACGCAATCGAGCAAAATGACTTTCTACACCTAACTGCTCAGGCGTCGCTGTTAAGAGCAATACCCCCGCTGTTTGTTGTGCAAATTCTTCAACCAGATCATAACGATCATTACCGCCTTCTTCTTCACTCCACATTAAATGGTGTGCTTCATCCACCACCAATAAATCAAAACCTGCTTCGAGCGCTTGTTCACGCAAGTCTTCATGGTCAACCATCAAGTCGACACTTGCAATAATGCATTGTTCAGTCGAGAAGGGATTTAAGTCAGGATCATGTTCTTTAATTGAAGCGGTACGCGTCAAATCAAATAGTGAAAAATGCAGATTGAAACGGCGACGCATTTCAATCATCCATTGATATTGCAAAGAGTCTGGGACTAAAATCAGAATACGTTCTGAACGACCTGTTTTAAGCTGTTGATGAATAATCAATCCCGCTTCAATGGTTTTGCCCAAGCCCACTTCATCTGCAAGTAATACACGTGGTGCAAAACGCTGACCAACTTCATGTGCAATATAAAGTTGATGCGGAATAAGCCCAACTCGCGCGCCAATTAAACCACGCAAAGGACTAGTTTGCATTTGTGCTTGCATGATTAACGCTTCAATACGTAAATCGTACCATTCTTTATAATCGACCTGACTTGCAAGCAGACGATCTACAGGCTTGGAAAGCTGAATTTGTGCGCCAATTCTTGTTTCATTGATTGCCTTGCGCTCCTGCTCACCGCCTTCTAAAGTGCGTATCACATTGTAACGCAATACTCCATGACGATCTTCAATGGATTCAACCAGCCATTTCTTGCCTTCTTGATCCTGCACTTCATCATTAATATTAAAAATAATACGCGATAAAGGTGCATTGTTGCGTGCATAGACACGTGTTTCATCACTTTTTGGGAATAAAATGCTGATCGAACGCTCATCAACATCAATTAGTACACCCAAGCCGAGTTCAGTTTCCGTATCTGATAACCAACGTTGACCAATAGCAAACTGCTGCAATTTTTCCACCTTTATCTCAAATTTGCACCACACATTTTACGCTGTTCATTGAGTTTAATGTCAGTCATTTTGTGTAGTCTTTAAGCACATATTTTGACACAAAGCTCATTAAAAAGAATGAGCTTTTCACGATTGTTAAAAAAAGTTTTGACCTTAAAACGGAACAGGACAATCAAATGTCAAATGCTCTCCCGTTTTAGGATGTTGAAAACTTAAACTCATTGCATGTAAACACAAACGAGGTGTAAGTTGCTGATATTTTTCATCTGCATATAAAGTATCCCCAACAATAGGATGTCCTAAATATTGCATATGTACACGTAACTGATGTGAACGTCCCGTAATAGGTGTCAACTGCACTCGAGTTACAGGTTGTCCGTTCCATTCAAGGTTTTCAATCACCTTCCAGTATGTTAATGCGGGTTTATGGTGTGTAGGGTCAACAATATGTAAAGGGGGGCGTTCCGGATCATATACCACTGGAATATCAACCGTACCCTCACCCGTTAAATTGCCTGCGACAACCGCCTGATAGATTTTATCCGTCTGACGTGCCTGAAACTGTTTGGAAATATGTGTTTGCGCTGCTTTTGATAAAGCAAAAACCAAAATTCCCGACGTATCCCGATCCAGCCGATGAATCAGTAAGGTACGAGATTCCTCTGCAATCAGTCGCGTTAAGACACTATCATTTAAATCTCCTTTTCCCGGAACACTGAGTATGCCTGCTGGTTTGTGAATGACAATAAAATCATCATCACGATAAATCAGGTGATCGCTTAGAAAATTACTCAAACTCTATTCCAGAAGTGATTTTTAAATCAGCGGGCAATAATAAAAATCTTGAGCCAGAAATACAATGCAAAAACAGAATTTTTCATTAAATTTTAGCTAGATCTCTGATCAAGAAACAATTTCATAAAAGATAAAGAGAGTTCTATTCAGTATTTATAAAATTTGCTGAAAGAAATCGTGGATTGTTGTCTGAGCAATATCAGCATCTTCAAAAGCTTCTGCTCCTGAAATACCAATCGCCCCGATCAATTGTCCTTCATAAATAATAGGTTCTCCGCCTTCGAGCATACCTGTTACACTTTCCAGCGTTAAAAAACCCATTTGACCATTACGAATAATATCTTCATAAAATTTAGATGGCCGACGACTCATGGCTGAACATTTGGCTTTTTCCAGACTTAAATTCGCTGTTAATGGAGTTGCGCCGTCCATACGTTTCATAATCAGTAAAGCACCTGACTCATCAACGATAGAAATACTCATATTAAAACCGCGTTGGGCGGACAGTTCAACGGCACGATTCATTAAAATTTCTGCATCTGCCAACGTTAGATAATGTTTGGTTTTCATTCAGTTTGCTCCAGTAAAAAAGCCCAATACTGGGCTTTCTTTCAATATTATGCTTTCATTGATTGAAATGTTTCTTTGGCAGCCTGAATCGTAGATTCAATGTCTGCATCACTATGCGCTGCTGAGATGAATCCAGCTTCAAATGCTGAAGGCGCAAAGTTCACACCACGATCTAACATACCATGAAAGAACCTTTTAAAAGCGTCGGTATCACAGGCAAGCATTGAATCAAAACTGGTAATGTCTTCTTGATGAGTGAAATACAGACCGAACATGGCACCTGCCTGTTGGGTTTTGAAAGGAATGCCCGCTTCATCCGCTGCAGCTTGTAAACCAGTAAGTAACTTTTCAAGTTTAACATTTAGATTTTCATAAAAATCAGGCTGACGCAAATGCTTGAACATTTCAATCCCTGCGCGCATTGCCAAAGGATTGCCCGATAAAGTTCCTGCTTGATATACGCCACCTAATGGCGCAATGCATTCCATAATTTCACGCTTACCACCAAATGCACCAACAGGTAAGCCAGCACCAATAATTTTACCAAGTGTGGTCAAATCTGGCTTGACGTTGTAATAAGATTGCGCCCCGCCCAATGCAACTCGAAAGCCAGTCATCACTTCATCAATGATAAAGACTGAACCGTACTCGTCACAAATATTACGGATGGCTTGCAAGAAACCCTCAACCGGCTTCACTAAATTCATATTACCTGCTACAGGTTCGACAATAACCCCTGCAATTTCATGGCCGAATTTTGTAAAGCATTCTTTTAAGGCAGCAATATCGTTATAAGGAAGTGTTAAAGTATGTTTAGCAAAATCCGCTGGTACACCTTTAGAAGTAGGTTCCCCTTCACCTTTAGTTAATAGACCCGAACCAGCTTTTACTAAAAGTGAATCTGAATGTCCATGATAACAGCCTTCAAACTTCACGATTTTATCGCGACCCGTATAGCCACGTGCTAAACGAATCGCAGTCATAGTCGCTTCAGTACCCGAATTGGTCATACGTACCAATTCGATAGATGGCATAATTTCGCAAATAATATCGGCCAAAGTGGTTTCATGCACGGTTGGCGCACCAAAGCTCAAACCATCTTCTGCTGCCTTTTGTACCGCCTGAATAATATCAGGATGTGCATGCCCCAAAATCATAGGGCCCCATGAACCCACATAATCGATATAGCGCTGATCATCTTCATCCCAAAGATATGCGCCGTTGGCTTTTTTAATAAATACCGGAGTTCCACCCACACCATTAAATGCGCGAACAGGAGAATTGACACCACCAGGAATATGCTTACTGGCTTGCTCAAATAATTGCACTTGTTTTGGAGATAAACTCATGAATACTCTCGATATTTGTAACTTTGTATTAAATCAGAATGCAGAACATTATTTTTTAGATAAATCTTCTGCAAATAACGCAGCCCACGCATTTACGCGCGCAGGAATTTCTTGAACCGAACGGCCTAATATATCACTAATCACGGCACACAGGTCAGCTCCGTTTTCAATCACTTCTCTGGAATTTTCAACTATCAGACCGCCGATCGCACAGATCGGTACACCAATTTTTGAACGTGCCTGTTTTAGCGTTTCTAAACCGATATTTCCTGCCTCTGGTTTAGTATTGGTCGCATAAATTGCACCAAAAGCCACATAGGTTGCACCGTCAATAATAGCCTGTTCCGCTAGTTCAATTGAGTTGGCACAGGTTCGACCAATAATAGCATTAGATGCGAGTCGAGCTTTCGCATCGGTAATTTCACCATCTGACTGACCCAAATGTACACCTAACTTAAACTGAGCCGCTAAAATTAGATCATCATTAATAATAAAAGGAACTTGATATTTTTCGCAAAGCCATTTAATCGCATCGACTTCGACAGGCTGATTTAGTGGAGTTACTTTTTTACGACGATATTGCAAAATTGCTATATGTCCCGTTGCCAATGCGACTTCCAATTTTTCTAATAAAAGCTCGATGGGATCGTCATTGGTAATTAAATATAAACCGCGCATTAAATTAAATTCTCTTCATTTATTTTAGACTGGAACATAAAAGACTGTATAAGCTCGTCCTACACAGCCCCTCATTTATTTAAGCCATAAATCCAGTTTGGCTTGGTCTTCAATATTAAACTCGACTGTCTGTAACGGAATTTCGCCACCCACTACAGCAAACTGAATTAACTCGTCACGGCGAAACGCATGTACAGTGAACTGTCCTTGCTGCTTTGCATATTGTGCTAATAACTTTTCAGACGCTTTTAATCCATCAATCGCGATAATCACATCATTGGCAGATAAACCAGCTTTTGCGCCTTCTCCAGCACGATTGGCTTGCTGAATCAGCACACCTTCAGGTTTATCTAACAGCTTTAAGCCAAATGGCAACGCTTTATCATGTTTAAATTGATAGCTTAATCCAAACGATGGCAGTAATTCATTGAGCGGCAGTTCTTCCGTAGTATTGATCAAGAAGCTCAAGCGTTCGGTCCAGTCCTGGCCTGTCAACTCTTTACACAAATCAAAGATGGTTCGTTCATTAACCTGAACACCTTTTTGCGTATTTTCATATAAACGACGCAATAATGCATCAAGACTAGAATCATAAGTGCGTAACCCAAGATCAAGACATAAAGCGACCAATGCGCCTTTATTGTAATAACTGGTGCCTGCATTATTTGAATTTTCATCTTGACGATAAAACTTGATCCATGCGTCAAAACTTGATTCGGCTACTGACTGAATAAAACGTCCCGGATTTTGTAGATAACGATCAAATTGTGCTTTGAGTAATTTTAGATAGGATGCTTGTGAAATCACTCCACTACGCAGCAAAATCAGATCATCATAATACGAAGTAAAACCCTCAAAAATCCACAGCAAAGAAGTATATGATTCTTGATGTAAATTGTACTGGACAAAATTTTCAGGGCGTATAAATTTGACTAACCAGGAATGAAAATATTCATGACTGCATAAACCCAAAAAGCGCTGATAGTCTTCCGATGGCTCTTCAGGTTCACTGACTTTAGGCAAATCATTACGCGGTATAATCAGGCTAGTACTATTACAGTGTTCAAGTCCGCCATAACTATTGCCCGTCGCCATAGTCATAAAAGTATAATTTTTAAATGGTGCTGAACCAAAAATTGCAATTTCAGTTTCACAAATTTTGTTTAAGTCTGCCTTTAAACGTTCAACATTCATTTGATGCTGACCAGAAACCACAAATTCGTGTGGAATCGCCTTTGACTCAAAGCTAAAACGGGTTTGCTCTGCCAGCTCAAATGGACTATCAATGAGTTGATCATAATTGTCCGCTTTTAAAGTAAAACGCCCTTTCACCAGACTTTTTGATGTTAAACCCGTCGCAAGCTGGAAATGTTTAAGTTCATCGGGTAAAAACAATTCGACTTCACAGGCCGATTGTTCTTGATCTTGTAGTCCTAGACACACACAAGCAGGATTGACATATAAACGCGTCTGATCGACATAGGCACCGCGAACAGATAAATCATAAGCATAAACATCATATTCAACTGTAATCAGTTCATGATCAGTATTGAATAATTGCCATCTATTTTTTTGATCTTTCCTTATTGACAGTAATCGCCCGGCTTCATCATAAGCTTTGACCGATTCAATATGCTTTGCAAATTCACGAATCAGATAACTTCCTGGAATCCATGTGGGTAGCCAAAGTTCCTGATTTGGATTGGCCAAAAAACGCATGGTGACATGGATTAGGTGTTGGCGATAATCATCAAATTCAATTTGGTAATGCAACATATTTTCAGGATATCAAGTCAGTCAATTTCAGTTAGCTTAACATTTTTTTACGACCTCATGAGCGGTTGTCGCATTTGTCTACAAAAGTCACTAGCCATCATGAAAAAAAAGGCATAGCATGCAACTATTTTTAGCATTTCACACCACAGGATGGTCATGCAGGTGAACACGTGAGATTTTTTCTTTCACTCTTTACGCTATTTAGTCTATTTTGTACAACACTTGCCAATGCACAACTCTTGAATATTGCACCTGAAAGTGTCGAAGCTCAGGCATGGAGCATCATCGATGCACAATCAGGACAAATCATAGCTGAATACAATAGTCATGCGCAGCGCGCTCCTGCTTCTTTAACCAAGATGATGGTGGCTTATATTGCCTTAAAGGAAATTAAAGCAGGAAAATTGCGTAAAGATGAGATTTTAACTGCAACACCTGTGGTTAAAATGGTTCAGTGGGATGAATCACAAATGTACCTAAAAGAAGGTGAACAAATTTCTGTTGACCAGCTTTTGGCAGGCCTCATTGTCATGTCAGCCAATGATGCTGCTGTTACCTTAGCCGAGCGTATTTCAGGAAATGTACCTGCATTTTTGAAACGGATGAATCAAGAAGCTCAAGCTTTAGGCATGAAAGATACGCACTTTTCTAATCCTGCTGGCGTCACCATGCCAGATCATTATTCAACGTCCCATGATTTAGGTTTACTTGCTAAAGCATTAGTCAATGAAGTACCTGATTATTTAAGCTATTCAAAATTACCAAGTTTTAGTTATAACCAACGTTTTCATCATGCGACTAATTTAGTGCTCAAAAATGACCCAAGTGTGGATGGTTTAAAAACAGGTTTTACTAAAGCAGCGGGTTATAATCTGGCACTAACTGCCAAACGCCCAACCTTGAATCCAGATTTACCTGAACGCCGTCTGATCGTGGTAGTGTTAGGGACTAAAAGTGCGATAAAACGTGCTGAAGTTGCGCATAAGCTGATGAATCTGGCGTATACCTACACACGCGATGAAGAAGTTATAAAAGATAAACAGTTAATTGCTGAATTACCTGTCATCAAATCAACCTTAAAGATGTTTAAAGTTGAAACGCAACAACCTACTATTGTCACTACGTCTTTATATGACTTAGCGCAACCGATTGATCTGAATCAATTTGATATGCAAACTCAACGCCTGCATGTCACTTTTGATAATGGAATAATGACCACTATTGAACCTTTGCAAACCACTAAAACTCATGTGAACGTTGAACTGAATGAAAAACAGCTTACAGCTCCATTAATGAAAGCGGTTAATCTTGCAACTGTTCAGGTTTATCAAAACAATCAATTGATTCAAAGCATTCAGATTAATGACAATGTTCAAATTCAGGAAGCTAATATTTTTGAACGATTCTTCATGTGGGTGAAAAGCCTTTTTTCACTTTTCGGGCATGATGAACAAAGCGTTAAACTCTATCCTCTCAATTAATTGCAAATGATTTGATATTTGAAAAGGTCGCTTTTGTGCTGCCTTTTCTTTTTTATAAACCATATGACCATATTTAAAGCATAAAAATTTAATTTTGCATTGAAATCGAGAAAATCATCCCTATTTATGAAAAAATGACTGTTTAAATGTGAAAACTTGTGCTTTTTTACGATTTTTAATCTACAAAACGAATTTTTCACTTTATGATGTGTACTTAAATTGATTGAATGGATCAAATAACATGACTGCTATTGCAAATAACCACGTGGTTTCATTCCACTATACGCTGACTAATGCAGAGGGTGAAACTCTTGACCAATCACAAGGTGAACCACTTGCCTATTTGCACGGTGCAGGCAATATCATCCCTGGTTTAGAAAATGCTTTGGCTGGAAAAACTGTGGGTGAAAAATTTACAGTAAATGTACCAGCAGCTGAAGGTTACGGCGAATATAATCCTGACCTTGTACAAGAAGTGCCAGCACAAATGTTCCAAGGTGTTGAAAATATTCAACCTGGTATGCAATTCCAAGCTCAAACAGATGATGGCGTTCAAATCGTTACTGTAAAAGCAGTTGAAGGCGATAATATTGTTGTTGATGCAAACTTCCCTCTTGCTGGTCAAGATTTAACGTTTGAAGTTGAAATTGTTGAAATTCGTGATGCTACTCAAGAAGAGCTAGATCACGGTCACGTACATGGTGCGGGTGGTCATCACCACTAATCGGTTCATTTCCGATCTAAATAAAGCAAAGTTTCGACTTTGCTTTATTTTTTTTGCCGGATAAAACCCATAATTTATTTAGATATCTTAAAATTAAATAATGAAAAATGAGATTAAAATCACAATATTTGACCTTTTATGTGACATATGTTAATTTTTTCTTGAATTATGATTTATCATAAATTCATCCCTCTAGCCGCCTTGTAATTTATTGCAAGGCGGTTTTTCATTACCCCGTTATGCAAATCGCCTATATCAATATAGCCACCATTTAAACTTTGTACTTATTTCTGACCAGCGCCTAACTTTAAGTCTAATTTACGCATAAAGGTCTATACAACTTTTAGCTTCACCGCACAGAAACATTATTTCTGAATTGTAATTCGCCTTGTAGTTGTTTTCATTTGTTTTTATGATGGAGATCAAGGTGCAGACTCCGCTTATACTTACATAGAGATCGCATTTTAGATTTATAAGAATGATTAGTTCACATAGGAATAATACATCATGAAATATCAACATATTTTGGTCCCAGTTGACGGCTCTGACATTTCTCTCGCTGCACTTAGACAAGCAGCCTCAATTGCAAAAGCATTTGACAGTAAAATTACTGCTATCAGTTTATTGGCTGTCGATCCGTTTAGTGGTGTCGATTTTTATTATGTTTCCCCAATTATGAAAGACTATTTTATTGAGGCAAGTGCGCAGGCAGAAGAAACTTTGGCTAAAGCAAAAGCCATAGGCACTGAATTGGGTGTTGAGGTTGAGACTCAAGTAGTTAAGGGTGAAGTCTCATCAGAAGGAATTTTACAGGCAGCCGAAGATTTAAAAGTTGATTTAATCGTGATGGGTTCCCATGGTCGCAAAGGGTTTCAGAAGTTTTTCCTTGGAAGCTTTGCGCAAGATGTATTAGGTAGTACTGAGTTACCTGTTCTTATTGTAAAAAAATAAATTTAGACACTAAAAAGCCCGTTTTTACGGGCTTTTCTAGAACCTAAACAATGTGAGTAAATATCCTCAAACATTGTTTGTTGTTAGCTAATTACAAATCAAGGTTACCATATCTGATGTATCTCGGCCGAGACCTAACTCTTATAAACCAAGCAGTATATGAATACCTTAGTTTTAAATTAGCACTTTAAACTAAAACGGTCAAGTTTTACTCAACCGTTTCTTTGGTTTTTTTGATGTAATGGATCGTTAGGCCAAATTCTTTATATGCCAACCAGGCCGCAGTCATACATAATAATGCAATAATTGCAAAAATTAGATCCATTTCTACAATTCCCAAAATTAAAAATAATAACGAGAAAACAACTAATAAAGCGAAAAACAAAAAACTCAGATGATACTGACGCATAGGAGATACCCAAAATTTGATAGGCAACCCCACTTTACACAATTAAACAAAATAAAACAATTATCATTTTCATTTATGCTGATCTCATTTGCTGTCACCCATTTCAGTGAAATTAGATTTTTTAGTCTCTAATTTGCTTCTGTAAGCAAAAGAAATGAACTGATGTGCTTTTGCAGCAATTCTTATTAAATATTCTAAAATTGTACTTAATCAGTAAAATAATGAATTAAAAGCATATTTTTATCTTAGAATGCTTAAGTTGGTTTCATCCATGTTAGATCAAAAATAAATCGCTCATCTATTCTATTAAGTGAATAAAACCGAATCGGAGAAAAACATGTTAAAAAAAATCATCATTACTACTGGTATTGTTTCAGCACTCACAATGGCGGGCTGTGCCACAATGACCAACCCATCAACTGACCGTAATCTTGCCATGCTACAAAATAAATCATGGCTGGTAACAGAAATTAATGGGGTTGAATATAAAGCAAATCCAGCCCAAACCACTAATATTCCATCACTCATGTTTGATAATAGCGCATTGAGTGGATCTGATGGATGTAATCGTATTATGGGTGGCTACACTGTTAAGGGTTCTCAAATTGCCTTTACCCAACTTGCGAAAACTCAAATGGCTTGCTTGAATGCAACCGATGTTCCTGAGAAATTCTCAAATGCCTTGGAACAAACAACTAGCTACAAAGTCTCTGACAAAAAATTAGAGCTTATGAATAGCGATGGAAAAGTCGTGATTCAGTTAAAAAATAAATAAATGCAACGCACTCCCAATCGCTGATTGGGAGTGTTAATTTGTCATAAAATGCTTTCTTAAATTTTTACTTTATAACAAAACTTAAATTTTATATATTCATGTCTTATAAAAAATAATTAAAGCTTATCCTTCACCATTTTTCATATCTGAAATTCTTTGAAATTGCTTAAACTATTCTTAATCTTCATTACCTATTGATTAGTCCATTTCACTTCTAGGAAATATTAAAAATTAAATAATATTTGTCCAACCCAATTATGTTTACTTTAAAAAATATAAAACCAATCTGCCGTAATTTATATTTTATCTAAATTTACTTTCAATTCTAAAATCTTCTGATCGACCTTTTTCATATTAAATATATGGAAATTCAATTTATTTATTTTTAAGAATAAGCTTACAAGCGTAGCATAAAACACTACTGATCTTGATAAGTTAATATTAAGGATTTAATCATGAATGCCAAGTTCAATCATTCTACGTCTTTGACGATTGCTTCTGTAGATGAAATTTTAAAAAAAGCACAACAATATTCGCTTGAAAATGAACTCAATTTTACGGGGAGCGTTCCTCCCACAGAAGCTTGGTTTTTAGTGGAACAAGGTCATGCTATTTTGGTCGATGTCCGAACGAATGAAGAACGAAAATTTGTTGGCTATGTTCCTGAAAGTATTCATGTCGCTTGGGCCACAGGAACATCATTTAATCGTAATCCACGTTTTACTAAAGAGCTTGAAAATAAAGTAGGCAAAGATCAGACCATTTTATTACTTTGTCGTAGTGGTAAGCGTTCTGCGTTGGCTGCTGAGGCAGCATTTAAAGCAGGTTTTAATCACGTGTATAACGTGCTTGAAGGCTTTGAAGGTGACCTAAATGAACAACACCAACGCAACCAAAACAATGGCTGGCGTATTCATCATTTACCTTGGCTACAAGATTAAGAATGATTATTTGGGTCTTTGCTTTTAATTTATTTAACTATTTGTTTGCTAAGGAATTTTCGTGAGCCAATGGAACATACAGCCTGTCGTTGAAGGTTTACAACAAGCACGCCATGACTGGAGAGAGCGTCAACATCGAATCAAAGAATTTGGTGGACGTGAACTTCCGTCTAAACAATCACTTAAATCTATTTTAGAAGATTTGTGTGGCATTTTATTTCCAATGCGGCTTGGGCCCAGTGATCTTCGCCAGGAAACAGAAGACTATTATATTGCCTATACGCTGGATCGAGTCCTTAACGAACTATTTTCACAAGTTAAATTAGCATTGAATTATCAGGCAAAAACTCATGTTAAACAACTTCCTGTTTCCAGTAATGAGCGTTTGTTATACGAACAACAGGTCACTTTAGCGAAAACCATCGTTCAGGATTTTGCCAATACTCTACCGAATATTCGTCGTGTATTGGATGCGGATGTATGTGCTGCGTATGAAGGCGATCCAGCAGCGCACAGCGTAGATGAAGTTTTGCTGTGCTATCCAGGAATTTTAGCGATCATTCATCATCGAGTAGCGCATCAATTATATGCAAGTGTCCCCTTACTTTCACGAATCATCTCTGAACTCGCACATTCCGCTACTGGTATTGATATTCATCCGGGCGCAGAAATTGGCAAGGGGTTCTTTATTGATCATGGGACAGGTGTAGTGATTGGTGAAACTTGCGTGATTGGCGAGCATGTCAAAATCTATCAGGCGGTGACTTTAGGTGCTAAACGTTTTGAAATTAATCAGGATGGTGCACTTAAAAAAGATTATGCACGTCACCCGATCGTGGAAGATGATGTAGTTATTTATGCAGGTGCAACCATTCTAGGAAGAATTACGATTGGTAAAGGCTCTATCATCGGCGGCAATGTCTGGTTAACTCATAGTGTTCCACCCGCTAGTCAAATCTTACAGTCCCCCTCAGAATCTCAAAAAAAGAATACAGCTTAAAATATATCTAAGTGAGTTTATCAAACCTATAAATAATCAAATTCAGGTTAAGTTTTATTGAATCTTTTAAATAAGTATTTATTTATTTTTATCACCATTTTTTATAACTATAAATTTATAAAGAATAAGCAGAATAATAAATAGAAATAGCTTTATTTATTATTTTTAAAAATCTGACAAACCAAATAATCTATTTAACGAAATTAAATAAACACAGATGAATTACACTTTTTATTAACAACGCCACTATAAACAGGAAAATATATCCATGGCAAAAAACACTGATAAAGTTCAACTTGCACTTAGTGATCATGCAGCAAGGCAACTTGCTAATGCAACTAAGACTGTTCCACAACTTTCGACCATTACCCCACGTTGGCTCACGCATTTATTGCAATGGCTACCTGTAGAAGCGGGTATTTATCGCGTCAATCGAGTAAGCAACACCGATGATATTCAAGTGGCATGTACTCAACGTGATGAAGCAACTTTGCCACAAACTTTTGTCGACTATGATGCTCAACCACGCGAATATTTTCTGAATGGAGTTTCAACCGTTTTAGATATTCATACACGCGTTGCTGATCTTTACAGCAGTCCACATGATCAGATCAAAGAACAACTCCGTCTCACGATTGAAACGATTAAAGAACGTCAGGAAAGCGAATTAATCAATAATCCTGAATATGGCCTTTTGGCAAGTGTGGCAGATGAACAACGCCTGTCAACACTTAGTGGCCCCCCTACACCAGATGATTTTGACGATTTATTACGTAAGGTCTGGAAAGAACCCGGGTTTTTCCTCGCGCATCCGGATGCAATTGCAGCATTTGGCCGTGAGTGTACTCGTCGCGGTGTACCACCACCCACTGTTAGTTTATTTGGCTCACAGTTTATTACTTGGCGTGGCGTTCCTCTTATTCCATCCAATAAAATTCCAGTCGAAGATGGTAAAACAAAAATCTTGTTATTACGTGTGGGTGAAAAACGTCAAGGCGTGGTTGGTTTATTTCAACCGGGTTTGGCAGGAGAACAGTCACCTGGTCTTTCGGTACGATTCATGGGGATTAACCGTAATGCGATTGCATCTTATCTGATCTCATTATATTGCTCATTAGCAGTTTTAACTGAAGATGCTTTGGCTGTACTCGAAGATGTGGAGGTGGACAAGTATCATGACTACCCAGTTAATTACAAATAATCTAGCATCTACCAGTAAGGAGCAAGGTAATTCAACTGGTTCTGAAAAGGCCACTGTTTACCCGCCATCTCACTTTCCAGATGAAGCAACGCTTTCACGACTTGCCTCTGAATTTTTTGCCGCATTACCCAGCTCAGGTAGTAATCATTCTTCTGGCTTGAATTTGGATTTACCTAATGTTGGTGCTCCCCCACATCCACCACAACCTGCTGAACCATTGGCAGCTTTAAGTGGGCGTGCGCCAAATATTGCTTATGAAAAAAGTTTAAATCCAGAGTATCCTGAGCATATCCCAAATTATCCAGACTCTCCTGAACGCCGTGCGATAGCATCTTCACCTGTAATCGGTGGTGCAAACTTACCTAAGCCTCCGATTGAGCCAAATTTTCCAGCGGCTATTCATAGTGCTCCCAATATTCCTTTGGTTGAACCGTCTCGCACCTCAACCAGTGAAGCTTCCCCCTTTTATTTTTTAAATGATTTTGTAGCGCCGCAAACGTCTAATTCTGTATTTGAGGCTGCCCATTTTGCAACAGCACAATCATTTCAGCTTCCACAAGGTGATGCACTAGCAAATCTGTTGTCTGATGAGCAGAAAGCAAAGCCGCAAAGTCAGTCATCTTCTGGTTTTTACTTTTTGGATATTCCACCAAACACTCAGACTTATGGGAATTATCAACCGTCACAGCCTCAATTTCTTACGAGTGCAGCACAACCTTTCGATGTGCATGTTATACGTCGTGATTTTCCAATTTTGCAGGAAAGAGTAAATGGCCGTCCTCTGGTTTGGTTTGACAATGCGGCTACGACACAAAAGCCTCAAAGTGTGATTGATCGGATTGCCTATTTTTATCAACATGAAAACTCAAATATTCACCGTGCAGCACATGAATTGGCCGCACGGGCAACAGATGCATATGAGCATGCACGTAATGTAGTTGCTCGATTTATTGGAGCAAAATCACCGAAAGAAATTATTTTTGTTCGTGGTACGACTGAAGGAATTAATCTGATTGCGAAAACATGGGGGGAGCAAAATATTGGCGAAGGCGATGAAATTATTGTGTCTCATCTGGAACATCACGCCAATATTGTTCCGTGGTTTCAACTTAGCAAAAAAAATGGTGCAAAATTACGCGTGATTCCTGTCGATGATACAGGACAGATTATTTTAGCAGAATTGCCCAAACTGATTAACGAACGTACTAAACTAATTTCAATTACTCAAGTTTCTAATGCTCTAGGTATAGTAACACCTATTCCTGAAGTGATTCAGATCGCCCATTCCAAAGGGGTTCGTGTCTTAGTGGATGGCGCACAATCTGTTTCACATATGCCAACCGACGTACAGGCCATTGATGCTGACTTCTTCGTATTTTCTGGACATAAGGTGTTTGGACCTACAGGAATTGGTGCTGTTTACGCCAAACCTGAAATTCTAGAAACCATGCCTGTATGGGAAGGTGGCGGCAATATGATTCAGGATGTGACATTTGAACAAATCATTTATCAGCCTGCACCGAATAAGTTTGAAGCAGGTACAGGAAATATTGCGGATGCGGTGGGTTTAGGTGCTGCATTGGAATATGTAGAACGTTTAGGTATTCATAACGTTGCTCGTTATGAACATGACTTACTTGAATATGGGCAACAGGCGCTGAGTAGTGTTAAGGGAGTGCGCCCCATTGGTACTGCTAAAAATAAAGCCAGTGTAATGTCTTTTGTACTTGAAGGATATTCTACTGAACAGGTCGGTAAAGCCTTAAATCAACACGGGATTGCCGTGCGTTCAGGCCATCATTGTGCCCAGCCTATTTTGCGCCGTTTTGGTGTTGAACAAACTGTCCGTCCTTCCCTGGCATTTTACAATACCACTGAGGAAATTGATTTACTGGTATCCGTATTACATCAATTAAGTAGAGTTAAACATGTTCATTAAAACATTTCATTCGCGACTATAGCGAGAAATAAATTCATCATGTTTTATTGATCACTGGGTTAAAATCTTAACCCAGTCTTCTTTTCAATCCACTAAAATAGATTGGACTCATCACTTCTAAAACTACCTTATATTTTTATGGATAAAGTGGCGGGAAATGTCATACTTTTCATACCACTCTAAAATTAGAAATTATATATAAACACCATATTGAATAATTTGTTCCATTGGTCATCATCGCCTTTAGCAAGTGAATCCACATTTCCACCAATAAAAATATCATTTTTACTCATGACGTATTCTGTATAAACTGAAATATTTTTATGATTCCAAGCTACGCCCAAGATATTGCGTTGTGAATTTTTAAAACCATCTTCATCTTTCTTCAATCCACTCAAAACAATATAAGGCGTGACATTAAGATCAGCTTTGACATTGTTAAAAACATAGTTCATATCAACTGAATAAAAGGTTCCTTTATTGGCAATATTGTATTCGCTATCAAACGAACCAAAAGTCGAATAAGTAGAAATTGAATCTTTATTGTCTATTTTCATCTGACCTGCAGTCAGAGTTATCCCCATGTTTTGGTAATGAATAGTATTAAATAAAGACCAAATTTTACGAGTACCCTCTTGATCATTTCGTTGATTATCGAGCTTTGAATACCAATAACTTCCGCCAATCTTTACGTTAAGATCATCATTTTTTGAAAAATTGAGATCTTGGCTTATACGCGTAACAAACATGTCTTTTTCTTTAAGGCTAGTCATCATTGCATTATCTGTTTTTATGGTATTAGCAGAATAACGGGCAGTATCGTTGTTTGATGTCCCTGTATAATTACCTCCATCTCTTATAAAATAAGCCAAATCAACTTTGGTCGCAGATGGAAATTCCGTATGATAATTAAGGCCTAAATTAAGCACATCCTGTAAACCCAATGTATAGTTAAGACCTGCATAAAAACTGCTATCCCAATAACGATCTGGCCCAAAAGGAACAGGCTGTAAGCCGAAAGTAAGATGATCTGTTTGATTTAAACGATAGCCCGCATATGCAGAGACCAACGTTGAAAAGTCACATAAATCAGACCACTGATAACACCGCCATTGTGCACTACCAAATACTTTTGGAGAGTCATATCCCAAATTCAAAATGGCTGCATCAAACTGCACGCTATTATCGGGGTCAATATCAGCACCATAATCTTTATAGTTATATTTAGCACGCAATGTGCCTGAAATGGTGAATGCACCCGTATCAAGTTTTGGATCACCCACAGTGAACCCTGCAAAAGTAGGCAATGTCATTCCAAACATGGATACACCTAATGCAATATAATAGTAAACCTTTGTATTCATGAACAAATCCCTGTTTAATTCAATATATAGAACACTTAAATCTTTTTCATATTTCCATTTTCTTGAAAATAAAAGACCCTTTTCAGGTCAATCCTTTCCTGAAGTTAATTTTTAAAATTATGTATTTAGATGGAATCTATGAAATAAAACATCCTTTTCAATCCGCTTTAAAAAGGATGTCCAACTGGATAGAAATTATTAAGCTAAACCATGTAGCTCTTTCCAGTTCCCTGGATGCACTACATATCCGAAAGTTGCGTGACCCGCATAAATGAGCTCAGTTCCTTCTGGGATCCAGAGCATTTGTCCTGGATGGACTTCATATTTCTGTCCATTGGCAGTAAGTTCAAAACAGCCCTCAATCACGAAAATTACTTCGTCATAAAGTAGTTTCCATGTTACTTCTGCCCCCTCCCAACGAGCAAAACCAATTCCCATGTTTGGCGAAATATCAGAACTCAACGCTCGAGCTACATAAGCTGTGCCTGTCGGCGTATCCCCGCGTAGATTAAACTCAAGATCTTTATAATCAACTAAATGTACTTCTTTCATCGTCCTATCCATTTTATAACTCACATTTACTTTGCCATTTTGCCAAGGCAATACGGAATTTCACCCCCATGCCTAAAAATGGTTCTGGCGGATTCAAACTTGGCATTCCTGTGACATAACGAATATCGTTTAAGGCTTGTGAATCAACACCTACGACAAGATCAGCGAGAAGTGTTCCTGAAATTGTTCCCCAAGCTGCACCTACACCATTGTCGCAAGCACTGGCATAAACGCCCTCATCCAACTCCCCAAAAAAGTTGGTGAAGTTACGTGAAATCGCATAGACCCCACCCCAGGTATGAGTAAAGGTGACATCTGCCAAGTCAGGATATCGGTTTAAGAATGCTTTACGATGTTCGTCATGAATTTGTTGACGTGCATAATCACTTACATTGGAACCATATTTGGGCACATGTTTGTAAGTATTACGGATCAGAATACGGCGGTCTGTAGTCATGCGTAAGGTCGTACCTGCATGATGGGCTGGGGTCAGCCCCCAATCCAATTGACCGTTATAGACCTTCATTTCCTGATCTGTCAGTGGGCGTGTCCAACTGGCAAAAGTCATTACAGGCAATAACCGATTTTTTAAATAACCAAATTCTTTGGTAAAAATACTGGTTGCCAATAACAATTTAGGGCTAACAATCGAGCCATTGTCGCCATTTAGTACCCACTTTCCATTTTGTTTTTCTAGACTCCGAATTGGAGACTGTTCTAACAACTCAACATTTTCAGGTAAATGTTCTCCCATTCCCTGCACTAAAGCTGCTGGCTGCATCAAATAAGAATTTGGTGTAAAAATCGCTCGGCTATAATAATCCGTGCCCAACACTTTTTTCAGTTCAGCTCTTTCCACCCACCGATATTCTTCACCCAAATCTTTCATCAGATTTTCAAAATGAGCGAGATGGGTTTCCCCTAACTCGCCCACGGCCCCTTGATATTTGCCTGCTGCCGACCATTGACAATCAATCTGAAATTTATTTACCAAACCTTGTAACTGCGCTATGGCTGAACGGTTCAAACTCAATAACTTTTGCTTTAATGCTGCATCCGGATGTTCCAAAGAAAATTTATGGGGTAAATCAATGACAAAACCAGAATTACGCCCAGATGCCCCCTCTGCAACACATTGCGCATCCACAAGAATAATTCTAGCTTCAGGTTTTAGTTCCGAAAGTCTACGGGCTGCCGCCAAGCCTGCGAAACCAGCACCAATAATTGCATAGTCAGCTTGCTGTTTACCTATAAGTTTTTTGATTGGCTTGATTCTCGGTGGCAACACTGCATACCAACCACAACTTTTATCATCATTTGGCAAAGTGATCATTTTGTTTATCCTTAAACTAAAGTTGAATGGGGATTGAGCTTGGCAAGCCATTGGCTACGATGTTGCTGCAATTGGCGACCAAGCAATGCAAAACCAGTCAATTTGCCTGATGCATCGTAGAAACCTGCGGCCCATTCACTATTTTGGTATTCGACACGCCATTCTCCCTCTCCACTTGCAGGGAGAAGTGAAAGCGGTAATATAGGTGTTTTGACAATGACAAGACTGTCTTGTAATTGCGTAATTTTAATTTTGCCAAGTAAATTTTCAGTCAAAGTCGGAATTGCTTGATTAATTGGCGCAATATAAGGTGTCCATTGTCCATCGACTTCAGCACAATCACCTAATGCAAAAATAGATGGATCACTGGTCCGATGGTCTAGCCCTGTCAAGATTCCGCGTGCGGTTTGCAAACCTGCAGACTGAGCCAAGGTAATATTTGGCCGTAAACCCACCGCACTAACAATCAAGTCTGTTTCAAATTGCTGTCCATCTTTCAAACTGACTTGGTAGCGATGATTCACTGCCAAAATTGAATGAATACTGTTTTGTAACTTCCATTCCACACCTAGCTGACTGAGTGCTTGTTGTAAGGCATTACCTAACTGTTGTGGAATAAGACGCTGCATTGCCCACTGTCCCAATCCAACCACAGTCACCTGACGACCATGTGCAGCCAGATCATTGGCAAACTCACAACCAATCAGTCCATCACCCAAAACGGTAATATGCTGTTTTTCTGACAATTTATCACGAAAATAACGGTAATCATTTAGATCATTCACGCTAACGACAGCTGAAAGATCCCCTTGAATAGGAATCACGACTGGAGTTGCACCTGTTGCCAAAACCAACCGACCATAGGGATAGTGACCAATTGAAGTCTGGAGAATTTTGTTGGTACGATCAATTTGATTAACTTTAGTATGCGCATACACTCGGATATTTAGATGCTTTTCCCAGTCTAAGGCTGTCTCACGAACCAAACTGTCCCCATCTTTACCCAACGCCAATGCATTTGATAAAGCAGGTTTGCTATAAATTGCTCCATCATCAGCGGTAAATACAGTAATAGGGACATCCTGAGATTGCTTACGTAATGCCAAAGCCAACTGATAACCCGCGTGTCCACTACCAATAATGACGATAGGTTCAACCGAATTTATTATTTGTGGTTCTTCCATCTCAACATCAGTAATGTCCAGCATTTCAAAATCAGCTTTGCCGACCTGACAATCGGGACATAACCAATCTTCTGGAACATCTTCCCATTTGGTGCCTGGGGCAATTCCATCATCAGGCCACCCTTTGGCTTCATCATAAATCCAGCCACAGACAATACATAACCACTTTCTCATCGTGTCTATTCCCTTATATCTAAACTTTATACGTTATGTTTTAAACGGATCCCGATATTGCGGGTCTGAACATAACTGTAGATGGCTTCCTGTCCTTTCTCACGACCAAAACCAGATAACCCAACACCACCAAATGGTGTTTCAATACCACCTGCAAACCATTCATTAATAAAAACCTGACCTGCAATCAAGCGATTAGCAACACGTAAATTTTGATTAAGATTTTCCCCAAAGACTCCAGCCACCAAACCAAAGTCAGTACCATTAGCAATATCAACTGCTTCATCTTCATGATCAAAGGGCATAATCACCATGACAGGTCCAAACACTTCCTGCTGAGCAATCGACATTTTTGCGCTTGCTTCAATAATCGTAGGCAGAACAAAAAAACCTGCTGCATCAGGAGCTGCTCCACCCGTTAGGATGTTTGCTCCTTCTTTTCGAGCTTGCTCAATCATTGCCAAGATTTGTTGTTGCTGATCTTTGGATACTACGGGCGTTAGTTCTGCATTGTCTTCACCCAGCCCAACACTTAGACTTTCTGCTAATGTCACTACAGCTTTTTTGATTTGATCATAACGACTACGATGTATCAGTAAACGGGACATCGCAGAACAAACTTGTCCTGAGTTATAGAAAATACCGAGTTTGACACTATGTAATAATTGTTCTAAATCAACATCAGCAAAGGCAATCGCGGCAGATTTCCCCCCTAATTCCATTACTGAGGGTGTCGCACGTTCGGCTGCATCTTTCAAAATGCGCTGGCCCGTTGGCACTGAACCTGTAAATACGATTTGATTGGTATCTTGGTGTTTAACCAAATGAGTACCCACTTCTGAGCCTTTTCCACAAAGCAAATTCATTGCACCTTGAGGAAAACCCGCTTTTTCCAATGCCTTAAATAACACCACCATGCCAAGGGGTGACACCTCTGGCGATTTTACGACGACAGCATTCCCTGCTGCCAAAGCAGGCGCAAGCGAACGAGCACAAATCGAAACTGGAAAATTCCAAGGTACAATCTGAACTGAAATCCCCATTGGAATATACGAAGTAAAATCGACATAATCCTTACCGAGAGGCACAGATACGCCTTCGATTTTATCTGCCATACCCGCGTAATATTCAAAATAACGCGCCGCCTCATCAAACTCTTCACGTGCTGTTTGCAAATTTTTGCCATTTTCGCGACAAAGAATTAAAGCGCCTTCATCTGCTATTTCACGTATAGCTGAAGCGGCTTTAAGCATCCATGCAGTACGTTGCGCAGGACGAATATCGGTTAAAGCTCCGCTATTGACACAACGACGAGCAGCAGTCATCGCGGCATCTGCATCTTCTATGTTCGCTTGTGCAATGGTTGCAAAAACTTTAGCTGTTGCTGGATTAACAACATCCAATTGGCGAGAAGCATCTCGCCATTGACCATCTACATAATTAAGATAGTGTTGCATGTTATGCCTCCAACGCTGTTTTAGCTTGTGCGGCTAACCATTTTTGAAAAAAATGTGTCGGTAAATCCATTTCAGGAGAGAACACGCCACCACCAAATCCTGGTGAATGACGACCTTTTTGCATGCTTTCAACTGCAAAAACGTCTTCAGCAAAAACGACTTTCCATGATTCCAATGTGGCTTTACGACATTCATCATATTCAGCATTTAGAGATTCATCGCCTACATAATACAAACGTAGCTTTTCAATGGTTTGTTCAGGCGCAATCGGGTCGATCATCATGGCAAAAGCATGATCTGCCTGAATACCTAACAGTACATTTGGGAACACTGCCACGTACTCGGCATGACGCAATTGATCTTCTGGCCAGCTTGGAAATTTAGGTAAATGTGTTCCTGCTGTTGCTGATAGGTTGTATTTATAGCTGCCCTGACCTGCAAACCGATCTTCAAACATAATATTGTAGTGATCTTCAAGTTTTGAATACGTATTTAAAGCAGGGTGCACCCACGGCAAATGATAGGCTTCACAATAATTTTCAACCGTCAATTTCCAGTTACTTTTTACAGGAAGCTCAAAATGTGAGCCGACTTTACTACTACGAATCAGCGCTAAACCATTTTCCCCAAGAAAAGGTTTCCAACGTTCCACTAGGGGCGCAATATGCTGGTCAAAGGTTAAAGCATCACCAGAAATATTGACAAACACCATATCCATCCAGATCGCTGAGCGGAGTGCTTTCAAGCCATGTTTCTCACATTTAAAACGTTCATCTTTGTGCTGACCAATTCCACCCACATGCGGTGTGCCTTTTAAATTGCCATTGAGGTCATAACTCCAAGAGTGATATGGGCAACGAATCACACCTTCAATTGCACCCTCATCATGAACAAGTTGCATACCACGATGACTACAGACGTTATGAAAAACTTGTACCAGTCCATCACGATTTCGCATCATGACCAGTGGCATTCCCATAAAATTTAAAGGTTTTACATAATTATTTTTAGGTAAATCCGAAGCAAAACCGACACATACCCAAGTTTTACTTAAGATATTGTCACGCTCAAAATTAAAATATGTATCACTGGTATAAGCCAAATTTGGCATACCATTGGATTCATTAATGGGGTTTAAAACATTGTCGATTTGTTGAACCGAAATCAATTGCGGGTTAACTTGACTATTCATTTGATAATCTCCATTTATTTTCAATAACGCAGAACTCCCTGCGTCGGTATTAACTATGAGTTAGCACCCTGTGCTGCTTAATGGAGATTGTGGTAAACGTCTTTAAAACTGACAAACGACTTTTAAGCTAGGTATCTATGAGTTTTTATCATGGATGCTAGATAGTATTTCTTGAAGTTAGATTCACGCTTATTTTCAAAGTTTGTGCATGATAAAAACTCATTAATGAATGATAATAAATCAGTTGAGCTTTAGTTGCGCTCATCACTACTCTTTACCATCTGCATATTACAGCAGCGAACAGGCAGTTCGTTTCTGAGCGCATCCAAGGAGGAGTTATGCGTACAACAACAAAATCCCCATCGGGATTAAATCCTACTGTTGCCATTGTTTCCAAAGTATTATTATTTCTCTTCATTGCTTTTTGTATTTTCTTTGAAAAACAGGCAGGTGAATATTTTGGAATGATTTCCAATGCCTTACTGACCAATGCAAAATGGTATTTACTTTTTTTAGCGACTTTTTTATTAGCTTTTCTTATTTATCTATGTATGAGTCGTTTTGGGCACATTCGTCTCGGTAAAGATAACGAAAAACCCGAATACAGTAACATTGCATGGATTTGCATGTTGTTTTCATGCGGTATGGGCATCGGTTTAATGTTTTGGTCGGTTGCTGAACCTATCAGCCATTATGCAAATAACCCCTTTACCAAAGATTTTTCTGATGAATCTGCACGCATGGCAATGCAACTGACATTCTTCCATTGGGGATTGCACCCTTGGGCATTATTTTCTTTATCTGCGGTTGCGTTAGGATATTTTGGTTATCGTAAAGATTTACCTCTGGCTTGCCGTTCGGTTCTATATCCTTTTATTGGTGATAAAATTTACGGTCCGATTGGAAATTTTGTAGATATTGTCACTATTGTTTTGACCGCATTTGGTGTTTCTCAAGCCATTAGTATGGGTATTTTAGAACTTAATGTGGGCTTGAATCATAGTTTTGGTATTAATATTGACGTTAAAATCCAATTACTTTTAGTGCTGATTTTAGGTGTATTTGCGACATTATCTCTCCTTTCAACAATTAGTAAAGGTTTTAAAATTATTGCTGAAGGCAATATGATTTTATCTTACTTTCTTGTTATTGCAGTTATTTTAATTGGTTCCACGCGTTATATTTTTAATAGTTTTTTTGAAGGTTTAGGGGACTACCTACAAAATATTATTGGAATGAGTTTATGGAGTGATGCGCAAAAAGATACAGCTTGGCAAAGTTGGTGGACCGCTTATTATTGGCCTTGGTGGATGACTTGGGCGCCATTTGTTGGACTCTTTATCGCTCGTATTTCTCGAGGTCGCACCATTCGCGAAGTTATTCTAGGTTCATTAGCAGCACCTACCTTACTCACTTTTATCTGGATTGCAGCTTTTGGCGGTGCAGCACTTAAAATCGAAAAAAATAACCATCAAGCACAAAGCCAAGAAATGGTCATTAGTACAACCCAAACTCCGATTGTAAAACCGACTACAGCAGTAAATCATGAGATCACGATTGCTCAAGCAACTAAGCAAGATCCTGCCCGTGCCGTTTTCGTATTCTTTGATCACTTGTCCACCAATCACACAGTAACCCTATTTTTAAGCGCATTGTTATGCCTGCTTTTATCCATCCATATTATTACCATTGCAAACTCAGGCGCACTAGTGTTGTGTTTTCTGGATACCAATGGCTCAACTAATCCCTCTGTCGGAGTTCGTTTAACATGGGCAATTATTATTCCTTTAATTAGTGGCGGTTTATTATTGGCTGGCGGGCTTTCTGCCATTAAAACAGCCTGTGTGATTGCTGGCTTTCCTATCTCAATTTTGCTTGGCATTATGTGTTTTTCACTCATCAAGAGTCTACGTCAAGACCCTCAAGCATGGGTCATGATGCCTGAACATTTACGTCCATCTGAGTTCAAGACAGTCAAAGAATCTATAGAAACCCCTGAAAATTGAACCACAAAAACGTTCAATAAAAACAGGGATCTTGAGGATCCCTGTTTTTATTTTATGAGACTGATATAGATTTAACTTAAACCTTTTTGCCCGACTTGTCCTGGCAGTTGACCTAATAACCAATGGCGAAACTGTTTTACACTTGAAGGAATCATTCCCCTATCAGAGGGCTCTAACATACAAAAGTTTGCATTGCTTCTTAACACCGTCTCTACGGGACGAACCAAAGCTCCATTCCGCAAATATTCATCGACTAAAGAACTCCATGCCAAAGCCACACCCTGACCATTAATTGCAGCTTGAATTAATAAAGGATAATTATTGATATTCACTCGGCTTTTCGGTTTAAACATCGGATATCCGACCAAGGCAAACCATTCTGCCCAATTAATCCAATCTTTTTGGGATTCATCTAAAGATAGTAAACTTTTTCCAAAAATATTATCCAAAGTTTTTTCTTGAAATTGTGCAAGATAACTAGGACTACATACAGGAAAAACTTCCTCAGGAAATAAAGGAGTGACCTTCATATTCGTAGGAGGAACTTTGCAATAAAATAAGGCTAGATCATAGTCCATCTTGTGTAGATCAAGAATATTTTCTGTAGTTAATATCCTCAAATCGATACCTTCGTTCTGCTGAAAATTTGCCACTTTAGGTAATAGCCAAAGGGCCGCCATTGCATTCGTAGTTACCACCGTAACTTGATGTTCTCCCTGCCATTTTTTAATTTCAGCTGTCGCTTGAGCTACATTTAACAATGCACTATAGATCGTGTGATAATACTGTAAACCCGCGGGAGTTAAAGAAATATTGCGATTTGCCCGCACAAATAGCTCTTTACCTAAATATTCTTCTAGCTGTCGAATTTGGCGGCTAATTGCACCTTGAGTTACATTGAGTTCATTTGCCGCCTGAGTAAAACTCAGATGGCGTGCAGCTGCCTCGAATACAATTAAGCTATTCATGGGTGGCAATGGTTTAATTTTCATGGACACTCCTCATTTGTCCTGTACTTCCCTATTAATAATTTTGATTTAGAATCAAAATTCTCATTATAAAATATGATGAAGTATTTAGTTCTATCCTCTATCTGAGTTGTATTGGATTATCCAAGTGATTTGGTGGGAATTTTATTCTGAATAAAATGTCATAAACGCAAAACAATAAAAAGTGAGAAAAACTATAAATCTCATGAGTTTTTCTCATGCATTCTTCATTTAAGCTAAAAGGTAAATGCCAAAAAACTCTGAGATGAAGAATGTTACTCCAGAATCATTTTTTAGTATTTTGAAAATGGAAAAAGAATGAATTAAAAAAAGAAATTATAAAAATTTTAAATGTATATAGGCTTGATTACATAGAAATTTTACAATCAAATTAGGCTTCGTGTATAGTATGGTAAGCTACGCCCAAAAGCCTTTTAAACAACTTCAAAATGAAACTATGTCGATATCTAGAAGACTAGAAATTGTTCAATTCCCAGCCTTCTATGCACTACGAAAAGAATAAACTGAATGTTCCAGAAAAATTCTCTCTCTTCATTTAGCTTATTTATAATCCTAATTTTTTCAATACGCAGTCTGCAATCATCAAATCGAGATGTGCACCGCCTCCATTCTTAAACACTGTAATACCGTGACCCTGCACAGTATTAAACTGACCTTTCGCGACCAAATCATAAAGGTCGCCTAATACATGATCAGCAGGAATCATTCCAACGTTCATTGGAATGCTAAGTTCCCCGACATTCTTAGTCGTTTCTAGATTGTCGACATAAAGTTGAGCTCGTGCCATCAATTCATCATCAGCTTCACGCATATCTGCTGTGAATGCACCAATCAAATCAACATGCGTACCAGCACGAATCCATTTGCCCAAAACAACAGGCTGTTTTGCCATAGTGGCACTTGAAACTATGTCAGCTGTTGCCAATGTATCAGGTAGGTTAGTTGCCACCTGAGCAGGTAAACTGAGCAGCTTTAATTCGTCAACCAACTTTTTGGCTTGTTCTATTTGACGAGCCCAAATGGATATTTTTTTCAGTTCAGTAAACAGTGCACTGTAAGCTTGTGCCAGATTTTTTGCTACCCGACCCGCGCCAATAATAACTAGATGGTTACTTTCTGGACGTGCCAGTAAACTGGCTCCTAATACTGAATCTGCGGCAGTTTTAAAATCCGTAATAATATGGCTATCGATCACCCCACGTAATACCCCATTTTCTGGAGAATAAGCCAAAACTGCACCATGTGTATTGGGTAATCCTTTACTGGCGTTTTCATTAAATACTGATTCAACTTTGACGCCATACCCCAGACCTTCAATTCGTGCTGTACGGTTGAGTAACATGGCTTCTGCTGGCCCAATCAGTACATCATGTAAATGGGCTCGAGGCAAAAGATGCCCCTGACGTATTGCATTTACGGCTTCATGCCAGTTGATCGCATTTTTGGCTTGTTCATAATTTAAAAAGTTCATAATGGTTATTTTACCTTCATATCCATGTTTTCAATTTCTACTCTTTAAATAAATTTCTACTCTTTAAATAATATAAATAGAAAAAATCCATAAAGTCACCCCAATATTAATTTTTTATCATGAATGTTTTAACTAATTTCATCGAAAAAAATCGAATATTATATATATTGTCCTAAGTAATATATCGCCTTATTTAGGTCGACTTTATCTTTGTATCTATTTTCGGCCTCTCTGTGTGTTATTTTTTATAATGTGGAGTTGATTATCTGTTTATGTCTAAAAATATTGCGACTTTGATTGGCCTGAGTGCCATCATCATGTGGGCTTCCATGGTGGGTCTGATCAAGCAAGTGAGCACAGGGATTAGCCCTGCTTTAGGCATTACTTTAATTTTTAGCTGTAGTGCTGTGCTTGTTTTTACAATTTTTAAATGGCCAGATTTTAAAAAAATTTCTAAAAAATATTTGATTTTTTCCACTTTACTTTTTGCAGTATGTGAACTCTGTTTTTCCTTTGCGATTGCCTTAACTAAAACCAGCCAACAAGCTATTGAAGTGAGTATTATTAATTATTTATGGCCAAGCCTGACGATTTTTGCTTTTGTAGTTTTTAAAGAATTAAAATTTAACTTGTTTATTATTTTAGGTTTAATTTTATCTATCAGCGGAATTATTTTTATTCAAACGGGTAACAACGATTTTAGTTTTAAAAGCATCATAACAAACCTACAGTCAAACCCTGTCAGCTATATTTTAGCGTTTCTCTCGGCCATTACCTGGACCACATATTGTGTGGTAACCAAAAAAATGAGTAATGGACATAATCCAATTTCCGTGTTTTTTATTGTTCTTGCGCTAACTCTCTGGTTAAAACTATTTTTAACTCATGAGCCACTGATCTTTCCACATGATCCAATGACGTTTCTCTATATCTTGTGCGCGGGCTGCGCTGTAGGCTTAGGTTATGCCGCGTGGAATATCGGCATCATTCATGGCAATATCCCTGTGCTTGTGATTGCTTCATATTTTACTCCGGTTATTTCTTCTGTGATCGCCATGTTTGTCCTCCAAACTCATCTTTCTACGATATTCTGGCAAGGGACGGCTATGGTCACGCTGGGTTCCTTTATTTGCTGGCTATCAACCAATTGGGAAAGTCTTCAACTACTTTTAAAGAAATTAAGGGACTAACCTATTTATTTCATGCAAACAAACCGCTTTGCAAGGATTAAAAACAAAACTCATTTGCTAGTAAAACTCCCGTATTGGAGCAACCATCTAGAACTATTGAACTCATATTTTTACAGAAAGCTTGCATCAACTCCTGCTAAAATAGGAGCTTATACTGGATCGTTAATTCAATAAAACAAGTAAATCATTTTGACTTAACACGGCGCTTATGGATCTTGACGGTGAAAAATATGAAGCATTTATCTAATGCTTATGATGAGGTTTCTCCTACGCAAGAAAGCCTCGCAAAAATTAAACCAGACCTGCGTGTCGGTTTTATCCTTATGGATAAATTTACTCTAGCGCCCGTTTCTGGTTTTGTCGAATCGCTTAGGTTCGCTGCGGATCAATCTTTTAGAAGCCTGCAAATTTATTGTAAATGGGACTGGATGACGTATAACAATCAGCCCGTTAATGCCAGTTGTGGTTTATCCGTCAATCCCACGAAAGAAATGGATTTAAAAGAACTCAAGCAAAATTATGATTATATTATTATTGCAGGAGGACTATTAAGCGAAACTCGTGAACCACCCAAATACCTACTGGAAACCTTGCAGGCTCTCCATAGTGCGAAAATCCCGATTATTGCCCTGTGTTCTGGATGCTTTGTTTTGGGCAATGCAGGCTTGCTCGATGGTCGTAAGTGTGCCATTCACTTTACCACCCGAGATGAATTTGTAGAGCGTTTTCCTAAAGCCATCACGTTGGTCGAACAGCATTATATTGAAGATCAGGGAGTCTTTACCTGCCCGGGTGGTACTGCGATTGATTTGGCAGCTGACTTAATTCGGCTACATTGTGGTGAAATTCGTGCACAAAAAAGTCTGGATTACTTACTGATTAACGGTAAAAAGACCACGACAACAGAAAAACAAATAACGGCGCTAGAGAATCCTGCGACTTATGAAAATAATATGGTCTCTAAAGCCATCGCATTTATGAGCGAAAACTTTAGTGCGCATATCACGCTAAAAGAAGTCGCTGAACATGTAAACACGAGTCCTCGACAATTACATCGTGCTTTTATTGCCAACACCAACGAACCCCCAGCCAATTATTGGCGTCGCTTAAGATTGGAACATGCACGTAAATTACTGGCAAATACAAGTGCATACATTACGAATATTGCTGCTGAATGTGGTTTTTCCGATGGTTCACATTTTATTCTCTGGTTCAAAAAACAATATGGTGAAACACCATTTGCTTATAGAAAACGGCGCCACGAGGTAGAAAAACTGAAATAATAAATGTTATAAAATTAAAGTATTTTCAATCGTTAAAAGACAACTCAGTGCAGCTATTTTCTATATTCAGTCCTAATCATGCTACCCGATTTCTCAGCTTTCTTTTATTCTGTACGGCTTTATTAAGCTTTTCCACCCATTTCTTGCCATTTCCCTCTGCCTCTAATTGAATTTTTATGTCTAAAAATCTAGCAACACTTATCGGCCTAAGCGCGATTGTCATGTGGGCATCCATGGTGGGCTTAGTGAAATATATAAGCGCTATCCTTGGCCCCAACATGAGCATTACATTAATCTATACGTTTAGTGCGCTGATTGTTTTAGCAATTTTTAGATTCCCAAGTTTAAAACTGATTTCAAAAAAATATTTAATTGTTGCAACTACACTTTTTATTGTATATGAGCTTTGTTTTTCCTTTGCCATTGCCTATTCTAAAACCTCACAGCAAGCTATTGAGGTGAGTATTGTAAATTATTTATGGCCAAGCCTTACTATTTTGGCTTTTGTAATTTTCAAAGAATTAAAATTCAATCTACTGATTTTACTCGGATTATTCATCTCCATTAGTGGCATTATATATATTCAGACCGGTAATGATTCATTTAGTGCCCAAAGTGTAGTCACCAATTTAAAAGATAATCCTCTAAGTTATGTTTTAGCGCTTTCAGGTGCCATTATCTGGGCATTTTATTGTGTAGTAACCAGAAAAATGAGTAATGGACAGAATCCCATCTCAATTTTTTTTATTGGGGTCACGCTCACATTGTGGTTAAAGTTAGGGCTGACTCATCAATTAGTGATGCCAACGTTTGATCTTAGTTTATCACTATACCTTTTATTGGCTGCTTCAGCAGTTGGTCTGGGGTATGCCGCTTGGAACATTGGAATTATTCACGGCAATATCACGATTCTAGTGGTCGCTTCTTATTTTACCCCAATTATCTCTTCTGTCTTGGCAATGTTTTTACTGAATACAGAGCTACCTGTTACATTTTGGCAAGGTACAATACTAGTCACATTAGGTTCCTTTATTTGTTGGCTTTCAAGCAACTGGATTGCAATTAAACCTTTCTTTAGAAAGCTTCTTCAATTTTGAATGAGAGAATATTAATTTAGTGCGTAGGACACAACGCTTGCCCTGTGTCCCACCTATCTTTGAAATTTTCTAATAGCTTAATTCAAGGCTGCCGCTTCCGAGAGATCTTTCGATTTAGTCTCTGGTGCCCACGCAATTGATACGATAAGCCCAATCAGTGTAACTGCCGCTGCCACATACATGGTGTTTCCAATACCAATTGTTTCCAGTGACATCGGAACGAGAAAAGTCCCTATCGCAGCACCAATACGTGTTGCCGATACGGCCCAACCCATTGCATAAGGTCGTAGTTCCGTTGGGAAAATCTCATTCGGATAAACCAGTTCTAACACTTGAGCTCCCCCAATGAATAAGGCATAGGCACCAAAAAATACCAATACCACCATTTCCGAAGAAGAAGAAAAAGTGCCAAGTCCAAGTAATGCCAGCCCTGACCACAAAAAGCTATGAATCAGCATTTTACGGCGGCCTAACACATCAATAAGTTTAGTCCCAATGATACAACCAATTACGAACAATAAAGTAATGGCCACCGAACCATAAGCCGCCCAATCACCTTGTAGTTTTAATGCAGCCAACACTTTGGGTGCAAAAGCATAGACAGCAAACACAGGAATAATTGCACATGTCCAAAAGATAATGACAAACATCAGACGCTTCCCATATCCCATACGCAACATATCTGCTAACGAGAGCTTTGCAGTTGTGGGTTCTTTGGGTAAATTGGCCAGAGAAAAATCATTACCATAGACTTTTTTAATAATTGCTTCAGCGTTATCTCTCTTATTTTTCGTGATGAGCCAGCGTGCTGATTCAACTGTGCCCAATCGGGATAATAATAAAAACCCACCGATAATAACTGAGCTTGATAATGCCCACCTCCAGCCTTGATCTCCCATTACACGGATAATAATGTCGCCAAAAATATAAGCCATGGCTGCACCAGCAAACCATAAAATGGTAAAACCAGCCAAGCGCGAACCACGATATTTTTTAGGTACAAATTCAACGAACAAACTGGTTGCAGCCGAATAATCAATAGCAATGGCTATCCCAATGAAAAAACGCAAACCAAAAATTGCCAATGGAGAATCTATCCAGAATTGTAAAACTGAACAGATGAGAAAAATAATAGGTGCTACAAAAATAATTTTTTGGCGACCAAATTTATCGGTTAGCCAGCCACTAAATAGTCCCCCTGCAAAAATTCCCAATAAAGCAGAAGTCGCAATCATGCCTTGCCAAAAATTACTCAAATGCAAATTAGCTGTCATTTGAACCAAAGCGACGCCAATAATACTTAAAATATAACCATCCATTAATGATGCACCACCGACTGCAATTGTGAGTCGTTTGTGAAATGCATTCAATGGCGCATCTTCTACAGATATCACGGATTGATTCATCTATTTCCCTCTTCATTTTTATGCCTGAGTCGATAGAACCGTCAAATATGAACCTTATTTCGATCAATATTTCGTTAGACTCCATTTTTCAGGCAAAAGTTCCCTTCAAGAGTTTTTTTAAGACTCTCGTTTTTGTTTAAAACTTACAGATTTAAATTTAGATTTTTAGCGTTTCTGTCGGGTAGCTAACCAACACAAAATAGAACCTATACACACCATTCCGGCGCCTTGCCAAAATGAGATTGACAGTGGAGTACGCAATACTAGTGCGGCAAGCGCAGCCGAGAATACGGGGATGAAATAAGATGCACCTGCAAGAACTGTTACATTGCCATGTAAAATTCCTACGTTCCATGCCGCATAACCAAAGCCCATGGCCGCTGCTGCTAACGCCAGATAAATAATGGCGTGTAAATCAAAATGCATGGCTGCCCCACCAAATAAGAAATATTTGATCCATAAAGCCAACGCAGTAAGTATAAAGAATAAAGTGACCCCATTTTTTCCCTGTGCAATTCTGGCAGTAACTGTACAGTAAGCCGCCCAGATCAATGCCCCGAAAAAAGCCAGACCATAACTTAAAGGATTATCTTTGATATTATTTAACATACTTGACATATCCAGCCCCTGATCGCCACCCAGCACCCAACAAATTCCCAAAATGGCAATCATAAAACCGGGAATGATCAGTAAATTTGATTTTTGCTGATTAAATAAAATTGCACAGACCATGGTGAGAGCTGGCCACAAATAGTTGACCATCCCCACTTCAATGGCTTGTCGGCTGGTATTTGAATAACCAATCGACAAGGAAAGACATAGCTCATAACTTACGAATAAAATGCTTCCACAAATTAAGTAACGTTTAGGAAATTCCCTAAGTTTAGGCCAACCAACTGTAAATAAAAGAAAAATAGAAGCAACGCTATATATCATTGCAGCACCACCTGTTGCTCCAAGACTTTCGCTTACGCTACGAATCAGTCCAACAATGGAACTCCATAATAAAACGGCAACTAGTCCAATGAGCGTTGCATGTCTTTTGCTTGTCATATCTTTCATCACTTATCAAATTCACATCAGAACTAGAGCAGCCAAACTGCTGTTATATCTTTACGTACTGATCATTTCTGGCATGGAAACACCATTATGTTTTGGATTATTAGGATCAACTTGTGAATAAGCTGTAATCTTTTAAAGAGAGTCCTTAAAAGTTATAAACCAGCATTAAATTCAGCAGCTTGTTCCATTTGCCATCATCCCCTTCGGCAAGTGAACTCCTTGTTCCTCCTACAAAGGGGTCATTCTTACTCATCACGTATTCGGTATATAACGATACTTTTTTATAGTCCCATGCCACGCCAATGATGTTGCGTTGCGAGTTTTCAAAGCCTGGTTCTTTCTTGTCAAATCCACTCAATACCAAATACGGTGTCACATTGAGTAAATCACCTACATTTTTAAAGCTATAACTGGTATCCACAGTGTAGAAATAGCCCTTGTTCGCCATGTCATATTCGCTATCAAACGATCCAAAGGTGGAAGCTTGGGGACTGAGTTTGTCTTGATTACTGATCGATTGCCTGCCACCCGTAAAAACAATATTTAAATTTTTATAGCGAATTCGATTAAATATCGCCCATGTATTTCTATTTCCATCCTCAGCCGTTTTCTTGTTTTCAATATCGGAATACCAGTAACCTCCTCCCACCGATATGTTTAAATCATCTCCACTTAAAAATTTAAGATCCTGATCCACCCTCGCCATCCACATGTTTTTTTCATTTAGATCAGTTTTTAATGGATCAGCGGACTTCACAACATTGGCGGTATAACGCGCTGAATCTTGACTTGCCCCGTGGTAGTTTCCTCCATCCGTTGCAAAGTAGGCTAAATCCACTTTGGTCGCAGTGGCCAATTCAACATGGTAATTCGCCCCTAAATTGGAAACATCCTGTAAGCCCATGGTGTTATTGAGACCCGCATAAAAGCTAGTATCCCAGAAACGGCCTGGTCCAAATGGAATGGGTTGTACCCCCACAGTGATGTTATCGGTTGAATTCAGGTGATATCCTGCATACCCATAAACCAGAGTTGAAAAGTCACAAAATTTATCGTACTGATAGCAACGATATTCCGCTTTCCCAAACCAGTCTGGGGATTCATAGCCTAATTTTAAAATAGCCGCATCAAATTTTATTTTCTGGTCGGATGAGCTTTCACCATATTCTTTATCTTGATAATTGGCACGTAAGGCACCTGAAATCGTTACAGCACCCAATTCACTGTTAGGGTCTCCAAATGTCACTTCAGCAAAAGCTGGAAATGATGCTCCCATAACCAGTAGACTTATTCCCACTTTGTTAGAAACTTTATTCATTTACATTTCCTTATTTAAATGAATTTTTAAAAAAATTTATCCCTTCAAAAACTTTTTTGTTTTCGAATTACGTCATTTATATGAGATTGAGCTTTGGCTCATTTCGAACCAAAAGCTTAAGAACTACAGAAAATTTTTCAGGATTTTTAATGAATCTCGGGTTCAGATACATCAATCCAAATGGTTTTTAATTCTGTGTATTGGTCATGTGCCCAAATTGATTTATCGCGACCACCAAAGCCTGATTCTTTATAACCACCAAAAGGTGTCGTAATATCCCCTTCGCCGAAACAGTTTACTGTCACTACGCCGGCCCGAATCGCACGTGAAAGTTTGAGGGCATGACGTAAGTTGCTGGTATAAACCGAAGCAGCGAGGCCATAAACAGAATCATTTGCCAGCGCAATCGCTTCATCCACTGTATTAAATGTTGTGACTGACAGAATGGGGCCAAAGACTTCTTCTTTAAATAAAGTATCGGTTGCCTTAATGCCATCCACTACCGTTGGCTGAACAAAAATATCTTTTTCAGTATTGCCTCCGAAAACGATGTTTTTCTTTTCAGTTTTTACCTGATCAATGTAAGATTTCACTTTTTCATAATGTGATTTGCTCACCATCGAACCCAATTTATTTTCTGGATCAAGTGGATTGCCCATTTTCCAGTCATTCAGATGTACACCGATCAAACCAAGCAATTCATCTTTTACATCCGAATGTACAATCAAACGTGAAGATGCAGAACAGTTCTCACCCATATTCCAAAAAGCACCATTTACAATATGTTGTGCAACTTGATCCAAGTCTTCTACATCATTCATAACAACAGCAGGGTTTTTCCCACCACATTCAAGAACAATACGTTTTAGATTCGATTCGGCAGCATATTTTAAGAATAAACGACCTGTTTCAGTTGATCCTGTAAAGCTCACCATGTTGACATCCATATGCCTTCCCAATGGTTCCCCTACTTCACGTCCACCGCCAGGTAAAATATTAAATACACCTGCTGGAATACCTGCCTCAATAGCTAATTCAGCGACGCGAAGTGCTGTCAGTGTGGTTTCTTTGGCAGGTTTAATCACCACTGAACACCCAGCAGCTAAAGAAGGTGCAATTTTCCATGCCAACATTAAAAGTGGAAAATTCCAAGGTAAAACCAGTCCTACCACACCAATTGCTTCACGTACCACAAGCGATAGAGTATCTGAGCCTACAGGTGCAGTACTGTCATAAATTTTATCAATAAGCTCGGCATGCCAACGGATAGTATGGATCATTTCAGGTACATCTGTTAACTGACATTCACTGACAGGTTTACCACTGTCCAAACTTTCCATAACTGCCAGTTCAACCGTGTTTTGTTCTAAAAGATCGGCGAACTTGAGTAAAACCTGCTTACGCTCATTCGGCGATAAGCGGTGCCAACGACCATCATCAAAAGCGGCCTTGGCCTTTGAAACAGCATGATCTACATCTTGATGATTACATGCGGTAATTTCAGCAAGTAATTCACCCGTTGCAGGATTAGTGGTGTTAAAGGTTTTTCCTGATATTGATGCCTGAAACTGACCATCAATAAATGCTTGCGTAGGGAATACAAGATTTTGAGCAATTTTCGCATATTCCGAAGCGGTTAAAAGTCCAGACATTATGCACCTCCTGTAATGGCTGCAACATCACGTTTAAGTGCATCTACAATGATTTTGAATGCTTGTTTTTTTTCTACATCCATCTCTTGTAATGGCGCACGCACACCGCCTGTTTTTAGACCATTAAGCTCACAGCCATATTTAATACATTGAATAAAATGACCCGTTTCGAGGAAATCCATCAATGGCAGCATAGCAGTCATGATACGGCGACCTTTATCAAAGTCTTTTTCAAGTACACACGCTTCATAAAGAGCAATGTGCTCGCGAGGCACAAAATTTGAACCCGCACAAACCCAACTACGTGCACCCCATGCAAAGAATTCAAGTGCCTGATCATCCCAACCACATGAAATATCGAAGTCAGGATAGTGACGTGCCAGCATATGTAACTGGTTCATATCACCAGAACTTTCTTTAATCCCTACAAAATTCTTTGACTCCGCAAATACCGCATCAAAAAACGCTTTACCCATGCTTACACCCATACGTGCTGGATAGTTATAGAACATGATGGGTAAATTGGCTGCTTTATCAATTGTTAAAGCATGAGTGGCGACTTCTTTTTCCGTAGGTAATGCATAAGGGGGAATAGTCACTAAAATACTGTCTGCTTTAATTTCCTTAGCAACTTTTGCATATTCAACTGAATCTTCAGTACGAATGGCTCCAGTACCCACCATAAATGAAGTGCGTGAACCTATAACATCTTTTGCGTATTTAGCGAGGTCATACCGTTCTTGAGCAGTATGCGCATAATATTCGCCTGTAGTCGCCGCTACGATAATCCCGTGTACTTTTGCATCGATCAAATATTCTAAGACTTCAGCAAATGCAGCTTTATCAATTGAACCATCAGCCGTTAAAGGAGTAATGGCGGGTGTATAGATACCTTCAAAAAATGTCATGATAATTTCTCCATATCAAGAGTAGTATTTGTTTCGTCATTTGATTGATTAATGACAAACTCAAGGTTGTTAATGATTTAAAGCAGTTGCTTCTTCAAGGCTTAAGCCACGAGTTTCAGGAGCCAGAGCAATTGAAACCATCAGACCAACAAGGGTCACGCCAGCCGCAACAAACATAGTGTTGCCAATACCAATGCTGTCTAAAGACATCGGTACAAGCCATGTTCCAATAGCAGCGCCAATACGAGAGAATGACGTCCCCATTCCCACCCCGACAGCACGAATTTCTGTGGGGAAAAGTTCATTTGGATAGACCAGTTGTAATACTTGGGCGCCGCCAATAAATAAGGCATACAGTCCAAACAAAACCAAAATAAGGAGCTGTGAACTGTCAGAAAAAAGACCCAATCCAAGCAAAGCGAGACCTGACCATAAAAAGCTTTGGATGACCATTTTTCGGCGCCCCATGGTGTTGATTAAACGTGTTGCAACCACACATCCCACGACAAACAGTAAGGTAATAATGACTGAACCATATGCAGCCCACTCGCCTTTTAAATGAAGTGCATCTAAAACACGTGGTGCAAATGCATAGACTGCAAATACAGGAATAACCGAACACGCCCAAAACATGGAGCAAAAAAACACACGCTTGCCATAACCAGAAGCAAGCACTTCAGTAAAAGACATTGATTTTTCAGGGGCTTGAGCAGGTATATTTGCGAGTGAAAATGATGGACCATAAACTTTTTTGATAATGGCTTCAGCTTCAGCTGTACGACCTTTACTAATTAACCAACGTGGTGACTCAGGCGTGCCAATTCGAATTAAAATTAATAAAATACCTATGATGGCTGGACTTGCTAACACTAAACGCCAAGCTTCGTTATGACCACTAGTTAGAATAATATTTCCAACGATATAGGCTAAAGCAGCGCCCACGAACCACATAATCGTAAGCATTGCTAAACGAGGACCGCGTGCCTGTTTCGGTAAGAATTCAGCCAATAATGACCCACCTGCTGTATATTCAAATCCAACACCGACACCGATAATAAAACGACATAGGAACAGCATCATTCCAGACTCAACCCAAAGCTGAGTAAGTGAACAAACGGTAAATAAAACGGGGGCCACAAAATACAATTTTTTTCGACCTAGAAAACCTCCCATCCAACCTCCAAGGAAGCCGCCAAAGAAAATACCTATAAGGGCTGAAGCAGCAATCATGCCTTGCCAGAAATTAGTTAAATGCAATTCAGCAGAGAGCTGCATAAGCGCTACTCCAATAATGCTGAGGACATAACCATCAAGTAACCAGCCACCACCCGTGCGGATACTCAACAACTGATGGAAGCCATTTAACGGCACGTCATCAATTGATACATGATTCGTTGTCATTTTTATCTCCAATACTCGTCCACCAAGTGGATGTGTTTCCTACACAATTACGAAATTTAAGGTTGAACAGCCCTTGCGAAACTAAAAATTCAATTTCGCTGCTTAAAGCTTAAACACGCTGTTTTACCGAATTAACTTAATCAAAAATCAAGAATTTCATTAAATTCAATTTACTCTTCCAGACCGGCTTTTCTTTGCCCCCACCACAAGGTCGCATTTACACCGATCGATAAAAAAGGCTCAGGTGGGACTTTATTTGGACCTGACGTTTCTAAAAGAAAATCAATCAGATCATTGCGTTGGCCTGAGATCCAGTCTGCCAACAAAGTTCCTGTTACTGTTCCGCGAGTAATTCCTAGACCGTTACAGCACAACGCAGCATAGACATTCGGCGCAAGTTGTCCGAAAAAGCCTTTATGATTTTGCGACAATGCCAGCGAGCCACTCCATGTATAGTCAAATTTAACGTCTGGCAACATGGGAAAACGATTGTCAAACGAACGTTGATGCTTAGAAATAAAACGCTGCAAACAGTGAAGTTTTGGTTTTCCATTTGGGTTAAAACTAAAACTGTTACGAATTAAAATACGATGATCATGAGTACGACGAACAGTACTGCCAAACGGGTCGGATGGAATCACTCCCCAAAAATCCTTACCGCCCAATTCGGCTTGCTCACGGACTGTTAAAGGACGGGTCATACTGGCATACAAAAACATAGGCAACATAGTGCGCTTGATTTGTGGAAGACCGAAACGCTGACCAAACGCATTATTTGCCAGAATCAAATTATCCGCCATAATTTGGCCGTGGTCGTGCTTTAAAACAACGTTGCTTCCATATTCAACCTCAGTAATGGCCGTATTTTCATAAAGCGTTACATTTGGAGGCAAACTATCTGCCAGTCCTTTCACTAATGCTGATGGCTGAAGCAACATTGTGCCTGGGGTAAACAAAGCTTTTTTATAAAATGTTGTTCCAATATGACTTGGCAATTGAGAACCATTAATCACTTGGTAGTCTTGGCCTAATTTGTCTAAACCACGCTGATAGGCTTCGAGAACTTTAATTCCACGATCTTCGACCGCACCTTGATATTTACCACTTGGACGCATATGACAATCAATCGAATGTTTATTTACTAAATCATGCAAAATAGACTGACCTAATAAATTTAATTTGAGCGTTGTTCTGGCAATATCTATATCACCAATATAGTCTTCTGCACCAATATCATGAGGTAAATCAATAGCAAAACCGGCATTTCGCCCTGCTGTCCCAAATCCAACCTCCTGAGCTTCGATCAAAATCACTTCATCATTTGGGAAATGCAATGCCAATTGACGGGCTGCAGCTAGACCTGTATACCCTGCGCCAATAATTGCCCAACGCGCTGTACTCTTACCTTTATGAGCAGATTTAACCTTTCTTTTTGGGCTAAGGTGATACCACCCACATTGCTGGTCGTCAGCAGGTAAAGCTGTAACTTTAGTCATTTCAAAACTCCATTTATAGTTTCCACCCACTTACTTATCCTGTAAGCGAAAATATTATGTGTACAAGGTCTGGCTTTTATTAATAAGCAAGTGGAACATCAATACCTACTGGAACCACATATTCGGTCATTCGACGGCGAGATAAATCCATATGAACGCGGATCAACTCTCCAGCTTCACCTGCGTTATGACGCTCAATAGCATCAATAATCTGGTCATGCTGAAGAACTGCTGTATCGAGATCTTCCTGCATATCGGTTGAACTTGGCTGACGATAGAAAATTTTTCCTAATCGTGCATGATCAATCAGTAAGCGTTCCAAACTTGGCAACAGATAAGCATTTTGTGCAATTTTCCCTATTTCCAAATGAAACTGGTTGTTATAATAGACACGGCCTTCCAAATCATTGTCATCAATCGCTTGACGAAATCGTCTCTGAATCTCTTTTAATTGATGAATCTCAACTGGATTAGCATTAATGGCAGCCAACTGCGTCGTCGCAATATAAATTAGGGGTGCAGCTAGAAAGAAATTACGTAAAGATTGGTGGCTCATTGAAGAAACTCGAGCTGCGCGATTTGCTTCAAGCTCCAGATAACCTTCAGCTGCCATTTGGCGTATAAGTTCACGAACTGGTGATCTGGAAATTCCAAACTCTTCACTTAAAGATATTTCATCGACAATAGCGCCGGGTGCCAATTCCATACTAATAATGCGGCGTTTTAATGTTTCGGCTAATCGTATTTTCTTATCCATAATCACCACTCCATCCCTATAAGCCTAAGCTCATTTTTCACCTAATAGAAATGTCTACAATGTGTATAACTTTCTATTTCTCAAATAATACAGTGTGTCGACAATGAAAAAAGATAATAAAAAGGACAGAAGATAGAATAAATTTGCCAATTTTATACTTTGAAATTTAGAACATGCCAAAATTCAAAAAATCCACATAAACATATGTTTTATTTATAAATAATTTAAAAATAAAAGCCTTGTACGCTCTGTTATTTCTAAAACATCAAACGCAGTGCAACACTACGTCTTAAGTTTGCGCTAAACTTTATAAAATTAAAATAAGGCGTATAGGGAAACAAAGAGCAATAAAATCCTGTTTAGATTTTACTCAAATAAAAGCTATGATGACAGAAAAATGAAGTACCACATCAGCAAGACCTTACCTAATAGAGTGGAGATAGCCCATCGAAATAACTCCATTATAGAAATCGAAATATGCTTGAATAGCTGCCTTCTACTTTAGACAAAGTAAAAGACATAGATCTCGCGCAGTTCAATTACTTTTTTACCAATGAAGTACCTTGCGAATACCGTAATACAAAGATACTCGCACAGTCTAGAATCTCTTTTAACAACGATTCGAGTTCTAACTTTCTTCGTTCAAAATGTAGATAGCTCGTCTATACCCCTTTTAAAGCGATGATTAATTAAACATAAATACGAATATGAGTGTTTATCTACTTTACCCGCCGAGTTTTTTTGCCTATGATGTGCCTCGCATGCGCTCGTAGCTCAGTTGGATAGAGTACAGGTTTCCGAAGCCTGGGGTCGTGGGTTCGATCCCCGCCGAGCGCACCATTTTTTATACTTAGTGCATTTTATTGATTGAGCTCTAATTGCACTTTTTTCAAAGCATCAAGAAACGTTTTGGGTCATATTTGCCCTATAAAATATAATTTATAAATATTTAATTTGTTTTTCCCCTTTTTTATTCAAAACGTCTTTAACCTAAAATTAATCGCGCTACAAAAAATATAGTCGTTATTCATATCGTTGCAAATTTAGTTCGACTAAATCCTATTAATACACTTGGCTTATGTTTTCAGATCGATCAAAATACCGCTATTATTTCGTATTGTGAGATTTTCATGACTGATGCATTGAAGTTACACGATTTGTCAAAGACATATCGCAATGGATTTCAGGCACTTAAAGGAATTGATTTAACCGTTCCTGAAGGCGAATTTTATGCACTTTTAGGGCCAAATGGTGCGGGAAAATCAACGACTATCAGTATTATTAGTTCACTGACTAAAAAAACGTCAGGTACGGTAGAAATTTTTGGACATGATCTGGATACCCATCCATCTCACGCCAAACAATGTTTAGGTGTCGTTCCCCAAGAGTTTAATTTCGGTCAATTTGAAAAAACTTTTGATATTTTAGTAACACAAGCAGGTTACTACGGCATTCCACAGAAACTGGCTGAACAACGCGCTGAACATTATCTAGAAAAACTAGGTCTTTGGGAAAAACGTAATGTGCAATCACGCATGCTTTCAGGCGGTATGAAACGTCGTCTCATGATTGCCCGCGCCATGATGCATGAACCCAAGTTATTGATTCTAGATGAACCTACTGCGGGAGTTGATATTGAACTTCGACGTTCGATGTGGGATTTTTTGGTCGAAATGAATAATAATGGAACCTCCATCATTCTTACTACGCATTATCTAGAAGAAGCGGAAATGCTATGCCGTCGGATTGCCATTATTGATCGCGGTGTAATCAAAGAAGATACCTCCATGAAAAACTTCCTGAATCAACTCAGTGAAGAATCATTTATTTTTGATTTGGCTTATCCAATCGAGCCATTGAATGGCCTTAATATTATTGGAGTTCGATTTAACCAAATTGATCCCATGACTTTAGAAGTCACCATGGATAAGGCCCATTCGCTCAATGATCTTTTTCAACTTTTAGAAGCTCAGGGAATCACTGTCCGTAGTATGCGTAATAAATCTAATCGCCTTGAAGAACTATTTGTCAAAATGGTCGAAAAAAATCTTCAAGGAGCAGCATCATGAATTTTACACAATTACAAACTGCACTTTGGACGCTGGTTCGTAAAGAAATTCGTCGTTTCATGCGTATTTGGCCTCAAACTTTATTACCACCAGCGATTACCATGAGTTTGTATTTTATTATTTTTGGTAATCTGGTCGGTTCTCGTGTGGGACAAATGGCGGGTTTCAGCTATATGCAATTCATTGTTCCCGGTCTTATTATGATGGCCATCATTACCAATAGTTATGCCAATGTATCATCTAGTTTTTTTAGTGCTAAATTTCAAAAAAGCATTGAAGAACTGATCATGAGTCCTGTGCCCTTACATCTTATTTTATGGGGATACGTGATTGGTGGCGTCTGTAGAGGTGTTCTGGTTGGGATTATCGTCACCATTATGAGTCTGTTTTTTACTGACCTTTATATTCACAACTGGTTTGTGACTATATATACAGTTTTAGTGACCTCTTTTTTATTTTCACTGGGCGGTTTCATTAATGCCGTATATGCCAAATCCTTTGATGATATTTCAATTATTCCCACTTTCGTACTTACACCCCTAACTTATTTAGGCGGTGTATTTTATGCAATTAGCGCGTTAGGACAATTCTGGCAAAATTTATCGTTGATCAATCCAATTGTCTATATGGTCAATGCTTTCCGTTATGGCATTTTGGGGCAAAGCGATGTCAATGTAACGCTTTCCCTCATCATCGTCACTATTTGCTGTGCTGTTTTATACGCCGTAGCCTACTATTTATTAGCTCGTGGTTCAGGAATGCGTGAATGAGTGTTGAACAATCTTTATTGGGTAAAGAAACTGACTACCCAACCGAATATCAGCCGAGTGTTTTATTCCCCATTGCCCGTGCGCTTTCGCGTGAAAATTACGCAGAATTGCAGGGCATTTCACAAGGCAAAGACTGGTGGCATGTTTTTGAACTATCTTGGTTAAACTCCATGGGTATTCCTCAGGTTGCAATCGGCCGTATTACTCTACCTGCAACCTCTCCCTATCTTATCGAGTCTAAATCGCTCAAACTTTATTTTAATAGTTTGAACTTTCATCAATTAGATTCTAGACAAGCTTTAATTGACCTTGTAGAACAAGATTTAAGTCAAGCTGCCAATGCAAAAGTTACCCTTGAATTGTTTGATGTAGATGCGCTAGAGATTACCAAGCCGCAAGGTATCTGTATCGATAATTTGATTCCTGAACATTTGGAAAATCATCCAAATTCGGGTCTTTTAAAACTTGATACAGAGCAGCAGGACAATGTGGAAGTTACTCTCTATTCACATTTATTGCGTAGTAATTGTCCCGTTACCGGACAGCCTGATTGGGGCACAGTATTTATACGTTATCAAGGAGTTAAGCCTTGTTATCGTAGTATTTTGGCGTATATTATCTCATATCGTCAGCATAATGGCTTTCATGAGCAGTGCGTAGAACAGATATTTGCCGATATCTGGACTCACCTGCAACCCGAAAAGCTGATGGTATATGCAACATATACACGTCGTGGAGGACTGGATATCAATCCATGTCGTGTATCGGATTTGTCATGGATGCCAAACCCTATCCGATTGGCTCGACAATAAAATGAATAATTGAGGAACTCATATGCCATTTTTTGGTTTTATCCCGTCTGAATCATTGCTCAACAATATTCAAACAGGTATTCAGAAAAAAAATTCAAGTGAACCACTTTATCCTTTACGCGATGAAGTTGCTTTACAGATTAATGATGAAATTCTGGATGCAATTTTGCTTGAGTTGGTACGTCGTTTTCCTGAAAGTGATAAACGTGAAACAGCCGAAAAATTGGCAGGCTATGTCAAATCAACTGTTGCTGTTTTGCTCAAACAACTTCTAAGCAAAGCACACAATGACGTAGTTCAACAATCAATTGAGTTTTCTGAGCGTAGTCTACATAAAGATCCAGAAGGTCGTTATCGTGTGGGTGAGTATCTGGACGCAACACTAGTAATAAATCTAAAGAACAGTTTTGCTGAAATTAAAGCAGGCAATGATGTCGACCGTCGTGTATTGTCTGAGCAATATAAACAATTTGCAGATGCGACCATTCGCCATTTTATGATCGATTTTAATAAAACCCTTGATTTGGGCATGATCAAACGTAAAGGCGCGGATATCGGTGCAGCTGCGGTCACTAAAGCTGTACATATTGCTATCGATAAGCTGATTCCTCATTTACACAAAGAGGAAATTAATGCGTTGGCAGATTATCACGATACATTATTTTTCAATTGATTGATCGCCATAATAGAATCTTCATCGAAAACCCGGTAAAAGTCGGGTTTTTTTATTGCAAAATATTGATATACATTGCCTAAAACAGTAGTTATGTTAGCATGCGCCAAGCATTGATTGACCCTGTATAAAATCGCATGTCTCCAAGTTCTCAATACAAATTTTTACGTCAAGCTCCCCGTGATGGCTTAAGCACAGCGATGCAGCCTTCGCGTTTTCAAAAATTACATATTGACCCTTGGCTATGTACTTTTTTAATTCTCAATGCCTGTTTAGGACTAACAGTCTTATATAGTGCTTCAGCACAGGATGTGGGTTTAGTCACTAAGCAAGCCATGAGTTTCGGTATCGGGTTTGCGGTGATGATTACATTGGCTCAAATCCCACCTAAAGTCTATCAAGCTTTTTCGCCTTATTTTTATGCTTTTGGCGTACTTGCATTAGTTTCAGTCATGGTCTTCGGTGAAATCCGTATGGGTGCCAAACGTTGGATTGATATTCCAGGTTTTGGTAGTGTGCAGCCCAGCGAGTTTATGAAAATTGGAATGCCCATGATGATTGCGTGGTTCTTATCACGTAAACCACTCCCTCCAAGTTTTATGAATGTCATGATCTCTTTGGTCTTGATTGGTATTCCTTTTCTGCTTATTGCAGAGCAACCCGATTTAGGCACTTCTGTGCTCATTTTAGCCAGTGGCGTATTTGTGCTTTTCCTCAGCGGTTTGTCATGGAAAATGATCGGGGCTGCGCTTATAGGTGCCGGCATAGTAATTCCCATTGCCTGGGAGTTTTTACTACACGACTATCAGCGTCAACGAGTACTCACACTGCTCAATCCAGAAGCAGATGCTTTAGGTACAGGTTGGAATATTATCCAATCCAAAACAGCCATTGGTTCTGGTGGTTTCTCGGGTAAAGGCTTTCTGGAAGGAACTCAGTCACATTTACATTTTTTACCCGAAGGTCACACCGACTTTATTATCGCGGCGTTTTCAGAAGAATTTGGCTTAATTGGTGTAACCATTTTAATCCTGCTGTACTTCGCCATTATTTTTAGAACCTTTCAAATTGGAATGAACTGCTTTCATAACTATGGACGCTTAGTTGCAGGTGCATTAGGTTTGTCCTTTTTTGTTTATGTATTTGTAAATGCAGGCATGGTCAGTGGTATTTTACCAGTAGTTGGGGTGCCCTTACCTTTTATGAGTTATGGGGGAACGGCAATTATTACCCTAATGGCAACTTTTGGACTGGTTATGTCCATCCACACTCATCGCTGATGAGTAAATTTATAATTAGGAAAACTTTAAATCATGTTGAAACTGGTATTGCAAAAACCATTGAAACAGCTTTGTTTTTTTAGCGGTCTGATTGCCGCCGTCACTTGTATTCAAGCCAATGAATTTATTAATGATCCAAATTATGTATCATTTAAACAAAAAACCATGTCCAAATATGGTTTAAGTGCAGAACAAATTGATAGCGCTATGAATGGCGCGCGAAACTTACCTAATATTTTAACGATTATGACTCGCCCTGGCGAAAGTAAACCGTGGTATGACTATAAAGCAATGTTTCTTAGTGAAGGAACCATTCAACGCGGAGTCCGCTTTAAAAACCAGTATGCGGATGTACTCAATCGGGCTGAACAACAATTTGGCGTACCTCAATCCATCATTTTGGGGATTTTGGGTGTTGAAACAGGCTATGGTGCCAATAAAGGCTCTTTTATCACCCGGGATGCACTAGCCACACTTGCTTTTGGCTATCCTCGTCGCGCAGATTATTTTAGTGATGAACTCAGTTCTCTCCTTGCATGGACATATAAAGAAGGTTACCCGACCAGCAGTATTGTGGGTTCCTATGCAGGTGCAATTGGTTATCCCCAATTTATGCCGAGTAACATTACCAAATACGGTGTAGATTATGATGGCAGTGGGCATATTGATTTAAGAAACTCTGCCGAAGATGCGATTGCCTCCATTGCAAATTATTTGGCTCAAAATGGATGGCAACGCAACCGCCCTATCGGATTTGCTGCTCGCTACACAGGTTCAAATCCTGACAGCGTGATTGCCAAAGATCTCACCCAACCTGTTCCTTACGGAACTTTAAAAGATCAGGGAATTACCCCAGTTAATCCTATTATTAAAATCGATAATCTCGATCTGGTTAACGTCATTCAACTACAGGAAAATTATGGGCCGATGTACTATATTACCTACCCAAATTTTCAGGTTATTACAACATATAATAGAAGCAGAATGTATGCGACCGCGGTATGGCTTTTAGGTACAGAAGTTACAAGCCGATAACACTAATTTTTCAATAAAACACAAAAGTCAATAAAAAATTATGAGGAATTGCTCACAAAAACATCTTTTTAAATAAAGTGTTACAATATTGATTATTTATTAACCTGTTTTTGTGAGTTTTTGTCCTTTTTGTAACTTTTTTCTCGCAAAGACTAGACACCATGATTGGCCCCTGAATATTATCCTCCTCCATAAAGCAATTGCAAAAGTGAATAATTTAGACACTTTTCGCTTTAATTTTTAGGAATCCGCCTGAATTAAAAAGCGTTTTCGTGTCTGTAGGAGTTTAAGTAATGCAGTTTTCGCTAAAATATGTCTTAGCGCTCACAGTCGGACTGGCGGTTACCCAATCGCAAGCTGAAATGATGCCCGCAAGCTCACTTTCAAATGACACTGAAAGTTCTAGCCTTGCAGCACGTGTGCTAAACAAGCAGTCTCAAAGTTTTAATTCACATTTTTCAAATTTGAATAGTCTTTCAATCACCGAAAGTTCTGGTGACAAAATTCGTCGTCAAACCATTGCTGCAAAAATTGAAGTTCCTGAAGATGAGCCTTCAGTGATTGAAAAATTAAATACTGTTGCATCAAACACTGTTCGTAAATTTACACAAACAGGTATTGCATCTTGGTATGGTCGCCAATTCCATGGCCGTAAAACAGCCAGTGGTGATACATTCGATATGAATGAATTAACTGCTGCACATCGTAGCTTGCCGTTAAACTGTTACATTCGTGTGACCAACAAAGACAACGGTAAAAGTGTCGTAGTTAAAGTCAACGATCGCGGTCCCTTCCATGGCAACCGCGTTTTAGACCTATCTTATGGTGCAGCAAAACGTATTGGCCTTACCAATGCTGGTACAGCAAAAGTCAGTATTGAACGTGTTGATGGACCAAATTCTTAAGCTTTAAACACTCCTGTTCACTGCTTTATAGAGCCACATTTTGTGGCTTTTTTATTTTTTTACAATGTATTTTAATGGCTATAGAGCTTTATTTTCGCTCTTCAAAAATGACTTAAATTAGGTGGTTTTTAGATATAAAAATTTTCCTATAGAACTATTTCTTCTATTTCACCCTCATTTGCGTTTAGAGCCATTTAACTCTAAAAAAGCTACCCTAGTATTATTTTTACCAAAAAGCATGCTTACACGCGTTTTAAAGCAGGAAAAACGCTTCGTATTGTCGGTGATTTTACAGCGATTAGACTTTTACCTCAAAAAAGTAATATTTTTAAGATTCAAAACAAGAAAAATGACTGGTTCATTCAATATGGATTTTGACGCATTTTAAATTCTGGTCTATAGTCAAAATCAGAACCGTTTTTAACATGCATGGAGTGCATCATGAAAACAATTACCGAATGGTTTGATGAATATAGTGATAGTCATCAAAATAAAACAAATAAAGCCATTCACTGGGTCTGTGTCCCTGCCATACTTTTTTCTATTATTGGGATCATTGCCAATTTCAGTGCTCTGCTAACCGCACTTTTACTTGTTCTGACCCTTGTTTTTTATGCCCGACTTGATCTGGTTCTTGCTGTTGCTATGACTGCACTTATTGCGATTATGGCATGGCTAATTTACCTACTTCCAGTAAATGTTGGATTTTATATCGGCATCTTTGTTCTTGCATGGATTGGACAATTTTATGGTCATAAGGTTGAAGGTAAAAAACCGTCATTCTTTAAAGACCTACAATTTTTATTAATTGGACCTGTTTGGTGTATGGATGCGTATCTAGCGAAAGTATTCCCTAATTGGAAAAGCCGTCAGATGCACGTCTCTCGCTCTTAAATTTAGATTTAAGCTTTAGGCTGATTGAGCCTAGAGCTTATAATGCGTTCAATACAAAATTTAGACCGTAAAAAAACAGCAAGCTAATTATCACGTTATAAATAATTTTGATATGCCAATAAGCCAACGCCACACACAAAATTGCCGCATATAGATAAGCATTGGTAGGTAAAGCTCTGATTTGATTTTCCTCAAAAAATACAATAGGCAGACAAATCGCAGTTAACAAACAAGGTGCTGAATATTTCAACATCCGTTCAATAAAAGTAGGTAATCGAATATTGATGTGAGGCGACAAAAAAACATAACGGTTAAAAAATACAATGGTAGCCAAAGCGCCGATCATCCACCATGTCATGCGTCATCTCCCCTAGCAAAACGTTCCAGATATACGGCTGTCACCATTCCCAATAGACCAGAAATGAGAATCGAACCTTCAACCTGATAAAGGCGTAATATGAAACCACTTATACAGGTAACCAACACAGCCAGAACAACTCGAAAATTTTTAATCAAAGGAACAACCATCGCAATAAAAATTGCCACAATTGAGAAATCCAGATGATAGTCCATTAGATTTGGAACCATATGTGCCAGTAAAATTCCAACAACACTAAAAACCACCCAAAACAGATAAAAACATAATCCAGCCCCTAACATATAATCCGGATGACGTTTTTCCGGCGCTAAACTAACTGCAAATAACTCATCTGTTAGCAAAAAACCGAGTGGCAAACGTTGTGTTGTGGGCAGCACCGAAATATTAGTTCTAAACGTTAATGCATAAATAAAATGCTGCGAAGTAAGAAAGAAAATCGTGATTAAAATCGTAAGTGTAGACGCCCCCTCCATCACTAGACTCAAACTTACCAATTGAGCCGCGCCTGCAAATACGATCGATGACATGGCAAATGCTTTAGCAAAAGATAATCCTGCATTAACCGCCATAGAACCCGCAAGAATTCCCCAAGGAATCACGGCAATCGACAAAGGCATAATCGCCATTGCACCCTGAAAAAAAGGGCGACTCTTAAACGATGAAGAATCAGAAAGAGACATGGTACTCATCCATATTGATGTTCCAATGTGAATAAACATGAATTATTCACCATTTTAAAATTTTTGCCTTGCATAAAATTGCTGTATTCAATACAACTTGATTAATTTTAGTGCTTTAGATTTGAAATATATTGAGCTGGGGTTACACCCATAGCTTTTTTAAAATGCCGATTAAAATGACTTTGATCAGAGAAACCACAGATTGAAGCAACAGTCGCAATCGAGTGCTCAGTTTTTAGCATCTGTCTAGCCTTGTGCAAGCGAACTTGTACTAGCCAACCATGTGGCGGAAGCCCTACATAGCGCTTAAATTGACGTAAAAAATGCCAAGAGCTTAATTCAGCCAAATTTGCAAGTTCAGTCAGACTATAATTTTTTTCAGGAGAACTGGCCAATAATTCCTTGATCATTAAAATTTTCTTATGTGCTTCTGGTAAATTAACCAAATTACGCTGATATTGACCATAACGTGACATAAGATACGTCAAAGTCGATAAATACATACTTTCTTTTAGTAAAAAATTATCTTTTTGTTCAAGTAAATCAAAAAGTAAACAGAGTTGCTGTGCGAGTCCATCATCACGCACAACGGCTTGAGGAAACCATGGCGCTCCCTGTTGATGAACAAAAACATCCCGACCTATCTCAGCCAGCATTTCAGGGGTTGGATAAATTGCTCGATAACGCCAACCTGATTCAACAGCAGATGATCCTGTATGAATCTCATCTGCATTGACTAAAATAATATCACCTTTAGGTGCAATATGAAGTTCACCCGTCCTAAAAAAAGACTGCGCACCATCTTCAATCACACCAATACAATAACCTTCATGCACATGTTTAGAAAATTGTGTCTGATGATAGTGTGCTTTTAATAGTTCTAAGCCGCCTAATTCACGTAAATGTAAATAGTTAGCCTGCTCTTGCTGCATATCCTGCCTCATCCATATCTACATGAAACCTTAACATGTAGAAAATGAGTGTCTAGAATAAAATTGCTGTGAATAATAAATAAAGACTAACCCCTAAGATTTTTTATGGCCAAATAAACCATAAATGAATTATTGATAAATTTTACCGTTATGTTTTAACCAACCATCTTCATGATTTCCTTTGGGGTCACGATGTGTCCAATGAATTACCCCACCTTTGGGGTTATATTCATATTCACCATTAAATTCGACTAGATCTCCTTTTTCTAAATGCTCAATCCGAGAAGCGAGATCAATATTATGAGCCACTAAAACAGTTAAACCATTGCCTAAACTCAGAATAAATTTTTGATGCCGTGAACCATCTTTATCATCTGGCAGAATTGCTTTAACTTTACCACTTGCCACCACTTGTACATTACTACGATGCTGGGCAAATGCAGTTGAAATGGCTTGTAAACCTTTTTGTGCTTGAGTGAGATCAGTTTGACTTTGGCCTAATACAATTTGATTTTGCATTTCATGACTGACGTTATCAGTCTTTAAGGATGAATGAGGAGTTTTAACTGAATAAGTATAGTAACCTGCCACAAATGCAATTAAAGCAATTAATAAATAACTCAGTTTTTTATTCATTTTTCATTTTTCCATATTTAAAAATGGCCATAAAAAAAGCCCCAAACGGGGCCTTTTCTGGCAAAATAAAATTATTTTGCAGCGGCTTGAGCAGCAGCAACTTCTTCAGCGAAGCTCATTTCTGCTTTTTTCTCAATACCTTCACCCACTTCAAAACGTACAAATTCAACAACATTAGTACCAGTTGCTTTCAATACATCAGCAACTTTTTTGTCATTGTCAATTACGTACATTTGACGGTCAAGTGCAACTTCATTCAAGAATTTTTCAACTGAACCAGATACCATTTTTTCAACGATATTTGCAGGCTTACCAGATTCGATTGCTTTTGCTTCAGCAATTTCTTTCTCTTTCGCGATAAGATCAGCATTAACTGCTTCAGCATTAACTGCAACTGGGTTGAATGCAGCAACGTGCATTGCAATACCTTTACCAGTTTCAGCATCACCAGCATAAGATACAACAACACCGATACGAAGACCATGTTTGTAAACAGCCAATGCTTCACCAGTAACGATTTTAGCACGGCGAACTTGAATGTTTTCACCAATTTTTTGAACAAGCGCGATACGAGCTTCTTCAACAGTTTGGCCATCAGCTAGTTTTAATTCTGCAATTTTAGCTGGATTAGTTTCACCTGAAGCCAAAACTGCTTGAGCAACTGCATTAGAGAAGTTTGCAAAGTTTTCGTCTTTTGCAACGAAGTCAGTTTGACAGTTTACTTCAAGCAATACTGCTTTGTTACCGTCTTGAACGATTGTGATCGCACCGTCAGCTGCAATGTTGCCTGCTTTTTTAGCAGCTTTTGCTTGACCAGATTTACGAAGGTTGTCGATCGCAAGCTCAATGTCACCGTTCGCTTCTGTTAATGCTTTTTTGCATTCCATCATCGCCAGACCAGTACGGTCACGTAATTCTTTTACCATGCTTGCAGTAATTGCAGTCATGTTGTTCTCCTAAATCGGTAGAAAATAAATCTGTTCAACAAAAACGGCCCAAAGTAAAACCCGGGCCGTTTGCTTTTCGACGCTTTAATTTGCCACCATTACATGTCGCAAAAATGACAAGCCTGCGTCAAAACGCATTAAGCCTCAGGAGCTTCTTTCGCTTCTTCGCCTTTTGCTTGTGCATTCGCTTGAGTTTGAGCGTATTCTTTACCAGCAAGAATTGCATTTGCCATAGCAGAAGCATACAAAGTTACCGCACGGATCGCATCGTCGTTACCAGGAATAATGTAATCAACATTATCTGGATTTGAGTTTGTATCAACGATACCGATAACTGGAATACCTAAGTTTTTAGCTTCTTTAATTGCAATTGCTTCGTGGTCAACGTCAATGACAAATAATGCGTCAGGTAAACCACCCATGTTCTTAACGCCGCCTAAAGAACGCTCAAGTTTATCCATCTCACGAGTACGTTCTAACGCTTCACGCTTAGTCAGCTTAGCGAAAGTACCATCTTGAGATTGAGTTTGAAGATCTTTTAAACGGTTGATAGATTGGCGAAGTGTTTTCCAGTTCGTCAACATACCACCTAACCAACGGTGATCTACATAAGGTTGACCAGCGCGTTGAGCTTGTTCACGGATGATGTTTGAAGCAGCACGTTTTGTACCAACGAACAAAACTTTGTTCTTTTTGCTTGCTAACTGGTTAGCAAAGTTCAAAGCATCATTTAACGCAGGAACAGTATGCTCAAGGTTAATGATGTGAATTTTGTTGCGCGCGCCAAAAATGTATTGACGCATTTTTGGGTTCCAGAAACGAGTTTGGTGACCAAAGTGCGCACCTGCTTGAAGAAGGTCGCGCATGCTTACGTTGTAATCTGCCATTTTTATTTACCTTAAATTGGGTTAGGCCTCCATATGTCCAGCATTCTCCACCTTTTTAAAAGGCACCCAGAGTAACGTGACGACATATGTGCGGATTTTCCATTACATCAAATTTGTTCGTAAAGGATATTCACGAAAAGCATTTGATAAAATGGGCGGCTATTTATACCATATACACCTACAAATTACCAAAAGTTTTTAGAGATCATGAATAGTACTTATACAGCCCCACGCCGATTAATTAAAACTCCTGATGAAATTGAAAAAATGCGCATCGCAGGTAAGCTGGCAGCTGAAGTGTTGGACATGATTAAGCCGCATATTGTGCCGGGTGTCACCACGCTTGAGCTAGATACGATTTGTCATGATTATATCGTCAATGTGCAAAACGCAATTCCTGCATGTTTAGGGTACGGTGCGGCACCAGGACGTCCTGCGTTTCAGCATGTGATTTGCACCTCTGTCAACCACGTGGTTTGTCATGGTATTCCCTCAGAAAACAAAGTGTTAAAAAATGGTGATATTTTAAATATTGATGTGACCGTGATTAAAGATGGTTATCATGGCGATACCAATATGATGTATATCGTCGGTGGTGAAACATCTATTTTAGCGAATCGCTTGTGTAAAGTTGCACAAGAAGCAATGTACCGTGGTATGGAAACTGTTCGTGCAGGTTCTTATATCGGTGATATTGGTTATGCCATCCAAAAATATGTGGAATCGGAACGTTTTAGTGTCGTTCGTGAATATTGTGGACATGGGATCGGAACTGTTTTTCATGATGAACCACAAGTATTGCACTACGGTCAAAAGGATACTGGTATGCAACTTGAAGCAGGCATGACCTTTACAATTGAACCTATGGTTAATGCTGGAGTCTGGCAGACGAAACTTTTAGGCGATAAATGGACGGTTGTCACCAAAGACCATAAACTTTCTGCACAATATGAACACACTATTTTGGTGACTGAAACGGGTCTTGAAGTTTTAACGGCTCGCCCAGAAGAAGACTTATCACGTTTTCAAAAATAGTTAAATTCTTCTCTTATCTTCATAAAGGCTACATTTTTGTGGCCTTTTTTGTGTATTTTTACAGTACTTATTATTCATATTTTCAAAAAACATACCTAGTATTTCATTTTCATTACATTTATTAATTTTTCTTAAACACTGTTAAAAATAAAAAAAAGCTATGGTGAGCGCATAAAAATTATCTACAAACGTAAATTGGACATGGAGTCCCCTGATGAAAAAGTCTTTGCTTGGAATAGCGACTAGTCTTATTGTACTACCCTCTTTATCTTATGCCGACTCACCCTATTTCAGTTTTAAGGATGGTGATGGATTTAAGCGTTTTTCAGCCTCTATTGGTTGGTTACATGCCATGCCACAGGGCAAAGCCAATCCAGTTGATATCAATACCAGCATTGCAGAAGGAACAACTGCTAAAGTCGGTGATGTTTCAAAAGATGCGGTACTTGATGCAGCAGTAAAAGATTCAAATCCCCTACTTTATGGAGCCCTTCAGCTCCTACCGTTAGAAACTTTACCAGGAGGGTTATCTGGAACAGCTACCGTAAATGGTTTATCAAACTGGCAAGCAGCTGGCACGGGTCTTGAAGCTGATGATGTTGATACAGTTGGGATGATGTTTAACTATAATTTTACTGACAATGTCTCACTGGAAATTAAAGCAGGAATTCCACCTAAAGTTGATATTAAAGGCAAAGGCGATATTTATGCACCTTTATCAGGATCAGCAGATACTCCTCTAGGATCACTTGATCTGAAAAAAGATATTCACATTACCGATTTAACTCAGGGCGATAAAGCAGCGTCAGTACGAGCATGGTTACCTGCCGCCGAATTACATTATCAATTTGGTAAAACGGGTGTTAATAAATTTCGCCCTTATGTCGGCCTAGGTGTAATGTATGCTTATTTTGACAATGTTAAACTAAATTCAGGGATTGAGTCAGACTTGGTCAAAGCTGGCCATATGATTCAAAATATCCATGATGGACAGGCAGGTGCTGCTCTAGATGGAAAAACCTCTTCTGCTGATCCGCGTGTTAAGGTCAAAGCAACCGATACCTTTGCCCCGATTGCCACAGTAGGCGCGACTTATGACTTCAATGAAAATTGGTTTGCGGTTGGTTCAGTGTCGTATTCGAAAATGAATAATGAAGCCAAAATCACCGTAACCGATAACAACACGGGCAAAGAGTTGATTAATGCCAAAACCAAAATTGATATTGATCCTGTGATTACTTATCTGGGTGTAGGTTATCGTTTTTAATCAGTTTTTTAGTACCCTAAGCAGCTTCGGCTGCTTTTTTTCATCACGACACTTTTCAAATAACGTATGCGACATATCGATTTTTTTCGATTCATGATCTACAATATCGCCAACCAGTTATTTTTATTCAATAAGTATGTCTAACGCCAATAATACATTTTCTAAGACTATGATTTATATGCTAATAGGAAGTGCATGTATTTTGGCACTCTCTTTAGGGACAAGACATGCTTTTGGCTTATATTTGGTTCCTATGAGTGATGAGTTTGGCTGGAACCATCAGGTATTTAGTCTAGCTATTGCCATGCAAAATTTAATTTGGGGTGCAGTACAACCTTTTACTGGTGCGTTGGCCGATAAATACGGCAGTAAAAAAGTAGTCGCTTCTGGTGGGATACTATATACACTAGGTCTACTCCTGATGGCATTTAGCTCTACGGGGCTATTGCTCAATCTCAGCTTAGGTCTGATTTTGGGAATGGCGCTATCTGCAACTTCTTTTTCAGTCTTGCTTTCTGCTGTTGGACGTGCGGCCGCTCCAGAAAAACGCAGTATGGCAATGGGTATTGCCAGTGCCGCAGGTTCTTTTGGTCAATTCATCATGCTTCCAACAACGCTTTTGTTATTGCAGCATTTTGGATGGTCAGCAACTTTAATAATAAGTGCAATTCTGATCGCGCTTATTATACCGCTCGCATTAAGCCTGAATGCACCTGCTTATCGAGCACCGAGCTTTAGCACAATTCAACCGAGTAAAACTTTTAAAGAAATTTTAACGCTTGCAAGAAACCATAAACCCTTTTGGTGGTTAGCATTAGGTTTTTTAGTCTGCGGCTTTCAAGTCGTGTTTTTAGGCGTACATTTACCTGGTTATCTGATAGACCATGGGTTCAATGCAACGACTGGAACTGTCTTTTTAGCTTTAGTAGGTCTTTTTAATATTTTTGGAACTTATGGCGCGGGTTGGTTAGGTGATCGTTATTCAAAACCTAAATTATTGATGCTTCTGTATGGCTTACGTGGCATCGCTATTATCGCGTTTTTACTGCTCCCTCTTTCCAATGTCACGGTCTATGCTTTTGGTATTGTCATGGGTTTACTTTGGCTATCAACAGTTCCATTAACCAATGGTATTGTCGCCAATATGTTTGGGGTTCAATACTTATCAATGCTCAGCGGTATCGTATTTTTTACCCATCAGGTCGGTTCTTTTTTTGGAGGTTATCTCGGGGGACTTAACCATGACATGACAGGAAATTATAATGCAATCTGGATGATTTCCATTGCATTAAGTATAGTAGGTGTATGCGTACATTTCTTTGTCACCGAGGAGAGTGTTATTAATGATTAGTCTAAATTCACTTAAATACCTCATCAGCGTAGTCGTACTAACCGCTATTATTCTAGCAATCTATATGTGGTCACAAACACCTGAATTATTTCATTATTTCAATCAGGCGTTTTGCCCTCATTAAAATCAAAGCTTTATTTATCACAAACACCTAAAAATATATAAAACAAGGAGATAATTTAAAAAAAACGATTATCATAAGCTTTGCTTTTTTTCTCATTTCAATATTCCCTCATACTTTCTTTATGCTCAGATGATTCAAAATCACAAGAGCTATTTTTGATGAGCAGCCTAAGTCAACTTTCACAAGCCATTCATGATGCACCGCGTTGGCATCAACCTGATTATTTTCAACATACACAGGAAGTTCAGATACAAGCTCAGAAAAACGAAGCGCTTGGTGCAGTAGTGACAGGTTTAAATGCTCAAAAAGCTCAGTCTGGTGAAACTATTTTTAGATTAAAAAAAGCCCTTGCCGATCATCTGGTCTTAATTTTTAAAGATCAAAATATAGATGATTTACAGTTTTTAGCATTTGCGAGTTATTTCGGTTCAATTTTTCGTCCAAGTAAAGACAATCCAGTGCTAGGTTATGATCTGGAAACAGGTGTACCCCCTGATGTCGTTCCTGTTTCCAATGCGGTTGGTCAGGGTGATTATACAGGACACGGTGAACTTGCGCCTCACGCCGATCACCAATGGACCCCACTTCCATCATTTGGCTCTTTACTCTATGCCATTGAGTTACCTAAAGATGGCGGAAAAACCTCATGGGTGAATACTATTGCGGCTTACGATGCTTTGGATGAAGCAACTAAAACCCATATCGACCAATTACAGTTGATTACTTACAATCCTTTTGTTCGTGCACAAAGCAATAAAGGTTCGGGCAACTATAGTAATAGCCCGTTGTACCGCTTTAAGGATCAACCCATTTTAGGACATGCCTATCCACATCCATTGGTTCGTATACACCCTGAAACAGGACGTAAAGCTTTATGGTTAAATACTAAAAGTGAAGTTGAACTGGTCAATTACGATGATCAATCAGGGGCAAAATTAATCGCTGAATTACGGCAACATTTGGAAAAGCCAGAATTTCGTTATCAACATCAATGGGAAACTGGAGATATTGTCTTTTGGGATAACCAAGTGACTTTACATGCTAGAGAACCCTTCCCATCCGATCAAAGACGTTTGTTAAAAAGAATTAGTCTTGCTGGTAGTCGTCCTTTTTAAACTGTCATAAAACTATCAACTTTCTCTGCTTTAATAAAAAGAAAAAGACAAAACAAAAATAATCAAAGGTCATCGCAAAAAAGCCCGTCAAGTGACGGGCTTAATTTTTTATTTGCATCTCAATAATTTATAAAGTCTTGGCCTTAGAAAAGTCGATTTAACCCATTCAAAGCCGCAACACGATACGCTTCGGCCATCGTTGGATAGTTAAATGTAGTTTCCATAAAGTATTTCATCGAATTATTTGGACTTTGCATCACCGCCTGTCCAATGTGGATAATTTCAGAAGCATTATTACCAAAACAGTGAATGCCTAGAATTTCCAAAGTATCTCGATGGAATAAAATCTTAAGTTCACCGACGGTATCACCTGTAATTTGCGCACGTGCCAAATGACGGAATGATGACTGCCCAACTTCGTAAGGAATTCTTTCTTCCGTCAACTGTTGCTCAGTCTTACCAAAACATGAGATTTCTGGAATGGTGTAAATTCCTGTAGGAATATCGGTTACAGGTTTCACATTTTCTTCGCCACTCATGTTTGCACCAGCACAACGCCCCTGGTCATACGCAGCAGAAGCCAACGAAGGCCAGCCGACAACATCACCCGCCGCATAAATATTTTCAGCCTCGGTCTGATATTTCTCATTTACTGCAAGTTGACCACGGCTATTTGGTGTTACACCCACATTTTCAAGCCCTAAGCCATCGGTATTTCCTGAACGTCCATTACACCAAAGAATCGCATCGGCTTTAATTTTTTTACCGCTTTGCAAATGCAAAACCACATAATCCTCATGTGTTTCCAAATGATCAATTTGTTCATTATGGCGAATTAATACGCCTTGTTCACGCAAGTGATAAGACAAGGCATCCGCAATTTCATCATCCAGATAACTGAGCAATTTATGCTGAGTATTAATCAAATCGACTTTATGATTTAAACCAATAAAAATTGAAGCATATTCACAGCCAATAACACCCGCACCATAAATGATAATTTTATGGATAGTAAAGTCCAGATCCAGAATTTTATCCGAATCAAAAACGCGTGGATGTTTAAAATCTAAACCCTGTGGCTGATACGGGCGACTACCTGTTGCGATAACTAATTGTTCAAATACAATCGTTTCTTTGACACCTTCAGGATTAAAAACGATGGCTGTATTTTTATCCTGAATATAAGCACGCCCATGAAAAACGTCGATATTATTGCGGTCATAAAACCGTGTATGCGTCGCAACTTGTTGTTGTATCACACGATGTGCATTACTGAGCACCTGTTTCATAGTGAACTTTTTCCATTCACCGACCTTTTGAAACATTGGATCACGTTGATAACGGATAATACTGGAAACGGTTTGACGAAGTGCCTTACTTGGAATCGTTCCAACGTGAGTACAATTCCCACCCAATTGCTCACGAATATCTACAATTGCAACGCGCTTACCCGCTTTTGCAAGCTTCATTGCCGCGCCTTCACCCGCAGGTCCTGAACCGAGAACTACCGCATCATATCTAACGAAATTCCCACTAATGACCTCTTTCTTACGTGGCATTTAAAGCTCCTATCCAATCCAACAATGATACTATTTTATAACAAAGTACTGCTAATATGCTGTGGAATAATGTATTTCTCAAGCCAATATCTTTGCATAACGACATTTTTTAAATGAATAGTGAATTTGCCCAATTTACAGCTAAGTCCGTTATAATAGTCAAATGAAATCCTCTCGAATAACAGTGGAACAGTTGAATATGTCTGAAAACCGTAAACCAGAACAGGGCGTAAAGCTGCGTGGCGCAGAAAAAGTTGCTCGAATTCCTGTAAAAGTTATTCCTACGGTTGAAGTCCCGCGTAAGCCCGACTGGATCCGCGTAAAAATGACTGCGCCTGAAGAAGTTCAACGTATCAAAACCACACTTCGTGCGCAAAAACTCCATACTGTTTGTGAAGAAGCAGCTTGTCCAAATCTTCCAGAATGCTTTGGAGGTGGTACAGCAACTTTCATGATTATGGGTGATATTTGTACTCGTCGTTGTCCATTTTGTGATGTTGCACACGGCCGCCCAAATGCATTGGATGCTGATGAACCACGCCATATGGCAGAAACTATTTCTAATTTAAAACTTAAATATGCCGTAATCACTTCTGTGGATCGTGATGATCTGCGTGACGGTGGTGCGCAGCATTTTGTGGATTGTATTAAAGAAGCACGTGCTTTAAGCCCAAATACATTATTAGAAATTCTGGTTCCAGACTTTCGTGGCCGTCTAGACATTGCGCTACGCATCATGACAGAATGCCCGCCCGATGTTTTTAATCACAATATTGAAACTGTACCGCGTCTTTATAAAGCCATGCGTCCAGGTTCGGATTATCAACATTCATTAAATTTGCTTAAGATGTTTAAGGAATATTGCCCTGACATTCCAACTAAATGTGGTTTGATGGTAGGGATCGGTGAAACCGAAGAAGAAGTTATTTCTTTACTGAATGATCTACGCGCACATGATGTTGACTATGTCACCATCGGTCAATATTTGCAGCCATCGAAGCAACACGCGCCAATTGATCGTTTTGTTAGCCCAGAAGAATTTGAGCGCTATGCGGAACACGGTCGCAAACTCGGTTTTAGAAATATCTGGTCCGCGCCAATGGTTCGTTCAAGTTACTTTGCAGATCGCCAATATCGTGGTGAACCTGTACCAGCAGTTCGTCGTAAAGTTGATCCTGCCAAAAAAATTGCAGTACAAGCTATCGAAGCTTAATGATCTGATATCTCATTAAAACCTCTCATTTATGAGAGGTTTTTTATTACTCATAATTTTTTCTCAAAAAAACAAAATTATTCTTTTCTCACAATCCTTTATAAATAGAACATTCAGCTACCTTATCTCTGCTTTTAATTAACGTGAGAAGTAATGCTTAATTAATCTTGTCGTTTAAATACAGATCTGAAATGGTATAGTGAATTCACAGCATAAGAGATAATTAAAAATGCAGTTTCTTCCTATATTTCAAGTCCTAACCTCATGACGTCTATTCTCTATTTTTGTCTCATTCCGTTACTTGCATTTATTTTTATCGCGCAATTAGTTTATATGCCGATAACGTTGCTTGGGGTTTGGGCCATCATGCTTGTTACAATGATTTGGAGATATTCACAAGGTAAAATTGCGCCAGTTTCAAAGTGGTTGCTAATCGTATTTGTCTTGAGCTGTCTCGCTGCCATTTATACAAAATTTAAAAGTTTTTGGGGTGTAGAGGCTGGAGTTGCTGTATTAAGCACATGCTTATTTGCCAAATGTTTAGAAAGTAAAAATATTAGGGATTTACTTATCGTTTTTAATTTTGGACTATTTGTTAGCGCCAGCTTGTTCTTACATAGTCAGTCATTTGTAATGACATTAACGGTACTTTTTTGCTTAATCTTTTGCTTTATTGGTTTATATCGTATTCAAACTACTAAATTTCTTAGTCAACCAAATAAAAAAGTCTCTATAACACGTGATTTAAAGCATGTGGCTGGATTTCTCTCGATTGCCCTTCCATTTTTTATTGTCCTATTCATTTTCTTCCCCAGACTTCCCCCACTCTGGCGTGTTCCTATTGCGTCGAATCAAGGGGTAACAGGAATGAGTGATCGTATGTCGCCGGGGGATATTGCTCAACTATCACAATCTTCGGCACTTGCATTTCGAGTTACAGGTGATTTACGTCAACTTCCACAACGACAAAATATGTATTGGCGAGCAATGGTGCTAGATGATTACGATGGTGCAGTTTGGACAAATAATGCTATTAACCAGACACCTGTCAATTATGATGTAAATCGCCTAAAAGTGCTAAATTATCAATATTTGTCAGCTGACCCTCAACAAACATGGATTATGTCGTTGGAACATTCCGTTCCTACTGAATCAAGCTATCAAATATATGCTGATGGAAGCATAAAACCACGACGGATGATTCAACGCAATCAGCCCATTCTTCTAAGCTGGGTCGACTCACCTTATTTAGAATATCAATATAATCAACAACAAATAAAACAAGCCCAACGAGTGAATTTTCAGCCACAACCTAAAACTCAGAAACTCGCCCAACGTTTATGGCAGCAAAGTAATGAGCAACCTGAGCTTTATATCCGAAATATTTTACATTGGTTTCAACAGCAAGGTTTTATTTATACTCTTTCCCCTGGAGTTTTAAATGGTAATCGTACTGATCAATTTTTATTTGAAACAAAAAAAGGGTTTTGTGAACACTACGCCTCAAGCTTCGTTTTACTCATGCGCTATGCAGGTATTCCCGCACGAGTGGTCATCGGTTATCAAGGGGGTCAACTTGCTCCTGACGCTAAAAGCTGGGAAGTTCGACAGCTTGATGCACATGCATGGTCAGAGGTGTACATAAATGGTCATTGGCAAAGAATTGACCCTACCGCTGTGGTCGCGCCAATGCGTATGGATGCAGGCATGCAACAATATTTACAACAAGATGATCATATTTGGGGTGAGCAAGCTGGAACTTTCTGGAAACAACAAAACTTTAACTTGATTAAAAATATGCGGGTCTGGAGTGATTATTTAGGTTATCAGTGGCAAAGTAAAGTTGTTGGTTATGATGTTGACCGACAAAAAAACTTATTATCGAAACTTGGATTCTATTCAATTTATAGTTATACACTTCTCATGGTATTTACGATCATTTTTCTGGTCATTGTATATACGCTGTGGCTTTGGTTTAAAAATAGAAAAGAAATATCTTCAATCGAACGTCAAATTAAAGACTTTCAAAAAAAATTACCTCACAATTTAAAAAGGCAAACCAGTGAAACCTTTAAAGGCTGGATGTTACGATTGGCTCAACATGTGCAGCAGCGAGAATTATTTAATGACCTCATACAAATACATGAAAAAATAATGTTTTCTGGGCAAGTTTCAGACAAAGACCATATAAAATTCAATCAATTGCTTAAAGTCTGTGCATCTAAAATAAAGTACGTAGAAAAAACTTGTCATCCTGCTGAAAACTGAATATGATTGCTCACACTTAGGCGTATAGCTCAGTTGGTTAGAGCGCTACGTTGACATCGTAGAGGTCTCCAGTTCGAGTCTGGATATGCCTACCAAGATATACTGATTTATCAGTAACTTAAAAGCCACCATTCAAGGTGGTTTTTTTGTTTTAGTAGGAAATTTGAGAGTATTTAAAAAAATTGACCGATCCTCTCATTTAAACGAGCTAAGATTTACAGCTGTTAAAATTTTTTTTGATTTTCTGTGCTCTTCAAATATTAAAATAAGCTATATCCCTTGTCATCAATCGAAGTTCGGCCAACTCACGCTTTGTCATCTTTGAAATATAGTTTTCCTGATGCGTAAAATGGAATTACTGAATTTCTTAAGATAAAAAACTTATTTAGATACGCTTCAATTTATAATTTAAAACAATCATAGAGTTTAAAATACATATTACGACAAAAATAAAATATATTAAAATTCAAAATCTTATAAACAATAAAACTTTCTATATGATCTATTTTATTAAATATTAGAACTATAGATTAAGTTCATATACGACCATTTTTTGCTATTAATTATGAAGTAATAAAATTTGTTAATAGGGATATTCATCGTGAATCAAGCTCATCATCACATTACTGACGTAGCAATTTTGGGCGCAGGTCCTGTTGGACTTACAATTGCAAACTATTTAAGTAAACAAGGCATACAAGTCACTGTTATTGAACAGCTTGATCAACTGATCGACTATCCTCGTGCAATTGGTATTGATGATGAATCTTTACGTACCATCCAGTCATTGGGATTAATTAAACAAGTTTTGCCTCACACCACGCCCAACCATGCTATGCGTTTTTTAACTCCTAAAGGGCGTTGTTTTGCAGATATTCAACCTTTAACACGTGAATTTGGCTGGCCACGCCGCAATGCATTTATTCAGCCACAGGTTGATCGTGTACTTTTAGAAGGTTTGGCTGCCTATCCAGAAAGCAAAATTCTTTTTTCACGGCAATTAGATCAGTTTAGTCAAGATCAAACCTCTGTCACTCTAAACTTAACCACAAAAGACGGATCCAAAGAAACTATTCAAGCACAATATCTGATTGCTTGTGATGGGGGGAACTCATTTGTAAGACGTCACCTCAATATCAATTTTGAGGGTGAAACAGCACCCAATCAATGGATTGTTATCGATTTAAAAAACGATCCTTTAGCAACCCCTCATGTTTATTTATGTTGTGATCCTGTCCGTCCCTATGTTTCCGCAGCACTCCCGCACGGTATTCGCCGCTTTGAATTTATGGTTATGCCTGGAGAAACGCAAGAAGAACTCAGTAAACCTGAAAATATTAATCGCTTACTTAGTAAAGTACTTCCACATACCAATCATATCGAAGTCATTCGTCAACGTGTCTATACTCACAATGCACGTATTGCTGATCGTTTCCGTGTTGACCGCATTTTATTGGCGGGTGATGCAGCGCATATCATGCCAGTATGGCAAGGTCAGGGATACAATAGTGGAATGCGGGATGCTTTCAATCTTGCATGGAAAATAGCATTGGTTATTAAAAAGATTGCAGGATCAGAAATTCTGGATAGTTATCAAATAGAAAGAAAAGATCACGCTCAAGCTATGATTGATTTATCGGTTATGGCAGGCCATGTACTCGCACCCCCTAAAAAATGGCAAGGTGTTGTGCGTGATGGGATTGCTTATATGCTTAATTATATTCAACCCATTAAGCGTTATTTATTAGAAATGCGCTTTAAACCCATGCCAAAATACCATGAGGGTATTTTAGTTTCAGATTCAAATAAAAAAACGCCCGTTGGAAAAATGTTTATTCAACCCTACGTTCAACTTGAAAATAAGACACAAGTATTGCTTGACGATGTAATTGGTAATCAATTTGCAATACTGGCCTGGGGAGTAAATCCGACCTGGGGCCTATCTGAAGAAGTAATGCAAAAGTGGGAAAAATTAGGCGTTCAGTTTATTCAAGTCATACCATCATTACAACTGGATGATCCAAATCGAAAATCCATTGAAAATGTGACTACGATTGGTGAAATTGGCACTGAAATACGTTCATGGTTCGGACAAACTACTCAATCTATGGTGATCCTGCGTCCCGATCGCTTTGTAGCAGGGCTTGCAATTCCGCAAACGGTCAACAATATCAGTGAAAGACTCTTTGAAAAGATGCACTTAATTTAAGTAGTAACTTAACCTTTAGCCACTCTTATAGAGTGGCTTTTTACTTTATCCAGTAAAATCCAGATAAAACTGTTTTTTCAATACCTCTAGAATTAATTCTATTGCATTATTTACTTGGTCCTTGCGATAAGAAACATATAAGCCAATCATGGGTAAAGGTTCGACCGTTTTTTTAACCACAATTTTATCTCCCAATAAAGGAATTACATATTGAGGGACTAAACTCCATCCTATTTCCATTCCAACCAAATTAACATTGAGTAAAATATTGGTTGAATGCTGCACAATAGGGACATTCAGTTTATTTTTCTTAAAAAAATCTTGAATAATGCGATAAAGCTGTGGAGATGACCCTTCATTACAAATTACAAAATCATGTTGTTCAAAACGTTTAATGCTAATTCGTTCGTGCTCTACTTCTGCTGAGTTTTTAGGAATAATTAATGTCAATGGTTCCTGAAACACTTGAATAGAGGTGATGTCATCTGATTCAAAACCGTAACGTGTAAACGCGATATCGATCTCCCCTTTTTTTAACGCATTTAACTGTAAATCATCCGTTAAACTATGAAAATCGATTTTTAATTCAGGAAAATGGGCACGAATATTGGGTATGATGTAAGGGAAAATTTTCATTTCGGCGACTGGAACAACGCCTATATTGAGTTGTTCTTGCTGTTCTTTGGCCACTTGTCGGGCTAAACTCACTGCTCTTTCAGTATGTTCCAAAATAATCAAAGCTTCTTTAAAAAATACGTCTCCTGCCTGCGTGAGTTCAACTTTACGTTTACTACGAATAAAAAGCTGAACACCTACTTCTTCTTCCAGATCTTTAATCTGTTGACTTAGCGAAGGTTGAACCGTGTGCATGCGTAAAGCGGCTTTGGTAAAATTTAGTTCTTCTGCTACTGCAACAAAATAGCGTAAATGACGTAATTCCATATTAATCCCTGACGAAAGCTTGCCTGCTCTGATGACATATTAGACGATATAAAAGTAAAGTACCGAGTACCATCCATCCACAAAATTGATAGGTCATCTCATACCCTATGCGCGCAATCAGCAATCCCATCACGACGGAGCCAATTGCCATACCCAGATCGAACAAAGTAAAAAATGTTGAAACAGCATGACCAATACGCTGTTTTTCAACCGACTGAATTGCCATAGTTTGAAAGATAGGAAAAAGAGAACCATATCCGATACCGATAAAAACAGCGGCTAACCAATAGATCCATTGAGACTGCATACAGCCAATCAAAAACAATCCTATTGAAAAACAAATAAAGGAAGGATATACCACTGAATTGGGCCCTCTTAGGTCATACGAGTGTCCAATCCAAGGGCGCACAATCATCATGGAAAGTGCAAAAATCATAAAAAAGAGGCTGGTTGCGGCTAATAATCCTTTGGTTTCACTATAAACACTAATAAAACTCATAATGCTTGAATAGGAAATAGCAGTAAACAAAGCAACCATGCCCACTGGAATAACGTTTTTCTCAAAGATATCTTGCAAAGTGATCTGGTTCAGTGTGTTCTGAATTTCAGCTTTGGGCCCAGACGAAACTGGAATAAAAAAGCAAAAAATCAAACCCAAGCAAATAATGAAGCTAAGTAAAACAAATAATTGATAAAAACTTATATATTGTATGGCAGTCAGTGCAAACAACGGGCCCAAGACCACCGCGAGATTGGTCGACATTACGAAATATCCCATTCCCTCGCCTTTTCGTTGCTCTGGAATAAAATCATTGACGACAGGTACAGTAACTGTAGTCAAAATACTGAACCAGATTCCATGCATAAAACGCACCCCAAGTAACACCCAAAGCTGATCGGCCCATAAATAGGTAAATGCAAACAGTACAAATAATACGGCTGTTCCCCGTAATGCGTACTTTTTACCTAGGCGTTCGATGATCAGACCAGAAAAAGGGCGGGTAAGAATAGAAGAAATCAGGAATAGTGTTAATGCTAATCCAGCCTGACTTACAGAACCGGAAAGTTCTTTTAAAATATAAAGTGGCAGTACTGTTAATAAAGCATAGTAATAAATGAATAAAAACAAATTATTCAATATACAAAGAATAAAACAACGATTCCAAAGTCTCTGCGTTACAACAGGATGCATCTTTTCCTCAATATCATTGATATTAAAAATTCAATCCATTTGGTCAAACTAATATTAGCTTCTCAGAATAATAAGTCGACTTACGAAAACGTGGATTGATATGGAAACCGAATGAAGCATTTTAAAAACTGTTTCATTCGGTATATTGAGTTGAAATTATGCGGCGTGTTTAAGCTTACGAATGACAATCAACATGAATAAGGCGGAGATAATAATTCCTGGTATAGCTGCCGAAATTACACCTGCCGCACCGCTACCCATAGCCAGTAATTGACCTGCAATCGCAGGTCCCAACATTGCACCAATACGTCCTACAGCCGCAGCGCTGCCAATGCCTGTTGCACGAATTTCGGTTGGGTATACAATGCTACCGAAAGCATATAAAACACCTTGACCACCAATGGTAAAGGTGCCCATCAAAGCCGCTGCTGCATACATAGCAGTTAAACTACTTGCACCATTTAAGCTAAATAGACCCGCTAATATTCCGATGTACATTAAAATAATGACATAGGCTTTATTCCAGCGATCCATCAGGATTCCCAGAACCACCGTACCAACGGCTGCCCCCATTTGGAAAAATACCTGAGCCATGCTGCCGTGCTGACGGGAAAATCCAAGCTCCATAAACAATGAAGGTAACCAGCTCAACATGATGTAAACCACCATCAATGTGAAAAAATAGCTGGCCCATAACAAAAGCGTCTGTCCCGCATACGGTTTTTTAAACAAATCCTTAAAGGCTGCTTGGGCTTGCTGGCTAGATTTATCCTCTAATTTTGTTCTTAAAAATTCTTTAGATTCGGGTAAAAACTTAATCATGATCGGAATAACAATCAGTGGAGCTAATCCTCCCACGTAGAAAATCGTTTGCCATTGACCGTTGCTATCGTAAGCGGCCAAAAGAGAGACTAAAATCGCACCGATAGGCATACCGCAATACATTAAACCGACTGCGCGACCTCGTTTTTCTGGTGAAACTGACTCAGAGACCAAAGCAATCAAATTCGGCATAGCCGCACCAAGGCCAGCTCCAGCAAGAAAACGAACCAAGAGTAAAGAATAAAAACTATTCACCCAAACCGTACACAGTGTGAAAACGGCAAAAATAGCAACCGACCAGATTAAGATCATTTTTCGGCCGACGACATCGGCATATCGTCCGCCCAATAATGCACCTGGAAGTAAACCTAAAATACCGGCACTAAAGAAAATGCCCAGTTGTGAACTACTTAAACCGAAAGATTCACGAATACCAGCGGCTGCGATTCCAGCAGCCTGAATATCAATACCTTCAATAACAGCAATGAGAAAACAAATTGCAATTGTAATAACAGAGTGCCTTTGTCCTGCACGATCCATAGAAAAGTCCTTTTCTAACCCTAGAGAAACTCATCGATGATCATTGATTAATTTTTATAAAGACCATACTAGCCTTAAGTTTGATAAAGCGAAAACAGCCGCTTATGAATGTTCCACTTTTCTCATTTATCAAATTGAGTTTTTATATAAAAATTATCTAAAAATTTAGTTTTAGATTTAAATCATGTTAAATTACAAAGTGTTAAAAAACACACTAAATTACTCAATTTTATATGATATAAAAAAACGCTTATTCACTCGATAAAATGGTTGAAAGACTAAGAGCTAAAAACGATCATAAGATTCAAATTAAATATTGATCATTTTCCGAGTACATTTCTTATTTTAAAAAAGGGACACATTATTATCTTGGTAAATTAAACTATATTGTTAAATATAAAAAAACCATCCTACTTTGGGTAAGATGGGTGTTTAAAAGACTTAAAAGCTCAATTGAAAATTTGGTTTGAGCGTTTATGCTAAACCCAGAACCCTCTTAATTAAATAAGTTTTTTTAACTCTACGGACACATCCAATAATTTTTCCTGATTAAATGGCATAGATTGAGACACCATTTTCTTTAAAAAACGGACATCTTTACCCTGATTAACCGCAATTCCCGCGACGATAATACCGTCATTAACACCAAATAAAGTGAATTTAGGGAGTTGATTTTGCTCAGTGTTCATATTGCCACGGACATACCATTCTTCTGCCAACATATCACCGACAAATTGATAGTTGTGATCGAATTGATCTGTCCAAAACCATGATGGACTAGCCAACGGATGTTCAATGCCCATCACATGACGTGCAAAAATACCTGCCTGATGATTCGCATTTTCCCACGTTTCAATACGGCTATATTGTCCATTTGCACGCAATTGAGTCGCGACATCTCCCGCTGCATAAATATCCGGATGAGAACTTTGGCAATTTTCATTGACTTTAATTGCAAATTCGACATCCAAACCGGCTTCGCTTGCAAGTTGCGCATTTGGAATAATACCGATGCCATAGACGATTGCATCAGCGACCAATTCCTCACCATTTTCTAAAGTCACCGCAACGGTTTCATCACGTATAGAGGCGCTGGAAATTTTGGCATTTAAGCGAATATCCACGCCTTTTGTCTGATGCTGTTCAAGCAGAAATTGACGAATAATATCGGGCGAGCGTCCCATAATCATAGGACTTTGTTCAAGGACTGTGACTTGGCAATCTTTAAAACGCGCACTGGATGCCAACTCTAAACCAATCACGCCACCACCGACCAATAAAATACGTCGACCGGCATCAAAGACAGGAATTAAAGCTTGAGAGTCTTCAAGATTACGCAAAGTGTAAACATGTTTTCCCAATGCATCTAACAGAGGAAAACGTCTGGCTGCGCCACCTGTTGCTAATAACAACTTGTCATAATGAATCTGTTCACCGTTTTGTAGTACAACCTGATGCTGGTCTGGCAAAATGCGTATCACTGCATTATTACGAAGCATTTCCACGTCGAGTTCATCAAGTTTTTCTTGTGACAAGATTTCGACTTTAGTCTGATCAGGTTTTAAAATAGCATCTTTAGATAAAGGTGGACGTTCATAAGGTAAATGTACTTCATCACCAATTAAAATAATTTTCCCATTATATTGGTGGCCACGTAACTCCAAAATAGCACTTGCACCTGCCTGCCCAGCTCCCACAATAACAATAGTTTGAGTATTCATCCGTCTTGTCCTTTATTTCAACTCAGCAGACACTATGCCAAAACCGGCAATCCATTCACTGATTGCTTCATAGCAATGGATTGTCATGTCATATTCGCCCAAGGTCTGTAAGGCCGCAAAAGCCGCAATCCATGTACGGACTTCTTGTCCCCCCCGTCCACCATCACGACGAATTTCATCTTCACTCATCGCTTCCAAGGCTGCGAAATCGGCACGTTTGAAAGTTTCCAATAATTCCCGATCCCATTCTGGATTGAGTGGAACCGCAACCGATTGATCACCAGCGGCAAGACGTTGCCCAACAGAAATGATCTTAGCCTGACGATTTTGACGTGCTTCGGGGGTTGGATTCCGCCCAGCAATCAAAAACTCCTCAACTTCAGGTGGAGCTGAACCCATTTGTGGCGTCGGCGGATCGTGTGACAGGCCACCTGTTCCCAAAATCAAAACACGTTCATTTTCGGCATTCAGGGATTGAATAAAGGCTCCCACCGCACGACCCAATGCAATCACACGTTTAGTCGTTGGCATAGGCGCAGCCGCCCCATTAATAAAGATAGGAATCGTTGGATAACGATCAAGCTCACCATCACATAAAAAATGTAAGGGTTGAGTCACACCATGGTCAGCCTGCATACGATATGAGTAGGCAACATCCACGCCTTCGTCCAAGACCTGACGAATGAGTGTCAATGACGTTTGTTCGGGAACATTTAACTTTCCAGGGCCATAATCCCAATCGCCTGCTGCAGTCGCACGAACACCAACACAAAAACTTGGCATCAAGTCATAGAAAAAACCATTAAAATGATCAGGCCCAAAAGCAATGATCAAGGTTGGATTATAAGTGCGTACTTCAGCAGCTATTTTTTCAAAGGTCGCACGAACTAATTGTTCCTGACGTTGTTCCGCTGGAGATGCAAATTCCATTAAGGGACTATGCGAAGCACAAATAAGTTTTACAGTCATGGTGGACTCCGAAACAGAGGTAAGCGTATTGCTACCTGTTTATTCCTTTAAAATCAGCAGTAATTTATAGGTCAAAAAATCCAGCATTGGCCTGACGTAAACCACGAATCCCTAAACCACAATCAGCATTAATAAAAACACCCGACAATGGACGGTTATTTTGGCGAGAAGCCAATAACACGTAAGAGCCTGTCATATCTTCGGGTTCTGGTAAAAATTTGAGTGGCATTCCCTGACCAATTTTCTCTGGATCACGTACATCCAACAAACCCGCGTTTTCTTGTCCTAGGGATGCCGCCCCTTTTACATTGACATTCATACCAGAGGGCGCAACAGCATTAACTCGTACTTTTGGCGCAAGTTCATAAGCCAACTCGCGCACTAAACCAACCCCTGCATGCTTGGATGCGGTATAAATTGGGCCACCACCTGATGAGTAAAATGCAGAATTGGATAAAGTAAAAATTATGGAGCCTTCGGTCTTCAATAATTCATCCAATGCAGCTTTTGCGCCCAGCAAATAACCTTTGGTATTAATCCCCATGATTTCATCAAAGGCTTTATCCAGTTGTTCACCGCTCATCTGAACAATATCTGCATAATGATCCCAGATTCCTGCATTGCCGATAAAACAATCCAGTTTTCCAAAACGTTCAACCGTCGCCTGAACTGCGCGAACATTGTCCTGAAAATTAGCAACATCGCCTACTACAGCAACAATTTTGTCACCATAACGTGCGACCAATTCATCGACTTTGGATTGTGAACGTTGCAATACACCTACATGTGCGCCTTCTTGTAAAAAACGTTCAACCAGCGCTAAACCTAGTCCTGAACCACCGCCAGTAATCAGGGCAACTTCACCTTGTAACCATCCCATGACTATGCTCCCACCAGTTCAACATACAAAGCACCATCTTCAATCACGACAGGAAATGTCTGTATTGGATCAGTGGCGGGTACACACTGGGGAACACCTGTTTTTAGACAAAATCGTGATGCGTGTAATGGGCACTCCACCGTGCCATCATCTTCCAGATAACCTTCGGACATCGAAGCATTACCGTGGCTGCATTTATCGTGCATGGCAAAAAAATCACCATTAAAATTGAAGACTGCCAGTGCCGCGATACCCTCCAGATTGCAATCTACTTTTACGGCTTCACCTTCTTCCAGATCATCAACCTGACAAACAAAAATTTTATCCATTAGAAAAACACCGTAATATTATGGGAAATCAAGGTTGCCTGATCGAGGGTAATATCGCGTTTGGCAATCATCCAGCCCAAGCGACTATTTTCGTCTCTGCGAATCAGGTCAATACGTTTACCCACATAGGTCAACACATCTTTTTCTTTTTGTGAGCGATACAGCAGATAGTTGCTATATACAGCATATTCATTTGCATGTTCAGTGGCTTCAACTCGAATATTGGTAATCAAATGACGAGTACGGGATGGCGGTTCTTCTGACCACGACATACCGGTTTCTAACTTCGCAACACGGCGTTCCAGTACAAATTTGTCGTCGTGATAGATCCAGGTGGACGGTGGTGAAATACATTTACGACGGTCACGGGTTTGCGCATTGGTGGTCGTTTTAAGCGTATATAAAATGTCTTCACTTAAAATATCCAGCCAGTCACGAAACTTCCAATCATCCAGTAACTGCGCTTCAGCATATAGAAACTGGCTTAGATCATGGTAAAGTTCCACGCTGATCGAGCGCCATACAGGTTGAGGTGTCAACGTTTCAACTATCTGATTCATTTTACAAACTCCTTCTCATCAGTTTTAGCTGATTTGCTGAGTAGTCCCTGCTCATATGCTTCATCTGCACGTTCAACATCTTCCCATTTTTCATGCATCAACAAATTCGCCCAATGACGATACAATCCACGTGCGGCTGTTTCAGAGAACACATGATTGGTAATACCCGGAATACCGTCTTCACGATATTGTTCATTACCCATACCCATTTCCATAATCAGCTTGCTTTGACGGGCTTTGTAGCCGCGTAAAACTTTCTGAATCTCAATCCAGTTTTCACCATCGTCAGCTTCTGCAAAACCAGAAGGTCCAAATGCACGGCATGCATTGAGTTCCATTGCTTCTTTAATATGTTGTGGGGCTGCTTTATCGGTAATACAAAATGCCCAGACTTCCGTTTTATCTGGCCCGCGTGGATGCCAAATTCGCATGGTCGTCATACCATTTAGCCACGATAAAGTGGGAAACATATTGTTATGCCCAGCTAAACGCAGGGCGCGTGTATCACCAAGGCGTTCTTTTGTCTCTTCATAAGTTTCACGGAAATAATCGGCAACTTGACCATCCACCCAGAAATTTGCATCGGGTTTTTCAGTCAGGAAAAAACCTGAACCATGACCACGTTGCCCATACTGCACGCAACTTTGGGCTGTTTCCCAGACTGGACGAGCCGTTTGTGCTGATCCTAGTGCTTTTGATGACTCATCATTTGGCTTACCACCTAAGACCTGAACTGCTGAAGCATGCGAATACGGTGCATGATATTGGTCCGAAGCAAACTGTTCTGCTGCAAATTTCCAGTTACAGTTAATTTCCCATTTATGGATCCCACCAATTACTTCGGAACCACCTTCACGACGATCAATCATGGCATCTAAGTACCAAGCAATATCGCCCATGTAAGTGCGTAAATCAGGAGTATCTTCTGCCCAACAGCCAAAGACCAAACCCTTGTAACTTTCAACACGCGTTACTTCCTGAAGTCCCCATTTTTCTTTACAGGCCCCCTGTGGAAATGCAATGTTCTCGAGTGGAATATCCTTTAATGAACCATCGATTCCATAAGACCAGCCATGGTATGGACAGGTAAATGCACGGGTATTGCCACAATCCGCATAACTGACGCGCATGGAACGATGGCGACACTGATTTAAAAGTGCTTTAATCGAGCCATCTTTCTGACGAGTAACAATAATCGGATCTTCTCCCATATAGGTATTAAAAAAATCACCTGCTTTGGGAATTTGGCTTTCATGGCAAAGAAATAACCAACAACGACCAAAAACACGTTCAAGCTCTAATTCATATAAATGAGGATCGGTATAGATAGATGGCGAGATACGTCCATTTTGTGCATCGACTAATGCATCGATTTCGCACACATCAATTTTTCCATTCATGATAAGCACTCCTGCTGTCGCCAAAAAAGCACAACGTAAACATTCAATCTGAGTGGATAATGATTTTTTAAGACTTTTAAGTGAAATATTTTATTTGTTTCAATTTAGACGTTTTATGAATTACTCATCCCCAGAGTTAACCACTAGACTTAGATCAGACTGATACACAGCAGTGATTTCACAAACGGAATTTATCGTTTTTTATTTTTTACTTACTTTGGCCCACCAGAGCAAAGTGAAATTCAGGATTTTAGGATCACCCTTGATATGGAATTACGTCACCTACGCTATTTTATTATGGTTGCAGAAGAGCTTAACTTTAGCAAAGCTGCCTTACGTCTCTATACAGCCCAACCTTCTTTGAGCCAGCAAATTAAAGATCTCGAAGATGAAGTTGGTGTTAAACTTTTACACCGTACTAAACGCAAAGTAGAACTGACTGAGGAAGGCAGTGTTTTTTTAGAACAAGCACGGCTGACACTGGCTCAAGCAGACAAAACCATTGCAATGGCCAGACAAGTATCTAAACTCAAAAAACAGCAGCTCACAGTGGGTTTTGTGCCTGTGGTTGAAATGAAAGTTTTTCCCTATGTGCTTCCAAATCTGCGTATTCAGAATCCTGAACTTAAAATTTCATTACTCAGTATGAATAATACCGAACAAATGGAGGCACTAAAAAAAGGTGAAATTGATATTGCCTTTATGCGGGATAATTTAAACACGGACGAAATTCAAAGCCAATTTGTTCTACGGGAGCCACTTATTTTATTACTCCCTAAGGATCATCCATTGACTAAATACGATCGCGTACCTATCAAAGCATTGCATCATATTGACTTTATTATTCCTGCATCAAAACAGTCAGCTGTTTTACATAAAACAATTTTAGAGTTTGCTGAATTACATCATATTAAATTAAATATTGTTCAACAGGCCGATAATATTCTATTTAATATTAATTCGATTGGGATGGGACTGGGTTGCGGTATTTTACCTAGCTATATTGCCCCATTGACATTGAATAATATTGTGACACGTCCTTTAGATGTAGATTTACCTCATCTGGATTTATTTGTCAGTTATCGTAAAGATGCCGTATCAACGGGAGTAAAAGCGTTTATTGATTTACTGAGTAAAGTTTTTTATTTGGATATTAATAGAACCTAGCTTTTATTAGGTTATACCAAAGTCTATATATTGATAATGAATGATTAGAACGAAATATTTTTCGTCCTAATCTTTTTAGGATTTATGTCACATTATGTTTTGCTAAATATTGTTTAATAATCTGATTAAACTCATCCGCTTTTTCAACTTGTGACCAATGACCACACTGGCTAAAAATATGGGCATCCGCATAAGGGACAATATTTAAAATATCCCATGTACGAGACACCGGAATCACCACATCCTGTACACCATGAATCAGCAAAACAGGAATATCAATCGTCTTCATTTTGTCAAAATCCAGCGGAAACTCAAAACGATCACGATCACGCGCACCGACTACATCCATCAGACGATCGGATGCATAATCATTTTTAGCGGCATTAAAACGGACTTTGACCAGTTCGTCAGTGACCAAAGATTTGTCTACCACAAACATTTCCAGAGTTTTGCGGATACCCGATTCAGTCAACTCAGGATTAGCATGGGCTTTCAGTGCTGCGGTTTGTTTTGCTCCACCTGTACCCATTGAAACGATGCCTAGCACACGCTCTGGATAATCCATTACAAACTGAAATGCTAGCCAACCACCTAAAGAATTCCCGACTAACCATGTTTTTTCTATGCCCAATGCATCCAGTACGCGCACAGCATGATCGACCCATGCCCGAATACCATAAGCTGTGCCTTCTGCAACCACAGTCTGACCATAACCAATAGAATCAATCGCAATACAGCGAGCCTGTTCAGCAATTTGCGGTAAATTCAACCACCAATTTGCTGCGGCTGATACACCTGTTCCCGAACCATGCAAAAATAAAAGTGGGGTGCCTTCGCCTATCTCATGATAATGCGTCAATTCACCTACTGCTGTTTCAATCCATTTATCTTCCAGACCAAAAAAAGGATCTGTTTTATATTCGGGGATTTGCACTGTACCCATATCATTCCTCGTGTCATTTCCAAAGCATGCTAAAAAACAGCTGCCTTAAATCAGTGGATTTAATGTCCTTACCAGACCATCTTACTCGCTATTTAACGACTAACTGATACTTCTTTATGATCAGTTGAGACAAAAAAAATATTAATAACCAACTGTTATTTAAATAAATTTATTGATTAAAAAGTATAAGTGTAAGTCGTTGCAATACGATGTTCCTGTAAGTCGCTCGGCTGGCCTGCAATATTGTCAAAATCGACATTAATGTACATCCATTGGAAGCCTAGACCTTTCAATTTTCCTTCTGGAACTACATAGTTCAAAATAAAATTGAATTCGGCTTCCTTACCTTTTCCTGTTAATGCACTGGATTCGTAATTCGAGTCGACATTCCAACCATGCCAATATTTTGCAGTCGTTTTCAAACCTTTTAGACCTAACTCATTAAAGTCATAGCTATAGGTAAATCCAACTGATTTTTCATGTTTACGGACGAAGCTGACCACAGACCAATTGTCCAGATAGGGCTGTGGCACCCAGCCTGCAAGTGATGGAAAGTAAGGTGCACCTGTGGCTGCACTTCCATTTTGGCCCTGATCTCCAAACATTTGCTGATAGGACAAACCAAAGCTATGAGCGCCATACGTCAACATTGAACCAAACGATAATGCTTGATTGTCAATATCTCCATATAAAGCATCACCAGACTCAGCATTGTCAAAAAGACGTACATGCGTATCAAGCTTGAATCGATCATAGTTATTTTTATAATTCATACCCAAATAATTTTGGCGATAGATATTGGTAACATCTCCATAAAAGTAGCTTGCAGACCAATGATTATTAAACTGATAATCTATACCCGCAACGTACATACCATCGGTTTTTCCATCATTATTCAAAGGCTTTGGCCATAGCCCAAAATCCATAGGCTGATTTTCATAACGCGCATTAATACTATCCAAATAACCTAATGTTAATTTAGTATTTTTAATGTCTTTAGACTCTAACCATACCCCGTTATAAGTCGTTAATAACTGGCGTGAAGGGTCAAATACCACCACAGGTGTAATAGGCAAAATCTCACCGACCCGCAATTCGGTCTGGCTTATTTTGGCTTTGAGTGTAGCCCCAATTTTACCAAAATCACGGTCTTGCTGACCTGTGCCCGTGCCTGAAACACCGTTATAGGGTAGTACCCAGTCTGCATTGCGATCACGGCCATCCAGACGTACCGCATACTGGGCCAATACATCTATACCCAGTTGCACATTACCGACTTGTGCATAACCAGATTTAGCATCCAATGTGGCTGCCTGTGACCAGCTTCCCCAATTTTTTGCTGGTGTAGCGTTATATTGACGATCCAAATAAAAATTTTTAAATTTAAGCTGAATTTGACTATCTTCAATAAAGTCAGCAAAACTAGTCGTTGTGGCTGTGGCAGTCATTGCACACATTATTGCTGTCCATAATGTTTGACGATACATCGCGTATTTTCCTGAACATTCCATGTGGAGAACGGCTATGATGCTGAACTCTATTTTTTTGAAAAATTCGACTAGAGTATTAATTATTTGAAACTTTTTTTCGGCATTACTTAAAAATGATGATTTCCACCAAGGTCTTATATTTTTAATAGATGACTTTCTACAATAAAATATGAAAATATTAATACTATATCCATTTGTTATTTATAAATAATATGCAAATTTATGGCCAAAATACAATCAAATATTATTTTTTTAATCGTTTTTTTCTTTAAATACATTCCGATATTTTTAATCCTCTCTTTTTTATTTTTATATAAAAAAACACTTATATCTGATTTATTTTATATAACTCAATCTATTAAAAACAAAAAAGCACTCATTTGAGTGCTTTTATTTATTGATTATATTTTAAACTTTTAGCTCTTTTGCTTTTGCCAAAGTCAAAGCCACATCAACAATCATGTCTTCCTGACCACCCACCATTCGGCGTTTACCCAGTTCAACCAAAATATCAAATGCCGATAGTCCATATTTGGCGGCAGCGACTTCGGTATGACGTAAAAAGCTTGAATAGACACCTGCATAACCCAGTGCTAAAGTTTCGCGGTCTACACGAACTGGTCGCTCCTGCAATGGACGCACAATATCTTCAGCTGCATCAATCAATCCTTTGACATCACAGCCATGATTTAGCCCCATACGCTCAATTGCAGCAATGAACACTTCTAACGGCGCATTTCCTGCGCCTGCGCCCATCCCTGTTAAACTGGCATCAATACGGTTACAACCATGTTCTAGGGCAACAATACTGTTTGCAACTCCAAGACTTAAATTATGATGCGCATGCATGCCTGTTTCTGTTGCAGGATCAAGTACATCTTTCATTGCTTTAAAACGATCCGCGATATCATACATATTCATCGCACCGCCCGAATCCACCACATAAATGCATTGGGCTCCGTAGCTTTCCATGAGCTTACCTTGTTGCGCCAAGCCTTCTGGGGTATTCATATGGCTCATCATTAGAAAGCCAACGGTATCCATACCTAATTCTCTAGCATATTCAATGTGCTGACGAGAAACATCTGCTTCAGTACAGTGCGTTGCGACACGTACTACACGCGCACCGGCGTCATAAGCTGCTTTTAAATCATGAACCGTACCAATGCCCGGCAATAATAAAGTTGCTACTTTGGCCTGCTTCACTTCACTAGCAACAGCTTCTATCCATTCTAGGTCTGTATGTGCACCAAAACCATAGTTAAAGCTTGAACCTTGCAAACCATCACCATGTGCAACTTCAATACTATCTACACCTGCTTCATCCAGTGCACGAGCAATCTGGCGAACCTGATCAAGTGAATATTGATGACGAACTGCATGCATCCCATCACGTAAAGTCACATCGGAAACATATATTTTTCTTTGCTGATCAATCATGTTACCTGCTCCTTATGCGGTCTTTTTACTTAAATGGGTTTCTGCAAAGCGTTCAGCAGCAGCTAAGGCTGCACTGGTCATAATATCCAGATTGCCTGCATAAGCAGGTAAATAATGTGCTGCGCCTTCTACCTCAAGAAAAATCGAAACTTTTAGGCCTGGCATTTTGCCCAACCCAGGAATATTCAATGCATGAGCTTCATCAAATCGTTCAAATTGTACTTCCTGCTTCAAACGATAACCCGGGACATAAGCATGTACGGCTTCTGCCATTTTATTCACCGACACCCGAATGGCATCCTGATCTGCGTCTTTATCAGCCAGACAATATACTGTGTCACGCATCATTAAAGGTGGTTCAGCTGGATTTAATACGATAATAGCTTTACCTTTTTGCGCCCCCCCTACTTCTTCAATTGCTTTAGAGGTGGTTTCGGTAAATTCATCAATATTGGCACGTGTTCCCGGACCAGCAGATTTACTGGCAATAGAAGCAATAATTTCTGCGTAATGAACTTTTGCTACCTGAGATACGGCATGTACCATCGGAATGGTGGCTTGTCCGCCACAGGTCACCATATTAATATTGGCTGCATCCAGATGTTCATCGAGATTAACCACAGGAATCACATAAGGACCGATTGCTGCTGGTGTCAAATCAATGACTTGAATTCCATGCTGCTGCAACACGGCATTATGACGAGCATGGGCATTTGCAGAAGTCGCATCAAATGCAATGCGAATCTCAATAAAACATGGTAATTTTAACAGCCCTTCGATCCCTTCAGCTGTGGTTTCCACCCCAAAACGAGCCGCACGAGCCAGACCATCTGAATTGGGGTCAATCCCAACCATTGCACCAACTTCAAGTTGTTTTGAATTACGCATGATTTTAATCATGAGGTCTGTTCCGATATTGCCAGAACCGATAATGGCACATTTAATTTTTTGCATATTCTTTATCCTGTTACTTGGCAAATATTGCGGTCACGGGGTCAAAACCTTCGATTTCAACTTTAAATTCATCGCCCGGTTGAACCACCACCATTGGGCCTAATGCACCCGTGAGTACAATGTCTCCCGCTCTGAGAGGTCTCCCGCGACGTACCATTTCATCTGCCAACCAAATTGCTGCATTGAGAGGATTTGCCAGACATGCTTTTCCTACGCCTTGTGACACAATTTCACTGCTACGTGTCATAATCATTTTGCAATTTACAAGATCAAGTTGATCTAACTTGACAGGTCGTGATCCCAACACAAAAGCTGCACTAGAAGCATTGTCTGCCACCGTATCAATTAACGAAATTTTCCAATTTTCGATTCGGCTATCTACGACCTCAATAGCAGCTAAAGCGTAGTCAGTTGCACTAATAATATCGGCATAAGTATGGCGGCTTTGAGTTAAATCAGTTTTAAGAACCAAGGCAATTTCAGCTTCAACTTTAGGCTGAATCAACTGATGGGTAGGAATAACTTCACCATCACCATAAGCCATGTCGGCAAACAACATGCCAAAATCAGGCTGATCTACACCAAGCTGCGACTGGACAACTTTCGACGTTAATCCAATCTTACGCCCGACTAAACGACGTCCTTCTGAAAGTGCGCGATGAGTATTAATTTCCTGTACCGCATAGGCGATGTCTACGTTTGCCTGATCATCCCCCAACTCAGTTCGAATGGGAGCAATAGCAATTTTTGAGAATTCAGCTTGTCTTAAAGCCAAGGCAACCGATTCAATAACAGCAGAGTTTGACATTCATCTTTCCTTAAACTGCAAAATTGAACGCATACCGTTTTAAGGAGGACAAATGAGAAAATTGCCATCAAACAATTCGGATAAATTCAATTCCTTGTTTTATCCAGATATCCACCTAAAGCAGCGTTTATTTAAAACAGACTAAGCATGAAAAAAACGACCATTAAATGCCAATACTTATTTTGTTTCATACAATCGTTTTTATTTATAATCATTCTACAAGCTTAATTGTGATGTCAATGATTGAAATAAATTGAGACTGGTCTTCTCCAGTCCCAAGATATCGTGTAGATGGCTTTAACTAAAGCGGGTTGCAATTTGTGATCTTGATTTTTTTAGATGATTAATCAGGAGTAATGATCCAGCAGCACAGAATGCAGGGATTGCTAAAATACTTAGAATTTCAAAGCTGGATAAATTTAAAGACATGAGCCATCCCCCCATAATCGACCCAACGATTGATCCAGAACGTCCTACAGCGTTAGCCCAACTCACTCCTGTTGCACGACAATGCGTCGGATAAAAACTTGATGCAAATGCATTTGCTCCTACTTGAGAACCACTAATACCTGCCCCCACACCAAACATGGCAAACATTAATAAAATAATATTGCTCTGCTCAATACCAAATCCCAGACAAATCAGAAAAATACCACCAAACACATAAGCTGTACTTAGAATTTTTGTCGCATCCATTTTATCCATCAATAAGCCTAAAATAATTGCGCCCAACGTTCCCCCAATTTGAAAAATCGAAGTCAACCACGATGCATTGGATAAATTAAAGCCTTGGTTGGTGAGTAAAGTCGGCATCCAGCTTGAAATCATATAAATAATGAGCAGACTCATAAAAAAGGTAAACCAGATTAAAAACGTGCCAAAGGCAAAGCCTTTATTAAATAAATCTTTTAAACTCGATTTTTCTACTTCATTGACTGTTGGAACCAAAGTCGGAATGGTTTTAAGATGGGGTGCAATACGGCGAATAATTTTTTCAATTTGCTGAACACTTTTCTTTTTGAGTACTAAAAAACGAATTGACTCAGGTAATAAAAAATACAAGAACGGGACTGTGGCTAATGGCAGTACCCCTCCTATCAATAAAATTCCATGCCAGCCAATATAGGGAAGTAATTGTGCAGAAAGAATTCCACCTAAAGCAGATCCAACTGTAAAGCCACAAAACATTAACGTGACTAGATTAGAACGTCTGGACGTGGGTGCATATTCAGAGGTTAAGGTGATTGCGTTGGGTAAGGCTCCCCCTAAGCCAAGCCCTGTCAAAAAACGCCAAACAATCAGGGTATGTAAATCAGGTGAAAAAGAAGCAAATACGCTGGTTAGACCAAACATAATGACTGAACCAATCAAAATCGGTTTACGTCCTAATTTGTCAGATAACGGCCCAAAGATTAATGCCCCTGCCATGAGGCCAAATAAACCTGCACCAAATAATGGAGCAAGATCTGTGGCATGTAGTGCCCATTCTGCTTTGAGTGCTGGTGCAATAAACCCTACTGCGGCTGTATCAAAACCATCAATAGCTACAATTAAAAAACATAACCACATAATCAGTTTTTGTAGTGTGGATAATGGAATTTCATCAATAAAGCTTTGTACGTCTATAGAATTCTGAGACATAAGTCCTCCCTGCGCCAATAAATTGGCGTATATGCATTCCTTAGCAAAGGCACTCAGCTATATTTATTATTGCGACTGAGTGCCTATTCGAATCAATCAGATCATGAGGATTTATTGCACGTTGACCGTAATTCCAGTCAAGCCGTCAATGTCTGCACGCATTACATCCCCTTTCACCACAGCACCGACCCCCTCAGGAGTACCTGTAAAAATTAAATCGCCTGCTTTTAGCTCAAATAAAGTTGATAAATTGGCAATTGTTTCTGCAACTGACCAGATTAGATGACTGATATCACTGCGCTGTTTTGTTGCATCATTTACCGTTAAATGAATATCAGCCTGATTGAGTTCGCCAGTTTGTTGAATAGAATGGATGGGACCAATCGGTGCAGAAAAATCAAATGCCTTACCAATTTCCCATGGACGGCCTTTCTCACGCATGCCCATCTGTAAATCCCGACGAGTCATGTCTAACCCCACCGCATAGCCATAGATATAGTTGACGGCATCTTCTACAGATACGTTTTTGGCATCTTTACCTATTGCAACCACCAGCTCAATCTCATAGTGAAAGTTCGAAGTTTCAGTCGGATATGGAATATTGACTGGATCTGTGTTCACGGGAACAATTGATTCCAAATCATTGGGTTTACAAAAGAAAAATGGTGGTTCACGATCTGGATCAAAACCCATTTCACGCGCATGTGCAGCATAATTGCGTCCAACGCAATACACGCGGCGCACAGGAAACTTATATTCTGAACCATGAATGAAAAGACCCGCAGTGGTCATCGGCTGAAAAATAAATGACATGTTTATATTCCTTCTCTTACTCTACTCACACTTTAAAATGCATCGCCCTGTTGTTCAGGTGCAGCTTTTTGAAATGCTTCTAGTGTCATGCAATGTTGATAAATTTCATTAATGTTGGGATATGCCGATAAATCGACGTTAAAACGCTGTGCAGAAACCACTTGTGGAACTAAATAAGCATCCGCAATCGTAGCCTGATTGCCATAACAGAATTTTTCACGCGTTAGATCTTCGGACAGAATTTGCTCTAAAGCCTGAAAACCATCTTGAATCCACTTCGCACACCATGCATTAATCTGTGCATCGTTGAGTTCAAAGTTCTGACGTAGATGCTCTAAAACACGTTTGTTATTTAAAGGATGGATATCGCATCCAATTAATGCTGCAATGGCACGCACCCGCTCACGGCCCACTACATCTGTTGGAAGTAATGCAGGCTCAGGATACTGCTCTTCCAGCCATTCAATTATGGCGGGACTTTGCAAAAGCGTTTCTGAGGTGGTCGCAAGTACGGGAACAAAACCCTGCGGATTTAACGCTTTAAAATCAGCCTGATGATGCTCATTTTTGGCTAGTGAGATATAAACCGCTTCATAGGCTACGCCTTTTAAATTCAGTGTAATTCTAGTACGATGCGATGTCCCACTCCGGAAAAAACTATACAATTTCATGCTGCATGTCCTTGATAGTTTTTCACCGCATCTAAACAGTTATTAACATTCCAGCCATATAACCATTCCATAGCATCATAAAAACGCTCAGTCGGACGATTACGCCATAAATCATTACGAACCAGCCGCTTAACACCCGCTGCGTGATAAATTTTACCCATTTCACGTGATGACAAAACGATCCGTGCTGTACGCGCTACACGAGCTTTTTGGTAAATATCAAATGCCTGAAGAATATCGTTATTCGTGCTACGCAATGCTTCACCCAGCGTTACTGCATCTTCCATCGCCATACATGCGCCCTGCGCCATATATTGGGTTGTCGGATGAGCCGCATCACCAAGTAAAGTCACGCGACCAAACGTCCAGGTATCAATTGGTTCGCGATCTGCAGTTGCCCACCGACGCCAACTTTTTGGCAATTCGATCAGTTGCCGTGCTTTCGGACAAATTTCCTGAAAATAAGACAGTACTTCTTCTTTAGAACCGTCCGTTACGCCCCATTGTTCGTGTTCACGACTATGGAATGTAACGACAACATTGTATTCTTTACCACCACGTAATGGATAATGCACAAGATGGCAATTTGGCCCCACCCAGATACTGGCAGCATTCCATTTCAAATCTTCTGGAAATTCATTTTCAGGCACAACAGCACGATAAACCACATGACCTGTGACTAATGCAGGGTCACCCACGAACGTTTCGCGTACAATCGACTTAACACCATCTGCACCAATGAGGGCCTGACCCTGATATTGTTTGCCATTCTGATCAGTTATAGTGACCGTTGAATCATCTTGCTCCACTTTTTTGATCTGACAATTAGTGATAATTTCTAAATTGCCATAATTTTTTGCGCCTTCCACCAATGAACCGTGAATATCGGCTCGATGGATCACTGCATAGGGATTTCCAAAACGTTCACGAAATTTTTCATCAGTGGGAATTTTACCTATCTGATATTCATCCAATGCATCATGCATCACCATATAATCGGTATAGACTGCTTTACCACGGGCAATCTCTCCAATTCCAAGCGCATCAAAAGCATGAAATGCATTTGGTCCTAATTGAATTCCAGCTCCAATTTCACCAATTTCTGGGGCTTGCTCGAATACTTGCACCTTAAAGCCTTGTTTGGCCAAAGCCAGTGCTGCTGCAAATCCACCAATACCACCACCCGCAATTAAAATCGGTTGTTGTTGAGTATTTGACATGATTTATATCCTTATAAATATTCTGATCAGTGACGTTCACGCACTGAATACAAACCTAATTTCCGCTGTAAAGGAGCTTCATCTGCAACGAACAGATAACATGGCTGATCCGAGCTATTGATTAAATCAATATATGCAAAACACGGTGCACAAGATGTATCCGCTTTGCCCAAATTGAAATTTTTATGATCGATCCTAAGTTGTAATTGACCATCAATCACATGAAAAATTTGAGCAGTAGAACGTGGTTGCAATTGAACAGTTTCATTTGGACGCAGCATTAAAGCGGAATATCCAATAATATTCTGACAATCATTTCCGGTTTCTGGGTTGATATAAGTGACCTGTATAGGTGCTTGATGGTTTTTATCTTCAGCCAATGCATTCAAGACTTTTTTCGTATCTTTCCATGCATAACGCATCATCGGATAAGAAGCATTTTCACGAATAAAATGCGTGGTTGGTACAATACCCGCACCATAATGATGTGCATTACCCGCACTCACCACTTTCTGAAGCTCACCCGGTTGTACATAAGATGCTTCGATGTAATACACTAGCGGTAAATCCAGAACATCTAGCCAAATCACTGGCTCATCACCATCATGTCCATGTTCATGCCAAAGTCCTGATGGAGTAAGAATTAAATCCCCATGTTCCATCATGCATTTCTGCCCCTCAACAGTAGTATAGGCTCCCTCACCCTCCACAATTAAACGCACTGCATTTGGTGTATGACGATGGGATGGCGCCCATTCTTTCGGTAATAAAAGCTGCATGCCCAAGTACATAACCGAACTCGCTTTCATATTTTCAAGACCGTGTCCTGGATTAGCTAAAACCAGCACCCGTCGTTCAGCCTTTTCAATAGGAGTTAATTCCCCTGCTTCTAACAGTAATGGTTTGATATCTTTAAAATACCATGCAGTGGCTTGAGTCTGAGGCATCGGTTTATGCGGCGGTAATACATTCCGCAGGCTAGGCCATAAAGGTACAAGATTTGATTCTTCAAGTTGACCAAGATAACGTTTTGGCAAGTCATCCAGTGTTGCTAACTGTTCCATTGCTGATCCTCTTTTTACTGCTCAACAGCACAATTCTTTTGTGAACTGTCTGAGACAAGTCTTCCGTGTTCATCAATGTAACAATCAAAAATTGTTGAATCCATGCACAAAAAAGAATAGTCTGTATTGATAATATCAATACAAGGATTCATGGGTTGTTTGATTTAGATACTAGACTTTTACAAATATTCTTTGAAATTTATAAACATAACAGTGTTTCTAAAGCGGCTGAACAATTAAATATTGGTCAACCCACCTTAAGTATTGCCTTAAATAAATTACGGGAACATTTTAAGGATCAACTGTTTGTAAGAATTGAAAATAAGATGCAACCAACTGAATTATCTAAACAAATTTATCCTTTAGTAGTGGAAATCTTAAATCGGTTAAAGTTAGTACAAAGTTATAATATTGAATTTGATCCCCAAACATCGAATTATCAGTTCCGAATTAGCATGACAGATATCAGCCATCTGGTTTTATTACCTAAACTGATTAATTATTTACGTGAAAATGCTCCCAATATTCGACTGGAAATTATACCGATTACTGCGGATACTCCTGTGCTCATGTCGAATGGAGAAATTGATTTAGCTATTGGTTTTTTACCCCAATTAGAAGCGGGTTTTTATCAACAAACCTTATTTCAACAACATTATGTCTGTATTGCCAGTCAAAATCACCCACGACTAACTGGCCCCACATTATCAGATGAAGAGTTTCGTCAAGAATTACATATCGACATTTTTGCAACTGGTGGACATTATGTATTGGAACATGAGTTGCAAAAACTGGGGGTTAATCGAAATATTTTACTTCGTTTACCGAGCTATTTGGGAGTTGGTCTTGTGGTACAAGACACAGACGCGATAGCAACTATTCCGCACTATTTGAGCCAACTACTTTTAGTCAGGGGCAATTTGCAAATATTAGAGCTGCCCTATCATTTTCCAACCTATAGCGTTAAACAACATTGGCATTCAAGAGCTCATAAAACTCCAAGTAACCAATGGTTGAGACAAATATGTTTCCACTTATTTTGTCAATAATTCTCAGAGGAAATATTAACTAAAAATAGATATAAAAATTATGCTATGACGAGTTTCATGTCATAAATTCGAATTTTAACAACCTACTCTTTAAATTTTAGCGAGTGGCCTTTTCATACATCTTGGTCACTCTTCGCTTAAGAAAAAGACATTGAACAAAAAATTTAGATTTTTAATTCATGGGGTATTAAAGCTTTAAAACGGACTGTAATGCTGGTCGCTCCATTAATCTCTCGAACCATAAGTCAATCGCCTGAAATTTTAGTGATTGATCAATGGGCAGATTTTTCCAAGTATACATATAACTGCCTAAAGCAATATCTGCTATAGAAAAATATTCGCCTGCAATAAATAACCGAAACTCTAGATGCTGATTCAAAACATTTAACTTTACGTCCAGCTCTTGCAGAGCCTGCTGCAATAAACTCATGTTTCTTTGGGCAAGAGGCAATTTTATTGTATGCATCATGATCATTTTAAAAATAGGACTCATTCCGCCTAGACACCAATCCATCCATTTCTCAGCCGCATAACGCTGCTCAATATCACTAATGAATAAACCTTTTTGAGCATATTTTTCTGCCAAGAAGCGTAAAATGGTATGGGATTCCCATAACGTAAAATCTCCATCTTGAAGACAGGGCACTAAACCATTTGGATTGAGTTGTAAATATTCAGTAGTATTTACAATCTCAAATGGCCCTCCAGCCTGAATATGCTCAAATTTGAGTTCTAACTCATTTAAACACCATAGTATTTTTCGAACATTGGTGGAGTTTGTACGTCCCCAAAGTGTAATCATTTTTCACCTCAAATCGGGTCGTTGACGTTCAATCAATAAGCCAACTCACCTTGTCATTACTCAGCATTTTTAAATTCACTTTCAATGTGATTTGCTGCTTTTGTTAAAATTTCCACAATCGTTTCAACATGAATCAAATTAAAGCGTTTAACAGAACCCACAATACTTAATGCAAGAGGAAATGCCTTTGTAGAGTAAATAATGGGAACTGCCAATGCACCTAAATGAGGCTCTAACTCTCCTTTAGACAAGTAATAACCCTGTTTTTTAATTTGGTTCAATTTTTCTAAAAATTCGGCTTCAGTTTCGACAAATCCACTCGAAATAAAGTGCTCGTGATATTTCTGGAAAATGGCTTTCTGTATTTTCATTGCCGTATTTGCCAAAATAATTTTGGGCGCCGCACCGACATAAGCAGGTCGTGGACGACCTCTTCCATATGCCAATAACGATGAGTCTTTATAACTTTCATGATGAATATCAATACAATAATCTTCATAAAATTGCGTTAGACAGCAACTAAATTCTGTTTGCTCGACGATATCCAGCATTAAAGGAATTGATAACCGAAGTATGGGATTAGATTGTTGTGAAATATAATCCATAACAGAAATTTTAGGTCCAAAGGTATATTGACCACCATACAATCTTTGTAGAAGCCCATGCGCAACTAAATCTTTAATATAACGATACCCGGTGGGTTTTGAAAAATTCAATTTTTCACAAATAATGTCTGCATCCAAAACAGGTTCTTCTATAGAAAATAAAGTGAGAATATTTAGCATGTTATTGGATGTAGACATTGCACGCTCAGCTTAATTCATAGACATCAGTTGACGCATTTTACCTTCCCACTCGGCTCTTTGGCAAAAACCCGGTAACCTTTTAGCATGATTTTCAACTTCAGCCATCAGTTCATCTGCATCTTTGCTTAAATCTAACGGAATCTTCATGGGTTGCGATACATACCAAGGCGTATCAATAAATAATTCAAGACGGTTCCCTTCAGGATCTGGCGCATAAAAAGAAATCGCATTGCCATGAGTAATCGGATCTACATGAGGAATTTGCAACTCTACAAATTTGGCATAAAGCTTTTGTAAAGTTTCTAAACTATCCGCCTCTAGGGAAATTTGATTAATCGGATTGAAGATTGATTCTTCAGGCCGGCCTGTTGCTAACACAATCTGATGATGCGCTTTTGGATCACGGCTTAGAAAAACCAATTGCACTTCACCACGAGGTGTATCGAGTTTTCCACGATCCGTCACAAAAAAACCGAGAATTTCAGTATAAAACTGCTCCATCTTGGTCATGTGAGTGACATAGATTCCGATATGGCTAAATTTAAGTCCTTTCATGTTTTTCTCAATAATTGATAAAAATGTTGACACAAAATATATTGTTTGCCAATATTATGTCAATTGTTATTATTTATTGATAATAACATAAACAACACAAGGAAGATTTCCATGAAATTATTAAGCTTCAGCATCCACGGTCAATCATCATTTGGTTTAATTAAGGATCAATCCGTTATTGATCTCAAAAAGTATTTCTCAGATAAATACGTCGATTTAAAAAGTTTATTAGCTGAAGATAATTTTCTTGAAATCTTAACATCTGTTAAAAATGCACCTGTTGACTACTCACTCGAAGACATTCAATTTGAACCCGTCATTCCAAATCCTGAACAAATTTTCTGTATTGGTTTGAATTATGCTGACCACGTGCAAGAAACTCAGCGTGAAATCACTGAAAAACCTATGATTTTCTTTAGACTTGCGCCATCACAAGTCGGTCACAACCAACCTTTATTACGTCCAGTCGAAACAGAACAGTTTGATTACGAAGGGGAAATTGCGATTGTCATTGGAAAAGGAGGTCGCCGTATTCCTAAAGAACAGGCATGGGATCATATTGCTGGCTATTCATGCTACAACGATGGTTCAGTTCGTGACTGGCAGCGCCATACAGCCCAATGGGGGCCAGGTAAAAATTTCTTCCAGACGGGTGGTTTTGGTCCTTGGTTAGTAACAACTGATGAAATTAAAGCAAATGAAACTATGACCCTGATTACTCGTGTGAATGGTCAGGAATTACAACGCGCTCAAACCACTCAGCTTATCCACGATATTCCTTCTTTGATTAACTATATTTCTACCTTTACTCCATTAAGCGCTGGCGATGTGATTGTCAGTGGCACCCCAGGTGGTATTGGTTTGAAACGTAATCCACCTGTTTTACTTCAAGAAGGCGATATTGTTGAAATTGAAGTAGATAAAGTCGGAATCCTGAAAAATATCGTAAAAAATGAAGGTTAATTCGAATGGGGGCTTTAACAATAAAGCCTCTTTCACTCAGGAGGAGTAAAAATGGAATTAAAACAACATTATGATATTGCCATTGTGGGTTATGGGCCAACAGGTGTAACACTCGCCAATTTATTAGTAAAACAGGGTTTAAACGTTTTAGTTTTAGAACGTGAACCACAAATTTTGCAGCTACCACGTGCTATCCGTTTTGATGCCGAATGTATGCGGGTATTTCAAACGATTGGTGTTGCTGAGAAATTGCAAAAAGAACTAGTACCCGGCCCTGGCATGAAATTTGTTGATGCAGAAGGAAATTTACTGATTACTTGGGAAAGACCCACTCAGAAAGGTATACATCAATGGAGTTCAGCCTATCGAATTCATCAACCTGATTTGGAAGCCACATTACGCGAGCATGTAGAACGTCATCCTTTATTGACGCTTAAACTACGTCATGAAGTTTACAAAATTGATGAACAGCCTGAGCAATGCACATTATTTTTTGAAAACTTAGCCAATGGCACACTACATCAGGCTACAGCGAAGTTCGTAGTAGGTTGTGATGGCGCACGCTCATTAATCCGTCGACTAATTGGAACAACATTTGAAGATTTAAATTTGCATAGCCGTTGGCTGGTTGTAGATTTTATTGTTAAAAATAATAGTAATGATCTAGGTGACTATAGTATCCAATTCTGTGATCCACAACGTCCTATGAGTTATATCAAAGGCACGGGACAAAGATTACGTTGGGAAATTATGGTGATGCCAGAAGATGATGTTCAAAAACTAACCCAGACTGAAACCATCTGGCAATTGCTGTCAGCATATATTCAACCTGAAAACGCAGAGATTGAACGAGCTGCTGTCTATACTTTTCATGCTTTACTTGCCAAACAATGGTACAAAGATCGTTTGATTATTGCAGGTGATGCAGCACACCAGACTCCCCCATTTATGGGACAAGGTATGGCAGCCGGAATTCGTGATGCAGCTAATTTAGCTTGGAAATTAAAACAAATGGTAAGTGATGATCAGCATAGTGATCTGATCGAAAGCTATCATTCGGAACGCATTTCTCACGTCAAAGAGTTTATTGAAGGTGCAGTTAGTTTTGGAAAAATCATTCAAAATTATTGCGGAGACCACGAATATCAGCAACAAGTTTCCCAATTAAAAAACTTCATTACCCCGACCCCAAAATTAGGTAAAGGATTTATTCAGCAGACAGAAGAAATTAATGGTCAGATTGCACCCCAATTCATTTTAGCTCAACAACAACTCAGTGATGATGTTGCGGGCTATCACTTCTGTTTGTTTGTTCTACCTGAGTTTCAGTCAGAAATTGAAGAACTTGAGCTACATGAGCTTGAACACTTCACTATTATCTATGCAAATTGTCCAGAAATTATGCAATGGCTTCGTGAAAATCATACACACGCCATTTTAATCCGACCTGATCGTTATATTTTTGGCAAGGCATCTTCCCAACAAAGTATCGAACAACTCATCAAGGCAACACATTTATACGACGTGATTACACATTAACTCTTAGGCGATACAAATCGCCTATCCATATCGTGTTCAAAGGAAGAAACTATGGATTCACAACAAATTGGAATTCAGGTCACTGCTGTGCCTGAAAAAAATCAGAAATTAGAAAATACAGTACAAAAAGTAAGACGTAAACTTTTGTATTTTCTATTAATACTGTTCATTTTTTCATTTTTAGATCGTATTAATATTGGTTTTGTCGGCAAACAGCTCAGTGCAGATTTGGGATTGACCGCGTTGAGTTTTGGTTTGGCCAATACTATTTTTTATATCTTTTATATCTGTTTTGGCATTCCAAGTAATTTAATGCTAAAGAAATTTGGCACCAAGTTGTGGATTGGAACCATTATTATCGTGTGGGGTATTGCATCGAGCTGTACCGCATTTGCAACGGATGAAAAATCTCTCTACATCATTCGAGCTATTGTGGGTATTGCTGAGGCAGGTTTTATGCCTGGCATGTTACTGTATTTGACTCAATGGTTTCCTACCTCACACCGCTCTCGTGCTAATGCGATTTTCATGTTGGCAATGCCATTTACTGCGATGTTTGGTGCTGTTATTACCGGTTATATTTTAAACTTGCATGATTGGCATGGCTTTTCTGGTTGGCAATGGGTGTTTTTACTAGAAGGTTTGCCATGTATCATTCTTGGATTTTTAGTCTATGCGAAATTACCCAATACACCTAAAGATGCCAAGTGGTTAGATGAAGAAGAAAAACAGGTACTGATTCAAGCCCTAGAAGAAGAAAAGCTGCAAAATAAAACTATTCTTCAGCAGACTCAACAAAATGCTGCCATGCTTCCTTCAACATGGGCCTTTTTAAATCGCTCAATCGTACGTTGTGCAATAGTTTATTTCTGTATCGTAACCACATGCGGCATGGTCAATATTTGGGTTCCGCAAATTGTTTCAGCTTCGCTACCCAATCTAAGTTCTGTTGCACACGGAATTATTGTGGCAATCCCCCATCTGGTTACCATTATTGCTTTATTTTTTCTGTGCTATCGCTCGGACAAAACTCAGGAAAGATATTGGCATACTTTCTTCCCAATGCTATTTGGTTTCATCGGTTGGCTAATGGCAGCCTATTTACAAGCTCCAGTACTACAAATTATAGGGTTGTGTTTAGCATGTATGGCAGGCTTCAGCACTATGGGAATTTTCTGGGCATTTGCTGATGAAAGTTTATCCAGTGATCACAAGGCCATTGGTATTGCGTTTATTAATGCTTGTGGAAACTCAGCGACTATTGTGAGCTCTTTCTTAATTGGTTTCCTTAAAGATCTTACCCATTCTTTTGCTACAGGCATGGTGTATGGCAGTGTCTTAATGCTTCTAGGCGCAATCATTATGTTGACATTTACCATAAAAATAGTCCCGCAAAAAGATTTGGTAAAAGGACATATTTAATATGAATAAAATTCATCATTCAGCTTATGAATTACTTCAATCCATTCCAGACGGTGCAACCATTCTTATTGGTGGTTTTGGTACAGCTGGTCAGCCCGCGGAACTGATTGATCATTTAATTGAAACAGGCGCTGAAGATTTAACCATTGTCTGTAACAACGCAGGTAATGGGGATTATGGATTAGCCAAATTACTAAAAGCAGGTCGTGTCAAAAAAATGGTTTGCTCTTTTCCCCGTCAGTCAGACTCATGGGTATTTGATGAATTATATCGTGCAGGAAAAATTGAGCTCGAACTCGTACCACAGGGCAATCTTGCTTGTCGTATTCAGGCCGCGGGTATGGGCTTGGGCGCAGTATTTACGCCTACAGGTTATGGAACGTTACTCGCCGAAGGGAAAGAAACACGCCATATCGATGGCAAAGACTATGTACTTGAGCTTCCTATTAAAGCAGATTTTGCTTTGATTAAAGCGCATAAAGGTGACCGTTGGGGCAATTTGATTTACAACAAATCAGCACGAAATTTTGGCCCAATCATGGCCATGGCTGCCGCAATAACCATCGCCCAAGTTGCTGAGGTTGTTGAGTTAGGAGAGCTTGATCCTGAACATATCGTCACTCCGGGCATTTTTGTTCAGCATGTTGTGCACTGTTGAATACAGCACCTTTAATGAAATGAATGCATTCATTCTTAAGTAAAATTTTTGAATACGTGGAATCAAAATGACCTATCAAAAATTAACACGTGACCAGATTGCTGCACGTGTTGCACAAGATATTCCAGAGGGTTCATATGTGAATCTAGGGATTGGGATACCGACACGCATTGCAAAATATCTTCCTCAAGATAAGGAAATTTTCCTGCATTCTGAAAATGGTTTACTGGCTTTTGGTCCTCCAGCAAAACATGGCGAAGAAGATCCCGATCTAATTAATGCAGGAAAAGAATTTGTCACCATGCTCACTGGTGGTTGTTTTTTTCATCATGGAGATTCTTTCGCCATGATGCGAGGGGGTCATCTTGATATTTGCGTGCTTGGTGCTTTTCAAATCGCGGCCAATGGGGACCTAGCAAATTGGCATACGGGTATTGCCGATGATATTCCAGCAGTGGGCGGTGCAATGGATCTGGCCGTAGGTGCAAAAAAAGTGTTTGTGACTACCGAACACATCACTAAAAATGGTGAAGCCAAAATTGTGAAACAGCTCAGTTATCCGTTGACAGGAAAGCGCTGTGTTGACCGTATTTATACTGATCTTTGTGTCATAGAGATTGAGGACGAAGGTCTTAAAGTCATTGAAATGATTGAAGGCTTAGATTTTGAAAATTTACAGTCCTTAACCGATGCACCTTTAATCAATATGATCTCAAAGAAGATGTAAATAGTCATCTCAAAAATCTGAATGTTTTGGCCGTTTGAAAGCGGAATTTCAAGGGGCCTGATTCAAAAACTACAATATTTTTCAGGAAGAAAACATGAAACTTAACTCAGTCCTTTTGGGGATAATAGCAACGTCTTGCCTAAATTCTGTAGTGCATGCTGATTTTGTAAAAGATACAACAGCAAATCTATATTTAAAAAATTTCTATTTTGATCGTAATTTTGATGATGCCAATAGCAAGGACTTAAGTAACTGGTCGCAAGCAGCAACACTCACAATAAATTCTGGCTATACAGATACACCGTTACAGCTTGGTTTGGATTTATCTGCCCGTTACGCGTATCGTTTAAGTTCCGCAAAAAATATTGTAGATAATGTCATGCCTTATGATGCATCCAAACAGCAACAGGCACAGGATCAACTTAAACTAGGAGCAACAGCTAAATTTAAATATTCTGATACTGAACTAAAAATAGGTGAAGTGATTCCCAAACTTCCAATTGTACATACGGATGTTGCAATGCAACTACCCACCACTTTTTTAGGAGGTATTTTAGAATCAAAAGACTTCGCAAATACCAAAATTACCGCAGGTCGTTTAACGAAAGTCAGTGGGCGAAATGCTGAAGACTATTATAAGTTCCAATTAACAAATGGTAAAAATAAAGCACAATCTGATGCACTGGATTTTGTAGGGCTGGATTATGATTTTAATGATCAGCAAATTCGTTATTTCTATGCAAAATTAGAAGATATTTATGACCAACATTTTCTAAGCTATGAGTTTCGACATAACTTCAACGCCACTATCCATTTAAAGTCAAACTTTTATCTATTTGACACCAAAGAGTCAGGCGATGCGTTAGAAGGGAAACTTGATAATCAAGTATATGCGACCATTCATATGCTGAATTATGGCAATCATACCTTTGGACTTGGCTATAAATATGTAGGAGGTGACAATGCTTTTCCCCTATTGGCAAACTGGGTTCCTCAAGTTTATTCGGCTAATTGGTCAGTGGGAACATTTATGCAACAAGATGAACGTTCGTGGCAAGTGCGCTATGATTATGATTTCAAAGACACGCCATTGAATGGTTTAAAGAGTATTATCCGCTACTATGATGGCGATCATATTAAAACCAACACTGGCAATAACGGGACAGAAAAAGAGTTTGATCTGATCTTAAATTATGATTTTCAACAGCTTCAATTAAAAGGTTTAGGAATCTCTTGGTTATATGCTGATTATAAAAACTCTGTCTCCAAAGATTACATCGAAAATAGACTAGGACTGTATTACACTTATAAGTTCTAGATTGATATATAATAGCTACAAATATTAATTTTGAAGCAGCTTAAACGCTTTAGTGTGAGTATCAGTATGCTTACTGACACTAAAGCTTGAGTGCGTTTAATAATTTTTTCTTTCACCAATCGCTTTTTGTTTTAGCTCATACGATTTATAAATTTGCTAAAAATAGACTTACTTTGGCTATCTGTAAGCCTATTTGTCATATTGTGATGTTTATAAAAGATCAAAAATAGAAAATCTTAGAAACTCCAGACAAATTTCAGCCCAACACTTTGTCCCTTTGTGCGATTTTCTACCTGATCTTCAATCAAATATTTTCCTTCCAAAAACCATTGCCTTGAAGGGTGATAAGCAATGGAAGGCCCATAAGCAATAACCTGTGCTTTATTATTTTCAATTTTGATAGAATTCACCGTATCAGCCGTGGTTTGTTTTAAAGCATAGCCCTGCACGCCCACCGTTAACGTTGGAGAAACATGATAGCCAAGATTATAGTCAACGGCCGCATAATTGCCAGAACGATAATGGGTATCCTCATTTTTGGCATTGATACTATAGGAAAACTTAGCCGAAATATCCACATAGGGGTTCATATAGGTATAGGCAAACATCGGCCGTCCCGTATAGTAGTTCTTCCCAATATTAGCTAAATGATTTTTATCATAATTCCCAGTCGGTAAAACATTTTCCAGCGCCATACCAAAATGGTGGTTACCCATATGCCATGCTAATAATGGCGCAAATGATGTATCTCCTAAACCTTTATCACGGTCAGATAAGCTTGCTGCATTTAAACGCATACTAATCATAGGCTGAATGCCATAAAATCCAAACTGCCCCCCTAGAAAGGTCTTATCCGTCATCCAAACCACTCGTAACACCAGTACATCTACATCTAAATCAAAATTTGGAATGCTCGAATTTCCATGATAATCAACCATTTGATTGGCACTATAATCCTGAAAATAGGTCAACAAATAAACCCCTGCTGGAGGTAAATTACCTGCCATATTTCCTTCTGCACCCAACGCCGCAGAATCCGCACCATTTTCTAGAGCAAAGGTCTGAGCACTTACAACAGACAATATGAAGCCGCACATTACATTTAATGTTGTTTTCAACATGAGATACGTCCTTTTTAGGCATGGCTCAACCCGCAAGATGTCCTATCCTGCTTTTGGGTTGAAGCCATCAATTTTTTGTTTTTAAGAAATTAAGTTTTTACTGAATATTCAATTTTATTCAATAATTAATTCTGCGCCTGTTGCGTCCTGAATTTGCTCTACAGATACATCTGTGGCGAGTTCAACTAATTTAAAACCCTTGGGTGTAATATCAATTACGCCTAAGTCGGTAATAATCCGCTGCACTACTTTTTTACCCGTTAAGGGTAATTGACATTGTTTTAACAGTTTTGGTTGTCCTGATTTAGCGTAATGCTCCATAAGAACAATCACTTTTTTTACCCCAGCGACCAAATCCATTGCACCGCCAATGCCTTTGACTTTTTGACCCGGAACCATCCAGTTGGCCAAGTCTCCTTGTTCTGACACTTCCATTCCACCTAAAATTGCCACATCGATATTGCCACCCCGAATCATGGCAAAAGAGGCAGAACTTTCAAAAAATGAAGCCCCAGGAATTGCGGTCACAGTTTGCTTTCCAGCATTGATGAGATCAACATCTACCGTTTCTTCAGTTGGAAACTCACCCATGCCCAATAAACCATTTTCTGATTGCAACCAGATTTGTGAATCTACTGGAATATAGTTCGCCACCAAAGTGGGTAAACCAATACCCAAGTTGACATAGAAACCATCTTGTAACTCTTGTGCGGCACGTTGCGCCATTTCTAATCTTGACCAACTCATTTTTATGCTCCAGCCTGTTCCTTCAGCTTAATTTGTTCCATACGTTTTACAGGGTTGGGTATATGGATAATTCTTTGTACATAAATACCTGGTAAATGAACGTCATCAGGATCAATCTCACCGATCTCAACTAAGTGTTCCACTTCAACAACAGTTACTTTCCCTGCAACCGCACAGTCTGGATTAAAATTTCGGGCTGTTTTTCTAAACACCAGATTGCCTGCCTTGTCCGCCTTATAGGCCTTAATCAAAGCAATATCGACATCAAAGGATTGTTCCAATAAATATTCTTGACCATTAAACTCACGGATTTCTTTATGATCTGCTATAATAGTCCCTACGCCCGTACGAGTATAAAATGCTGGAATACCCGCACCCGCAGCACGTAGCTTTTCTGCTAGAGTACCTTGCGGGGTTAGTTCAACGTTGAGCTCACCAGCAAGTAATTGGCGTTCAAATTCCTGATTATCTCCAATATAAGAAGCAATCATTTTTTTAATCTGCCTAGTTTTTAACAGCATTCCTAATCCATAATCATCCAGTCCAGCATTATTGGAAATACAGGTCAGCCTTTGAACATTACTATCTCGTACTGCACAAATGAGTTGGTCTGGAATACCACATAAGCCAAATCCCCCCACAGCGATGGTTAAATCATCCTGAATCACATCTGCCAATGCTGCTGCTGCATCTTGATATACTTTACTCATGTCATTTCCCTGATTAAGCCGAAACAGCTACATTGCCTATCTGATATTGCTGCATATAGTCCTCAAAATAACTCACTAATTGCTGGACATTTTCAGTCTGTTCGACTGCACCGAAAATATAAAAATCCGGGCGAACTAACATTGCTTGAATGTTGTGTTGCTGCATAAACTCAATCATTACCTGCTGCACATCTTTGGACTGTTCGTCTAACAATGAAATAACTTTCAGTTGATCAGGGTAAAAAATAGATACTGAGGTTGGATCAAGCGTTAATAATGCAAACTTCCCTGCAATTAAATCATCCAGCCGTTTGCGTACTGCGCCGCATTGTAAAATGCTATGCGGAGACAATTTTCCTGCAATTTGCTGCGGGTTAAATTTTGGTTCTTGCGCTAAAATACCGTGTGTTAAATCTGGAAAGTTGGGCGGTGGAGGTACAATTCCATCAAAAAATGCCTGATCTCTTTGTTGGGCTTCGGCAGAATCAGACACGCAAATCACTTTACCCAAAAACATTGATAATTCAATAACATCATTGACATGAGGGCTACGCTCTTCAAAATAGGTACCTAAAATTTCATTGCTGTATTGATGATTTAATATGCCAGAAATTTTCCATGATAAATTTAAGGCATCCCGAAAACCTGCACACATACCTTGTCCCATAAATGGTGGCATGACATGTGCTGCATCACCTGCAATCAGAATTCGATCTTCACACCATTTTTGTGAAATTAAGGATTTAAAATTATATAATTTAAAGCGAATGAGCGTGGCCTGTTCAGGTGTGACCCACGGTTTTAATAATTCCCAAACTTTTTCTTCATTTTCAAGATCGGCAACTGATTCATGGGGTAAACGCATAAATTCCCATCTTCTTAGGCATTTACCTTCAAATAGTCCCGCTGGTGCAATCGTGGTTGGACGTCCTGGATTACAATATTGTGTGGCTTCAGTTGGAATATTATTAGGAGCATCTTCATTTGGAATAATATCAACCACCAACCAGTCTGCCTGAAAACCTTTATCAAACCAGTTAGCATCAATCGACTGCCGTACGATACTATTTGCTCCGTCAGCGCCTACTACGAAACGTGCCGAGTAAGTGTCGGTTTGTTCCGTCGCCAGATTTTGAGCAACCACTTGAGCACATTGTGTATTTTGCTCAACGTTTAAAACTTCGTAACCAAGGCGAACATCAACATTCGGATAGTTTTTCAGTTCATTTTCCACTAGTTTTTCAAAGCTTGGCTGATGAATAAAATTTACTTCCGCCCCTCCTGAAATAGATTCACGGGTCCAGTCAAAGGTAATCAGTTCTTTCCAGTCTGCATTGACCCATTTATACAGCTCACCTGGCTGAAGAATGGTTTCTAATTGCTGTTCCAAGCCCAATGTCAGTAGCATGCGTCGCATTTCATGATCAATACAAATCGCACGGGGTAAAGGATAACGCTCTGTCCAACGCTCAAAAATCTGAACCTGATGACCTTTTCTTGCCAGATTTAATGCTAAAACTGCGCTCACAGGTCCAAAACCAACAATAATTACATCTGTTTGTTGAGCTACCATGATTAAATTCCTTTTAATTAAATGGTTTCATAATTGATGATGAAATCTTTTGGAGGGTTAGGCCCCCAAACAAACATCGAATCTTCAACAGGATGATCTGCGGCTGGCCAGTCATGATCATGTGCTACGAAATCTATGTCATGCGAATATTCAGCATAACTACCCCAAGGGTCTCGAACGTAATGAAAATAATTCGAACCTAAGACATGTCTCCCCATTCCCCATCCTTGATCATAACCAGCCTGTTCCATTTGCTGCTTTCCCATCCCAACATCATCAATCCGATCCACGTTCCAACTTGAATGATGCAAACCACTGCCATTGGATTTGGCAATCGCAAGTAGATGATGATCACTGCCATGTGCACCATGTAAAAATGCCACAATGCCGCGTGACTGATCTGAAATACGCAGGCCTAAGACATTTACATAAAAAGAGACCGTAGCTTCAACATCAGTCGCAAAAATTGAAAGATGTGATAGATAACCAGGATTAACCTGAGTAATTAATTTGCGGTTTGGCGCACGACCAACCAATGACTCAGTTAAGGGATGGATGGCTTGGGATTTAAAATCTGGAGATACCTTATCCGTCACCATGATCTGTAAAGGAAGGCTGTCAGGGCCTTCTATCCAAAATGATTGCTTTGCCTGATCATCCAAAGCAGCAATCATCGGGATATTTTTTGAAATAATGTGCTGTTGTATGGCTTCAAAATCTTCTGCATATATGCCAAAAGATAGCCATTTTAATTGTTTCTTGTCACCATCCTGATAGATTCTCGCCCAACGATGAGCACATCCATATGTATAAAGCTCAAGATAACCTTCGCTTGAATTTTTTACCTCCAAACCAAAAGCGTTGTAAAAATCATAGGCTTGCTGTAGATCAGGAACACTGAACACAAACTCACAAATAGAATGAATCGCAAGCTGGTTTTTTCGTTTTTTATTCATATCATTATCCTAGTGCTGTTTATTTCTTTGATCCGTAAAGAAAACAGAGAGAAGTTTTGGATTACGCAACTACTTGTTTTTGCTGACCCAGTACATCACTTTCCAGAGTGACAACATCACCTTTTTTGAGAAAGCGTGGTGGTTTCATACCGCCACCTACACCCGCTGGTGTTCCTGTAATCACAACATCGCCAGGTAAAAGGGTCATAAATTGACTGACATAGGCAATAATTTCGGCCACTGAAAAAATCATGTCACTGGTATTGGCGGATTGCATGACCTCATCATTGACCTTTAATGAAAATTGAATATTTTGAGGATCAGTTAATTCATCACTTGTCACCAGCCACGGGCCAATTGGACCAAACGTATCAAAGCTTTTGCCCTTTCCCCATTGTCCATTACGTTTCAATTGCCATTCGCGTTCAGAAACATCATTGGCAAGACAATACCCTGCTACATATTCTAAAGCTTCCGCTTGAGGTACATTTTTGGCGGTCTTGCTAATCACAAAACCAAGTTCTAGCTCCCAATCAGTAGCTAATGAGTTTGGCGGTAAGACCACAGCATCGTAGGGGCCACTAAGAGAAGTGATGGCTTTTAGAAAAACTACAGGTTCGTTTGGTAACTCCATCCCCGCTTCTCGAGCATGTTCACCATAATTCAGCCCAATGGCGACAAACTGACGCACACCCGTGACTGGCATACCTAGACGTTCATCCTTACTTACAATTGGAAATGTTTCTAAATCGAGTTGTTGCAGAGTGGTTAATTTCTCATTGTTTAGCCATTCGGGGCTCCAATCTGGAAGAATCGTTGAAACATCTCGGATGCAACCAGTGCCATCAATTATCCCTGGCTTCTCATTTCCTTGTGTACCAAATCGGACCAGCTTCATGCTTAAATTTCCTTTTTTGTTAATTGACATTTTGTCATTATGACATATCGTCATATTTGATTTAATCATCTTATTTGTCAAGTATTTTTCTAAAATTTAAAGTTAATTTACTTATGTTTATGATTTTTAAAAACTTTTATTTTTATATAAGATACATAGATATTAATTTTTGGATTTATGCAGGAATTTAGTTAATATATTTATGATTTCAAAGACATAGCTTAAAGCGTTTAAAGAGGCCAAATTGGATCACCGAAGTAGAGTTGGCTTAGAAAAAAAGCAAAAAATGAAAAATCATTTAATGGTTTCTGCACTTGATCTATATTGCCAAGTGCCTGCCGAACAAAATTTGTTGATTGATGATTTCGTCAAACATGCGGGTGTATCTAGAGGTACGTTTTATAATTATTTTACTTCGACGAATGAATTACTTACTGAACTTGCAATACAGATGAGTGACGAGATATTAGATATTATTGAGCCTATTATTTTTCAATTTGATCATCCTCTTGAACGAGTTATGTTAGCCACAAAATTATACTTACGCTCTGCAACACGTTATCCAGTTTGGGGACAGTTAATTACCAGCGTAGGGCCAAGATTTACTCTTCGTGGTAGAAATATTTCACGGTATCTAACTCGAGATTTAAAAAAAGCACACGATCTAGGGTTAGTCATTATTAAGGATTATCGAGTTTCCCGCGATATTTTTCTCGGTTCTGCTTATTACTCATTGGAAACGATTCTAACAGAAGCGGTGGATCAGGATTATTTTAATCTAGTAATAGAAACTCTTTTTATCAATTTAGGCATTGCTCCAGAGGAAGCCCAAAGATTAATGAGTCTACCATTGCCGTCAGAAGTTAACATACAAACTCCCTTTTTTACGGTATTAAAAAATCACCAAATTCGCTAAGTTTTCTAGCGACGGATAAAACACTTCAATCAATAATGCATTAACGATCCAGTGCTACTATTTTTTAATAGATGAAAAAACCGAGCTCATTGCTTCACTCGGTTTTAAAAGAAATCCTGTCATCTATTTTAGAGCATGGTCACGACCCAATAAAACTGGTTTATGAGACTGTAAATACCACGCTATTATTTTGATAATTTGCAGTGATATCTTTTCCATTCAATGTCACTTTTTTAAAGCTTCCTTGAAGTTTTTTGGCTGATAAAACAGTGTATGTTCCTGTTGGTAAATTGGTCTTTGTTATTAGCTGTAATGTTCCATTTAAAGTGACTGTCTTACCAACCTGAATCGCAGGCAATGTATTTAACTGCAAGTTAACATTGAGCATAGTTCCTGAAAGCTGAGTTAAATTACCAGAAACATTCACTGTCTTGGTGGCATTAATATTAAGTCTGCTGTTTTCATGCATATAAATATCACCTTGGCCAGCGGCATTCTCAGATGATAATTCAAGACTGCCCTGTTTAAGATCGATTCCTCCTGTAAATGCGTTGTTTCCTGCTAATGCCAAGGTTCCTGTGCCTAGTTTGGTAAGTTTACCTTCACCTGTAATATCATTATTCCACTGATCATATTGGTTAAAGCCACCTAAATCAGCATCCATCGTTAGATACACATCTCCGTTAAAATTGCCATACCCACCTCCTGCTTTGAATAAATTTAAGCGCCCATATCCCTCGGTATCATCCATAACAGGATAGCCTGAGGCTAATGCCGTTGATTTTAAAACTACACGACGTTGTTCTGCACTCAAATAAGGGAACCGTGTTTCAAGTAAGATTTCAGCACCTTTCGGTACCGTTGCAGTTTTAGTTTTATCGCTAATCTGGTTAAATCCATAGGTCATCCACTGATCAACTTGTTTTTTTAATTTTTCAAGATCAGCGAATCGATCATTGGTATCATAAGGCGTTTTGGATAAAGCGTAGAATTCCTCAAAGGTGGAAGTATTGGTTGCTTTCATCAGTTGTGTCTGGGCTTGCGAGTATGCTTCTTTTCTTTCTGCTTGCGTCATAGCATTGAGATTTGCAACATCGGCAGCAATAGACTGAAGTCTTCCACCAATCACATCAAGCGCAGAATGCATACCTGCAATAATACGAGAATCCCCCAGATCCATACCTCTGGCTATGATTTCTTGATAGCGTTGTGGAACCAGATAAGCCATAGCAATTGCATTACGACCAGCTTCAGCGGTGTGACCACTAGGGAAACCACCATCTGTTGAGGGAGTGCTGCTTTTTGCCGATTCTAAACTAGACACAACGATAACATCTGTACTCCAGCGATATGGACGTGCATATTTATAAAAACGTTTTGCAGGTTCAGTTGAAGAGTTATTTCCCATGGCCTGAATAAATTCTACAACTTTACCAAAATTTGTATTTCCTTCAGCTGTAGTCAGTCCTGTATTATTGCCTTTATCATCATATTTCACTTGATTTGCATCACTTGGCACGGAGTTTATTGTAGTAGTTTGCCCAGTTAATGCTCGCCAAGGATCAGTCAATGCTCCCATGCCTGTAGTTACGCTATAACTTTTTCCACGTCTATCATCTAGATAGGCCCTTATAGCATCCTCTTCTGTTCGGTTATGAGTGGTCTGGACAGAGTAATTAATATTGTAATTGAGTACATCAGCATTTTTTTTGCTGCCATCTGTAGAATCGGCAGGTAAACCCGTCCAGTTTGATTGGGTAACGGCAGGAAATCCATCTTGGGCTTGTGCAGAAACGCCTGCATCTACAAATAGGCTTGATGGGGTCCATACATCAAGAAAACCACTTAAAACTCTCACTCCCGCATTTGTTTTGACCGTTGCATAACGTGCATCACCGCGTTGGTTGGTTATCCAGGAATCTACAATTGGTGTTATGTTCAATGCTAATGGAGCAGTATCTTCGTATCCCACGCCCTTTGGAGCTGCTGGAGTTTCCTGATTTACGCTGACGTCATCATCAGAAGAATGGCTATCATTACACCCCGTAAAAAAAACTGAACATGAAATTAGTGATAATAAAAGTGTATTTATTTTAAAGCTTGACATGATTCGATCCGTTAATAAAAAACGGTATCTTTCATCATCTATGTTTAGCTGTTATTACATAGCCAGAATTAATTTTAAATTGTCTAAACAAATCATGTTAAAAACACGATGAGAGCAACCTGAATTTAAACAAAATTTTTAAATCTCTAAAATTAATTTGGTTAAAGGACGCGAGCTTAGTCAAAGCAATAAAGTTTTTTTATTAATCACTCAAAACGACCATCATGATAAATCATATCGTTCATTCTTCTATCTTTTTCATAGCTTACAATCATTTAGAGAATTAGCCACAGAATATGATAGGTGGAAACACAACTGTATAAATTCAAGCGTGTTAGCTTATATATTCTATAGTTTGCTTTTAATGACTCAAATTACAAGGCGATATATGCTATGCGTTCCTTATTCACGCGATAGCATATATTGCGACCTGTTGTTATTTAAGCGCTTATCCTCCCAAATGTCCCGGAACCCAGTTTGTTCCAGCTAAGGGCACACGTGCCATTGCTGCTGCTTCAACAGTCAAAGCAACTAAATCTTCAGGGTCAAGATTATGCAGATGCGATTTACCACAAGCACGTGCCATTGTTTGGGCTTCCAACACCAAGACGCGTAAGTAATTTGCCAAATGGCGCCCCCCCTCAATCGGATCAAGATTTTTTGCCAATTCAGGGTTTTGTGTAGTAATCCCTGCCGGATCTTGACCATTTTGCCAATCATCATAATAACCCGCAGCCGAACCGATTTTTTTCAATTCTTCATTGAGGCGTGGGTGGTTATCACCCAGTGCAATAAGCGCAGCTGTACCAATTGCGACTGCATCTGCACCGAGTGCCATTGCTTTGGCAACATCGGCACCGGTACGAATACCACCAGAAACGATCAACTGTACTTTACGATGCATACCCATTTCTTGGAGTGCCTGAACAGCTTGAGGAATGGCAGGTAAAATTGGAATACCCACATGTTCAATAAACACTTCTTGCGTGGCTGCTGTTCCACCTTGCATGCCATCCAAAACGATCACATCTGCACCTGCTTTTACAGCCAGTTTGACATCATAATATGGACGACTTGCCCCAATTTTCACGTAAATCGGTTTTTCCCAATCCGTGATTTCGCGAATTTCCGCAATCTTAATGGCTAGATCATCTGGCCCCGTCCAGTCTGGATGACGACACGCAGAGCGTTGATCGACACCTACAGGTAAGGTACGCATACCCGCTACACGTTCAGTCACTTTCATACCAAGTAACATACCGCCACCACCTGGTTTTGCACCTTGTCCCAGAACAATTTCAATGGCATCAGCTTTACGTAAATCATCTGGGTTCATACCATAACGTGATGGTAAATATTGATAAACCAGTGTTTCTGAATGACCCCGTTCCTCTGGCGTCATCCCCCCATCACCCGTTGTGGTGGATGTTCCTACGACAGATGCACCACGACCTAAAGCCTCTTTTGCATTGGCTGATAATGCCCCAAAACTCATACCCGCAATGGTTACAGGAATTTTCAAGTGGATTGGTTTTTTTGCAAAACGAGTCCCTAACACCACATCAGTTCCGCATTTTTCACGATAACCTTCTAATGGGTAGCGTGACATACTTGCACCAAGCAGAAGTAAATCATCGAAGTGCGGAAGATGACGTTTAGTTCCTCCTCCACGAATGTCATAAATTCCTGTGGCAGCAGCACGTTGAATTTCCTGAATCGTTAAACGGTCAAATGTAGCGGATTCACGTAGTACAGGTTCAAATTGTGTAGTTGATTGAGTCATGTTGTATTCTCCGATACGTTTTAATAAGCCGATGCATTGTCAACTTTGAAGTTATAAAGCTGACGTGCTGAACCATAACGTTTGAATGCCGTTGGATCTTCGTTGAAGCCTGCTTTTTCTAAGAGTTCTGCAAGTTCAGCCACATGTTCCTGACGCATTTCTTTTTCGATACAGTCAGAACCTAAAGACTTCACACTACCTTTGACATAAATACGAGTTTCATAAAGTGAGTCACCTAAGGCATCTCCAGCATCTCCACAGACCACCAAACGACCAGCCTGTCCCATGAAACAGCTCATATGTCCAATGCTGCCACCAACAATAATGTCTACCCCTTTCATGGAAATGCCGCAACGAGCGCCTGCATCACCTTCAATAATCAAAGTTCCCCCATGCGCAGTTGCACCTGCGGCTTGTGATGCATTGCCTTTAATATGGACTGAACCTGACATCATGTTTTCTGCAACGCCTACGCCAACATTGCCATTCACTACAATATCTGCTTCTTGATTCATACCTGCGCAATAATAACCAGCATGCCCCTCAATAGTGACTTTAATCGGTGCGTTAATCCCCACCGCTATATTGTGTTGCCCCCCGGGATTTTTTACTGTCCAGTTTTTTATTTCTGCCACAACTTCACTGTTATGAAGCGCCTGATTTAACTCACGAATGCTGTCATGGTTTAAATCATATGTGTTTTTGCTAACGTGTTCGATTTTTGCCAATACTGTATTCATTTGATTCTCCTCATTTTGCAAATGTTGTTATGCGCTACGTTCCCAAACGTATAAAGTAGCGGGCTCTGGTTCCCATACTTTGGCTTTATCGATATTCGGTAGGGATGCCAATGCCTGATATTCTGAAGCCATCGCTACATAGTCGTCTGTTTCAGCTAACACTGCTGGTTTGCAAGCAATCGGATCCCGAATTACCGCAAAACCATCACGAGTACCAATTGCAAAAGTAAAGAATCCATCTAAATCATCAAGTGCATGATTCAAGGCTTGCTCCAAATTATCGCCTTGTTGTAAACGCCAGGTCAGATAACCAGCCGCCACTTCCGTATCATTATCTGTTTCAAAAGTAATGCCTTCACGTTTTAACTCTTGACGTAATCGTGCGTGATTTGACAATGAACCATTATGGACTAAGCACAAATCTGCACCTGTTGAAAATGGATGACTACCTTCCATCGTCACGGCACTTTCTGTTGCCATACGGGTATGCCCAATAATATGGCTACCTTTCATAGTGGCAAGTCCAAACCGTTCAGAAATTTCAACAGGTAAACCCATGCCTTTTAAAATTTCAATGCTTTGTCCTGCACTCATAATTTTGAGCTGGGGTGCCAATTCGACTATCGTCGCCCGTACAGTCATTTCATCTGATTCAACTTTCATTACCGCAGCAGTGGCATTTTGAAACCAGTCAAAACCTGTGCCCAATTTTGCTTGTAATTTTTCTGCAAAAGCCTGCCAGTTAAAATCTTCGTCAGTACTTTGCAAAGTCAATTTGACCCAACCGTCTTGCACTTCATCACCATAAATCGCAAATCCTGCACTGTCAGGACCACGACCTGTCATCGACTCCAACATCGGTTCAAATAATTTACCAAGTTGAGACTCAAGAGCAGGATTTTTTAAATATAAGCCAACGATTCCACACATGTGATTTCTCCAATCATTTCATCTTCATTTATTGGGTTGTAGAGTTCTTAGAAAAACTCGGTATAACGTTGAATTTCCCAGTCAGAGACATGGCGGCAATATTCCACCCACTCCATGCTTTTTTGTTCAATGAATTCATCGACAATTTCTGCACCTAATGTTTCTCTAAATAATGGATCAGCTTTTAGAGCTTCTACGGCTTCTTTTAAAGATTGCGGTAAGGTCGCAATTCCACGGGCAGCAATTTCCTCTAAGCCCAAGGTATAGAGATTTTCATTACATGCAGGTGGAGGAGTAAGTTCACGCTCAATACCATCTAGACCAGCCGCAATAATTGCTGCCGACACCAAATATGGGTTACAGCCGGCATCGGGTAGGCGTAATTCAATACGTCCATACGGAATACGAACCATGGCTGAACGGTTATTTGAACCATATGCAAGAAAAGCCGGCGCCCAAGTCGCTCCTGACAAAGAACGACCGACAACTAAACGTTTATAAGAGTTGACCGTTGGAGCACAAAATGCACATAAAGCAGGGCCATGTGCCAATAAGCCAGCAATAAAGTGATAGGCCATTTTCGATAAGCCCATACCACTTGGGTCACTTGGATCATGAAACAAATTGCTTGATTCATCGCTACCGATAGAGAGATGAAAATGCATGCCATTGCCAGCACGTTTCGGGTCGGGTTTTGGCATAAATGAACAAATAATGCCGAGATCATTAGCAATTTCCCCTGCAGCCATACGGAAGAAGGTAAACATATCAGCCGAATTCATGGCATCGCTATAGGTATAGTTAATTTCAAACTGGCCATTGGCATCTTCATGGTCAATTTGGTAAATATCAAAACCTACGGGAATTAAGGCTTCAGTCAAACGTTCCAAAAACTCACGAGAACGAGATAAACCTTTATAGTCGTAACAAGGCTTATCTAGATTGTCCGAATCATCTACAGCCTTGAGTTTTCCATCTTCACCACGGCGAAACAGACTAAACTCAGGTTCCAGACCTGTATTCAAAGTCCAGCCCTTTACGCTCAAACGTTCCACCTGCTTACGCAGTACATACCGTGTGTCATAAGGATGCGGTTGACCGTTGACATGACCTTCGCATACCACACGCCCATAGCCCGGTTGCCATGGTACTGGCGTTAAAGAAGATAAATCCCCTTTCACCATAAAATCAGGGCCATGGGGTTGCATGCCCATTCCTGAAATGGCAAAACCAGCAAAACCAACCCCATCTTTTTCAATTGCTTTTAATCCAGAAATGGGTACCGATTTAGTTTTTGCTGCCCCATGAATGTCAACAAACTGAGCCAACACATATTTCAAATGAAATTGGTCAATCACCTTTTGCACTTCGGGACGGTACATTGGACGATTAATGACATTGTCATGATCAATCGTTTCCTTAATAGCCTGCTGCAACATTTGACATACTCCTGATATGACAAAAATTATGTTTGGCTTGAAAACTGCATGGATATACTTTTACATCAACACAAGTTTCATAGCAAGAAATTTTATTTACTAATGAGAAAGCAAATCTCTTGCCAACTTTGTGAAAATTGCCTTAAAAGAAGGTCGAATGAGAATAAGTTATTAATATTCCTATAGAGAATATTATTTTCTTAAAATGATTTTTAATTTTTCCAACATGACCAACATGTTTTTAGTAAAATCCTACAAAATGAACTATCAAAAACAGTGCAGAGTTGAACCATAATGAGACAAATAAAGAACAGCTTGAAGCTGGAACAATACATCGGTATTCAAATTAAGCGTCTTCGCCAAGCACAAGGTTTAAAGTTATCGGAAGTTGCACAGATTGCTGGAATTAGCCAAGGGATGTTAAGCAAAATCGAAAATGCTCAGGTATCTACCAGTCTTGAAACACTTAGCCGTTTGTGTGAAGTCCTAGGCGTTCCCATGTCTACTTTATTTACCCAATATGACCAACAAGAAAGCCATGCCATGTTGGTGAAGTCGGGCGAAGGTATGGAAGTGGTGCGTCGCGGTACAGAAAAAGGTCATACCTATCAACTGATGACCCATTCAAGAGGCCCTCGTAAAAATTTCGAGGCTTATTTGGTCAGCATGGATGACGCCAGTGAAGAGTTTCCAACTTTTGCCCATCCTGGTACTGAAATGTTGTATTTGGTCGAAGGTGAATTGATGTATCGACATGGCCATGAAGTCTTCCACATGCAGCCGGGGGATTGCCTGACATTAGAAGGCGAAATTCCCCATGGCCCAGAAAAACTAATCAAAGTTCCTATTCGCCTACTCTCTGTCATGAATTATGGGCCAAGTGAAGAATGAATTAATGCCATTTGCGGTGAATGGTGGTTAAGACAAAACATCTCACCCTAAATGGCGATATTAAAACCCCTGTACATTACATATAAATGTCTCAATATTGACCACATCAGAAATTAATTCCGCTTAATTCAAAACAAAAAGTATTATAAAACAATCAATTACATATTTATGGTCTAAAAAACAATCATGGTATAAGAATTGCTTTAATAAAAAGAAATTAATATTCCCTAAAGGAATATAAAAATTCCTTCGTCTGAAGGCGATATGAAATGACAAACCTTTTTTAGAATATGGGAGTAAATGCATGATTTCCTATGCGTTGAAAAAAATGCTACTCGGTTGCCTGATAATCTTACCCACTTACTGTTTTGCTGCCGATGCCCCGTTTGACGCCGCATCTACAGTATGGATTATGACATCGGCTATTTTAGTTCTAATCATGTTCATTCCAGGATTAGCACTGTTTTATGGGGGAATGATTCGTGCAAAAAACGTCCTCTCTATATTTTCACAATTTTTTGCGGTTGCCAGCGTGGTCGGTATTTTATGGGTGGCGTTTGTTTATAGCTTTGTCGCAGATACCACCAATATGACTGAAGGTGCTTTAAATATAAATAGTTTTGTGGGAGGGCTAAGCAAAGCATTTTTTGCAAATATAAATGACCAGACACTTGTTGCAGGCGTACCTGAATATGTTTTGGCGACTTTTGGCCTAACTTTTGCGATGATTACACCCTGTATCGCATTGGGTGGATATGCGGAACGTATTAAATTTGGTGCGGCTGTACTTTTTGGTGCATTGTGGCTCATTTTAGTATATGGACCCTTGGCACACATGGTTTGGGGTGGACCTGGTGCAATTATGCACAATTGGGGAGTACTAGATTTTGCAGGGGGTACAGCCGTTCATATTAATTCTGGTGTGGCTGCTCTGGTAGGTGCAATCGTGTTAGGTAAACGCCGTGGCTGGCCAACGACTGCCATGCCGCCACATAATTTGGTATATACCATGATTGGTGCGGCACTGCTGTGGGCAGGCTGGTTTGGTTTTAATGTAGGTTCTGCATTAGCTGCGAATACTACAGCCGGGCTGGTTTTACTCACCACAATGCTTGCAACGTGTGGTGGTATTTTTGGCTGGATGCTAATAGAAAAAATGGTGCTTAAACATGTTACATCTTTAGGTCTAGCATCTGGTGCAATTGCTGGATTGGTTGGTATTACACCTGCCGCCGCTTATGTAGGGCCATTAGGTGCAATAGCCATAGGTATCATCACCAGTATTTGCTGTTTCTTTGCTGTGACGGGTTTAAAACGCAAATTTGGTTTTGACGATGCCCTCGATGTCTTTGCCTTACATGGTGTCGGTGGAATGGTTGGCTGTATTTTGACCGGTATTTTTTGTATTCCTGCCTTGGGAGGCAATCAGGATGTAAATGTCATGAGTCAATTAATCGCACAAGTTTCAAGTATTCTTTTAACAATCGTATACTGCGGTGTGCTCACTTTTATAATTATGAAAATCATTGATAAAACAATGGGTTTACGCGTATCTGATGAAGCAGAACAACGTGGCTTAGATATTAGCGATCACAATGAACGCGCTTATAATGATTAACCAGATTTAATAAAAGCCTGAGATAGATCTCAGGCTTTTTTATTTAAGCTAAAATGTATTGGCCATGCCTGTAAATCTGTTCATATAAGATATCTGAGCTAGATTTAATTGATTTCTCAAATCAATTGCTTCTTATTCAATTACAATATTTTTAGAATCACACGAATTAATCCAGACTGCAAAGATGTACCATTTCCACTCTTTATTTAAATAAAAAAAGGCATAGACCTTAATCTATACCAATTTTGTTTTGAAATGAGTAAACAGCTTACAATAGCCCTTCTATGCCCACCGCCTTACCATCAAATTCAGTAATGGCATCTTGCAAAACTTCCCACAAATATAGAGCAGCCATTCGGTCACAAAGAATATCGAATTTTTGCGTTTGGGTATCACTCACATTAATCACAATCGCATTGACCCGAGCAACAGAGGTTTGCGCAATTTGTCCTATAGCAAAAACTTCACTGGATAGATCAACTCCACAGAGTTTTGCCATCACCCAAGCCGCAGTTTCCCCAGTCAGTTGTAACCATGCATGGCTGTCCTGTCGGGGCAATAAATAATTTGCACGATCATCCATTGTCCAGCCATTTTCTAACTGATTGATTCTTTCACCAAAATCGGTGAGTGAACCTAACAATAAATATTCTGTCGCAGATAAACGCGCAACCCAACTCCCATCGGCCTGTTGTAAAGCAAAGTTTGGGACTTCTGGTAAATAAAATCCAAAACTACTCAAATAATTTGCCGTATCAGCTCCACGAAAACCCACTCGAGAAAGGTTTGTTAAATCTATAATGGCAGATTTTTGAATCTGCCATTTGGCATCTATAGAGTCATCTTTCAGAAACATTTTACCCTGACCAAAAGCTTGGTAAAGTGAGGTAGGAACTGTTTTAGCAATCGGACTGCGCTGTGCATGATATAAATTTTGCATGGCTTAAACCTCCTGACGTTGGTTTTGTGGATCGTAAAACGGGGCTTTGACGACTGTCGCAAGTACAACGGCACGATTCTCAACACGGATTGGAAATTGTTGTCCAACTTCACTTTGATTAATCCCGACATACGCCATTCCAATAATTTTGTCCACGGTAGGTGAATATTCGCAGGACGTGATATTGCCTGAAATATTTTCGCCCTCAAGTACAAGATGCCCTTCAAGTGGCTGCTCTTGAGATTTATCCAAAACAAAAGATACCAGTTTACGTTTCAACGGTTGTGCTTCTAAAATCGCAATTGAACGCTTACCAACAAACCATGGTTTATTACGCGCGACAGCCCAGCCTAAATCAACTTCTAGAGGATGAGTCATACCGTCGGTATCTTGACTAATAATGATGTGGCCTTTTTCTAAACGTAATAAACGCTGACTTTCTACTCCGAATGGTTTCATATTGAAAGGCTTACCTGCTTCGATGAGTTTATCCCACATAAACTCCCCATAACGTGCCGGGAAATGAATTTCATAGCCCAACTCGCCCACGAAGCCAACGCGTAAAATACGCACAGGAATACCATAAATGGTTCCCTCACGGAGTCCCAAATATGGAAATGCCTCGTTGGATAAATCGACATCATGGCAAATTTGTCTCATCACTTCACGCGATTTGGGCCCAGCAATATTAACGGCGGCCAATGCTGTAGTCACATTCGTAATGTCAATATTTAAACGCCACTGTACATTCCATTTCAGCATTTGCTGGTAAATACGATCTACCCCACTGGTGGTGGCGGTCACATAAAAATGATTTTCGCTTAAACGTCCTGCCACACCATCATCAATCACGACCCCATGCTCATTTGCCATGACAGCATAACGGGTTTTTCCGACTGGCAATTTGGCAAAACCAAAGGTATAAAGTCGATTTAGAAATTCGGCACTGTCTGGCCCACGAACATCCAGACCACCTAATGTTGAGACATCAATAATGCCGACATTCTGGCGTACATTATTGACTTCATCTGCTATATTTTTTAGTCGTTCATCTGGGTTTCCATAAAAGGCTGGACGTTGCCAATTGCCAGCGGGCATCATTTTCGCACCAGCTTCAACATGTCGGCTGTGCATGGCTGTTTGTCGATATGGTTCAAAACCACGTCCTGCCACATGCGCCAGTTTTTCAACAGTAAATGGCGGACGCGCTGTCGTTACACCCGTTTCACTCATGCTGCGCTGAGTCGACTTTGCCACCAATCGGGCTGTAGGCAAAGCCGAATGACGTCCTTGCGATGGCCCCATTCCCACGGTTGAAAACCGTTTCACCAATTGCACATCTCTATAACCACATTTAGTAGCATTCACGATATCGCAGATTTGTAAATCTTCATCATAATCAACAAACTCTTTGCCTTTTGGGTGTTCAAAAATCGGCCATGGAAAGTTTACTGCTGCCTCATGGAGCATTTTGGGCTGATCTTGCTGTATATCCTGTCCTAAAGCTTGAGCCACAGCCAAGCGTGCAGTGTACTGTGCATCATTTAATACATTTTCAATATGATGCACGCCATTGACTGAACCTACGACATGTAAGCCTTGAGGCAAGTCTGAAATATTAAATTCAGCTTTTTGCTCGTCATAACTCAGTTTGCCCCCCGCCTGACACAACAATTGATAAACAGGCATATAACCAGAAGACATGCATAAAACATCGCATTCCAGCTTGTTGATGACATTACCAACTTGCCCCTCACTGATAATATTGCGAATTTCCACACCCGTTACACGATGCATGCTTTTATCATGAAAAGCTTCATAAACCGTACTGTTCATATAGCATTGAATTTTTTGCTGTACCGCTTGCTGCAAGCTTTCATTGGCGGTCGTTGCGCGTAAATCAACCAAAGCCTCAACATTTAAACCCGCTTCAATAAAATCTAATGCAGCATAGTAACCATCATCATTCCCAGTCAGCATCACAATGCGCTGACCTGGCTTGACCGCGTATAATTTGATTAGTCTTTGCGCTGCACTGGTTAATATCACTCCTGGTAAATCATTGTTGCGAAACACAACAGGCTGATCAAAACTGCCACTTGCCACCACACATTGTTTAGCACGTACTTTATACATACGTTTGCCTTGAATTACTGGTAAATAGTGATCAGTAAACCATGCATTACATACTGCTTGTTTCATCACCGTAATGTTGCCATGTTGCTCAACAGCACTGACCAGCTTGGCACGTAACTCAGCCGCTTTTTTACCTGACAAATCGAACCGTGCATAGTTCAAACTACCGCCAAGAATTTTCTCTTGCTCAATTAATAAGACGTTTGCACCCTCGTTGGCTGCACTTAATGCCGCTTGTAACCCTGCTGGTCCAGCGCCAATCACCGCAACATCTGTAAATAAATAAGCTTTATCGTAATACTCAGGCTGAAAATTTAAATCCACAATGCCCAAGCCCGCTTTTTTTCGGATTAAAGGTTCCCAAAGTTTCCAGACTCCTTTGGGTTTGAAAAATGAACGATAATAAAATCCGACTGGCATAAATTTTGAAAACTTCCCTAAAGAAGCATTACTGTCTTTCAATAAGCTGCCCGAAAAATTCTGACCCGATACTATTAGATTTGTGCTGATTTCAGTGGTATCCGCTAATACATTGGCCTCATGTGGCAATTGAATCAAGGTATTGGCGTCTTGACCCGCTAGAGTCAAAGGTGCACGAGGGCGATGATATTTAAATGAACGTGACATTACCCAACGCTGTTGCCCAAGTAAGGCACTGGCAATACTGTCACCGGCAAAACCCGTAAATTTTTGCTGATCAAATTCAAACTCAATGGTTCTTTGACGGTCAATTAAACAGCCATAAGGTAAAGGCAGTCGTTGTAAAGTTTCACTTTTACTCATGTTAATGACTCCTTATGTACTACAGTTGCTGTCGCTTCAGGGGCAGAGAAATCAATGCGTTGTGAAAATAACGCTTTGGCATCAAAGGTTCTTAAAATTTTATCGGTCACAGTATGACGTTCAGCGATGAACCAGTAACTGCTTGGTGTATGCATCCACCATTCGAGGACAACACCAGCAATATTTCGAGTATTGAACACATAATCTGCCCATGCCTCGTCACTGCAAGTGTTTTGATCAATCATTTCCTTGAGTTCGCCGCCATAGGTAAATTCGCTGATATTACGAGGGCCATTTAAAGGACAATGCATAATTTTCATGTAATCTACTCCCTAGTGGCTGGCCGCAGTGGCGCCCATTTCATTGACTTGCTGAAAACGACTAAAGCGTTCTAGCGCAAACGGTTTAATCAACTCAGGTGTACGACCAGTCGCAACCAGCTCTGCCATAGTTTTTCCGCAAATTGGTGTGGCCTTAAACCCCCAAGTTCCCCATCCAGCATCGAGATAATAATTGTCATAGGGTGATTTCCCCATAATCGGACTATAGTCGGGTGTCATATCAGTAATGCCTGCCCATTGCCGCATTAATTTCACATTTGCCATAAATGGGAACATTTCAATAGCATGTGCCAGCAAGCTTTCTTTTAAATCGAGTGTTGAACGCGTGTTGTACAAGGGATACGGATCAGAACCGCCACCAAATACAATTTCCCCTCGACTGGTTTGCTGTACATAACAATGCAATGCAGATGAACTCACCAATGGATTAATAAACGGTTTAAATGGCTGTGACACCATAGCTTGTAAAGGGAAGGTATGAATTGGAGCGCGGATATTCAGTTTGTTCATTAAAATAGAAGAGGAACCTGCAATCGCTTGTACGATACAACCACACTGTATAGTGCCTCGGTTGGTTTTCACTGCGACGACCTTATTTTTTTCTACAACAAAATCTTTAACTTCTGTGAGCTGATGAATTTCCACCCCACGCTTTGCTGCTTCTTTGGCATAGCCCCATGCTACGGCATCATGGCGTGCAGTCGCCCCGTCAATATGCCATAAACCCGCCAAGACAGGCAGATGTGCCGGGTCAAGATTCAGGCAAGGTACCAATTCTTTAATCTGTTGGCGGTCGATCATTTCAGTACGGCCACCAAAATGTTTATTGACTTCAGCACGCTGGCGAAAGGCTCTGACCGTAGAATCTGTATGTGCCAGAGTCAACTGTCCACGCTCAGAATACATAATGTTGAAATTGAATTCATTGGACAGATTTTTAAATAAATTTACTGACTCGGCATAAAACTTTACCCCTTCGGAGGTAAGGTAATTCGAGCGAATAACCGCAGTATTTCGCGCAATATTGCCACTGCCCAGATAAGATTTTTCCAACACGGCAATGTCTGTAATGCCATGATATTTTGCCAAGTAATATGCGATGGCTAAACCATGCCCGCCTGCCCCAATAATGACAATGTCATAATGAGTTTTGAGTTCCTTGGGTGGAGGCAAATCCACTTCCACAGGATATTCATGGCTCAATCCATACTTCAGTAGACCAAAAGGCATGGGTACATTCCTCCGCGGCGTTTCAAACGCCTGTGATCATTCGGATAATTTCGTTTTACAATTCAGCGTGCTGCAACTTGGCAGCATGCAAGGTATTTTTCATTAAATAAGCAATAGTCATCGGCCCTACTCCACCTGGTACAGGGGTGATAGCACTTACGATTGGCAGTACATCATCGAAGTCGACATCGCCTACCAAACGATTTTTGCCATTTTCCAGAATTCGGTTAATCCCAACATCAATCACCACCGCATCAGCTTTAACATAAGATGCATTGATCATTTTTGGACGCCCTACCGCTGCGACAAGAATGTCGGCCTGCTGGCACACTTGCTGTATATTTTTAGTCTTGGAATGAACTATCGTAACTGTACAGTTTTCTTTTAAAAGCAAAGCTGCCATAGGCTTACCGACAATATTGGAACGTCCAGCCACCACCGCATGTAAGCCACTCAGATCATCACCCAAACTGTCCTTTAGCAGACGGATGCAACCCGTTGGTGTGCATGGGGTAAGCACATCACGACCTTGGCTCAATCCCCCGACATTTTCACTATGAAAACCATCGACATCTTTTTGGGGATCGATACGTTGTAATACATCGGTTTCATTAATATGTTTTGGCAAAGGCAACTGCACTAAAATGCCATGTACACGGGTATCGGCATTGAGTTCATCAATTTTGGCAAGTAATTGTTCTTGATTCAGATCAACTTCAAAACGAAACTCCAAAGAACGCATGCCAACAAATGCAGCTTTTTCGACTTTGTTACGGACATATACGTGACTTGCAGGATCTTCACCGACCAAAATCACCGCTAAACATGGTTCAATACCCTGCTGTTTCATTTTGACAACTTCGTATTTGACTTCGTCTAGAACCTGCTGTGCTGTGGTTTTACCATCAATGATTTTGTCATCATCTTGTTGTAATAGGCCCAAGCTCATTTGAACACCACCGTACGATCATCATTCATAAATACGCGGTGCTCAACAAAATATTTTACTGCTTTAGATAACGCCACGGTTTCGGTATCACGGCCAACAGAAACTAAATCATCTGGCAAATAAGCATGGTCAACACGTTGTACTTCTTGCTCAATGATTGGCCCTTCATCTAAATCACTGGTCACAAAATGTGCTGTTGCACCAATCAATTTAACTCCACGCTCATAGGCTTGATGATAGGGTTTAGCACCTTTAAAACCTGGTAAAAACGAATGGTGAATATTAATGGCACGACCAGAAAGCTGTGTGCATAAATTATTGGAAAGGATTTGCATATAACGCGCTAAAATTACCAGTTCCGTACCGGTTTCATCCACGATGTCGAGCAATTGTTGCTCTTGCTGCTGCTTAGTGTCTTTGGTTACGGGCAAATAGATGAAGCGAATGCCTTCACGTTCAGCAATTGGTCGTAAATCTAGATGATTAGACACAATGGCTGTGATCTGAAAATCCAGTTCGCCCTTATGATGGCGATACAATAAATTCAGCAAACAATGATCAAACTTACTGACCATAATTAAAACTTTCATCGGATTATTTTTGTCATAAAAGCTTGCATTCATGGCAAATTTTTCTGCTACCTCACCAAAATTTTGCTTGAGTTCCTCAATGTTTCCTTTGCCGTTATTAAAACGAAAAACGATGCGACTAAAAAAATATCCGGTTGTTTCATCATCGTATTGTGACATTTCACTGATATAGCAATTATTACCTGCTAAATAGCTTGATACCGCAGACACAATGCCTGAAGCAGCAGGACAACTAATTTTTAAAATGTATTGCTCGATTTGATCGTGGGACATAATGAATTCCTCAATGTTAAGTCCTAAACGTGATGACGGATGATGACAATTCGCATTGAAAAAGTTTCCTTTCAGGAAATTAATTTTCTTAGTAGTAATTTATAGTTTAATTTTTCCTAATCGTCCATAGTTTTTTGGATTTTTTTTTCTTATCAGGAAACTTTTATAGATATAAAACATAAAAACTAGGAAATGGTGGTATTGCTTTCAATACCACGCATCACTTTTGGCCTAACATAGAACTTCAACTTTGTGGTATTGCTTTAACTGTAGTAAAGACTGAAATGGATTATCGGACTGACACAAGTTGTTTAACTGCTCGTGAAACTGGTGAATAAATACATCATTGCAATTAATGACCCAGCCTTTAATCGACAGGGTTTCCACATTTTCCATATAAAGTTCACACGTTTTTTGTCCAATTAAACGTATGTTTTTGATCTTAAACAAACTAGATTCATTCATGGCATTACCTTCTAAATTAAGGGTAATGTTGTATTAGCAAGCTTTATGCCATTCTAAAAAAGTCTTTTTGTTCAACTAGATAAAAATACAACCAATAAAATATTCGTGATAGGAATTTTTTATGCATCAAAATTAAGCAAAAAATGTTAGTTTTGCCCTACGATTTACCGTCTAAATATACCTCTTCAAATATTCAACTAAACCCATAAGAAAAGTCCAAAGACGCCTATACCTCTAAAGAAGTACCTAAAAAAAGTCTTTGAATTTTATAAAGAAATATAGACTTTTCCTGCTTAAATTCTATATAACAAAAGAGGAAACGAGATGATGACAAATTCGTAAACCCAAGCTTATTGACCTTTCAATCAGGGGAATCAAATGAAATTGATCACCGCAGTGATAAAACCATTTAAATTGGATGATGTCCGTGAGGCTCTTTCTGCACTAGGCATTCAAGGCATAACTGTTACTGAAGTAAAAGGGGTTGGACGACAAAAAGGTCATACCGAAATGTACCGTGGTGCCGAATATAAAATTGATTTTTTACCCAAAGTCAAACTAGAAATTGCTTTGGATGATACATCTGTAGAAACGACCATTGATGCGATCAGCAAAGCTGCATCTACTGGAAAAATTGGCGATGGTAAAATTCTTGTGTCAGCACTTGAACAAGTGATCCGTATTCGTACGGGTGAAACAGGTAGAGATGCTCTCTAAATTGATTTCCTTTTTTTAAATAGCTATAAAAAATCCTGCCAATTCTGACAGGATTGTTCTTTTTGATTCGAATTAGCCTTTTGCGGTTCGCTTTAATTTTTGTGGATCATCGAATGGTAAGCTATGAGTTTCAGCAGTCACGTCTAAACTACCTTTTACCGTCAATGCTTTGCCATCTACTGCATAAGGCACATCAACACGGGCTATAGCAACCGACTTTTTGCTTAACGGAGAATACATGCCACAGGTAATTACACCTATTTGGGTATCACCATCCCATAGGGTATCCCCCATTTCCGCCGCTTGTTCAGTGTCTAAAACTACGCCATAAATCTTAAAACGCTCTTTGTCTTTTAAACGCTTATGTTCATAACCACCACGAAACTCTCCTTTGGTCGGTGAAACGGTAAAATCAAGCCCGAGTTCCCACAATGTATCGCCTGATTTTTCATTTTTGAATGGAAAATATTCGGAGTTATCGTAAGGATAAAACAAGAGATAGCTTTCTACGCGTAACCAGTCCAGCGTGACAAATGAGCACGGTACAATGCCATAGCTTTTGCCTTTTTCTAAAATCGTATCCCAAATTATAGGCGCATCATTGGCTTTACAGAAAATTTCATAACCACGTTCACCCGTATAACCTGTTCGTGAAATCATGACTGGACAATTAAATAGACGTGTTTGAATATGATGGAAATATGGCAAATCGCGAATACCTGGAACATACTCTGCCAGAAAATCCACGGCCAATGGGCCTTGTAACGATAAATCATGTAAATCATCATCAAATAAAATTGCAACCTGACGCCCGATGGCAGAACGAGTCAGCATTTCTAAGCCTATTCCCGTACCATGTACAACCAGAAATGAATTTGGACCCGTGCGATAAATCACGCAATCATCCACAAATCTGCCTTCTTCATTGAGCATGCTGGCATAAGCAGATTTACCCGGATAGAGTTTTGAAATATCTCGTGAAGTTGCATATTCCAATAGGCTTTCCGCATGTGGTCCAACATAGTGAACTTTCTTTAAACCCGAAACATCCATCAACCCTGCTTTAGTCCGAATTGCAGTGTAATGATCAGCAGTATTGCTGTCATAAGTCCATGCCGTTCCCATCCCGTTCCAGTCTTCGAGTTTCGACCCCAATTGACGGTGACGTTCTGCCAATGCCGAAATACGCCATAAATTTGCCATACTTAATTTTCCTTTTTAAAAATACTAATTTTATTCATCAAATTGACTTAACCATTGCACCAAGGGTTCTCGGTAATGGCTAATGCCTTTGTAGTCGGCAATTGGCTCGGGCAAGTCCCGAATCACGCGATGTAAACGCCTTGCCCAAATTGGATTTTTTACCAAATCATTCAGACTTATCAGATAAGTACGAATACTAAATAACAAGGCATTACTACGTGCTAAACGCGGCATCATTTGTAGTTCAACACGTAAATGTACCAATTCACCGGCATTGTCTTGGGTAACTAATGCTCGCTCATGTCCCCATAAATGATAGGTTTCAGAGGAAGTATCCATACGTGGATTGATTGTCATCGTCCAGTTCAAACGACGGTATGGTTGATCGACCTGAATATTGAGTAAAAATTTTAAGGCACGATCAAACACCCCTAAGTTATGTGCAAGTTGTGGCACAGGCGCATGCCATTGTTTGAAACTCATTCCTGCATCAAAATTCAGCGACCAATCGGCTGGTCCCGTAATCATGCCGGCATCCATGTATAAATCGCCATCACGCTGATCAAGCAAGGCAATATCACCTTGTACCTGTCGAGCGATAAATTCAAAAGGCTCAAGTGGTAATGTGGCTGCATCACCAAAAGTAAAATGAATATCAATGTTTAAAGGCTTATTCACCCAATGCCATGCTTTACCGTGCTGTTGCAACTGGAAATGCTCTGGGTAATCGTGTGATAAATGGGTCATGGCCATTTCCAAAAAATCCCAAGCTGCTTGATGCATGTGCGGTAAAACAATGCAACGTTTAGGATCACTGGCGAGGGTTAACGCCCGCTCGTTCATTTCTGTTAAATAATGCTCATCAATATCAAACCAGTATTCAAAAACAGTGTCCGATTTTGAAACAACAGGTTCAATATTCACAGAATACATATAGTGGTCTTCTGGAAAAGGAAAAGGAAAACGTGCAATCGCTTTGGGGCTGTTGTAATAATAAAATTGATCGCGCATCTGTTCTGATGGATTAAATTGAATAGTCATAAGCAATGTTCCTTTCTATAAATCGAGTTCGATGCAACTGCCATGCTTGGCACGCGAAACACAGGGCATGAGAAAATGCTGACGTTCTTCGGTATTTAAAAAATGATCGTGATGATCAATCTCACCATTTTTATATTTCAAAGCGCACTGCCCACACACACCGCCACGGCAGAGACTTGGTACTTCCACGCCTTGAGCCTCTAACGCTTCGAGCAAACTGTAATTACTCGCTACTTCTATCGTTTTTTGACGTTTAGTTAGTTTTGCCTGAAACGGTGTTCCTGCAGGTGGTGAGGCAAAGGCTTCCCAATGCACTCTATGTTTTGACCAGCCTAACTTCTGGGCGGCATCTTTTACTGCATCAATTAAACGATCTGGCCCACAAATATAAACATGTGTATGTAAATCTTGCTGTTGCAACAGTTTTAGGACATCTAAACGACATTCAGTACGTTCCGAATAGACATTTAATTGGGCTGGAAAGAGTTGATTTAATACCGATTCATAAGCATTACTGACTTGATCTCGGCAGGCATAATGCAGCTCAAAGCTCCCACCACTGTGCATCAATTGCCGAATATGTGACATAAAGGGAGTAATGCCAATGCCACCTGCAATAAATACATGATGTTGGGCTTGAGAATGCAATGAAAATAGATTTAATGGCGCTGAAATTTTCAGAATGTCACCGACGTTCACCTGATCATGCATAAACCGTGAACCACCGCGAGAATCGTCCTGCAAGCGTACTGCAATCTTATAATATTGATTTTCAAAAGGATCACTGAGCAATGAATAAGCATTTCTTAAAATTCGATCTTGTACTGGTAATTGCACCACTACATGGCTACCCGATGAAAAATGTCTTAAAGGTTGATCGACTGACTCAAAGGTAAATTCACGAATAATTGAAGTCATTTGCTCAATTTGACTCACTCTTACTGGCATGAGATTAGACATGACTCACCTCCAGCGCTTTAATCTTTTGGTAAGGTCCACCTAGATGTTCAGCATTGGCACATACCCCCATGTATGCCCCCAAACGTTCGGAGAAATGGCTACGAATCAGCAAATCAACGCCACAGTTTTCACATTGACAAAACTCTTCGGAATCGCTGTTTTGCATATGAAAGCAATGTACGCAATACACGTTACGTTTACCCTCAATCAGCACTCTCGCAATTTCATCTTTGAGCAAACCTACTTGGCGTAAGGCATGATCGACCAACCAAATAAAATACTCTTCGCCATGAATCACGGCGCGCCATCCCGCCTGCGCCTGATTTAAACATTGAAAAACTACAGCCTGTATTTGTTCTGCCCAGATGGCTGAATCTTGAAAAATAAAAAAATTCTCAAAATCAACATCTCGCATTTTTTGCTGTATATGCTGAACTGCTGTTGGCTGAGATGACTGAACCAGAAATAGTGTTTTCCCATGTAGTATTTGAAGATCATGGACATTCTGATAAACAGGCGTACTGAGCATGTGTTCTTGCATCGCAGAGTCCCCGTGTAGTGAAATAAGAAGATCAATCAAGAGTAAAATTATTTTCTTGGTAGGAAAATTTCCTTGAAGGCATACCTCTTTAGGGGTATTTAAATGAATTTTTTTATGGGATGTGACATTTATAGAGAAGTCTTGGCTCAAACTGTCAAACGCTAGAAATAATCCAAGAATCTTTAATCCTGATTAGCTATCAAGACAGGCAATATGAATGGCGGACTGCAACAATGCTTCGTATTGTCAGTCCGACAACAGATTTTTATTACTTTTCATTTTTAAAAAGTAAATCCTTATTGATACCACTCAGCTTAGATCATTCAAACGTTAGAGATCACTCATTTTTAACAAAATGTGCTTATCCAACCTTCTTGCAATCTTCCTGCCCCGCGTGCAAATAATTTTCCAAAGAATCATCCAATGCATTAAGCCAAGTCGTATGATGTAAGGCTGCTAACGTACCCGTAATGACAGATGTATAAATATGATCTCGGAAAGTCATGATGTTTTCTTTTTTATGCTGTTTCCATTCCATAAAAATTAAGCGCATGGCTTCAATATCAAAGGTTGGATAATCCGTAGCTTCAATCAGATTTAGAATATAATCTCCCTGAAATTTATACATGTCAGGCACTTCGGTAATGGCTTTTTCGATATCGTGCCATTTCTGCGTATGTGCCAACATCTCGTCATATTCAGGCAGTTCAATTTTTCCCAAAATCACATCACGCACATACCATGCTTGTGCATCAAACATGTTGAAGGTGTACCACTGATCTTGCATGCCCAAATAGAATAATCGAGTATTTTTCTCATAGACGACACCTTTATATAAGCCTAAAGGGTACAAACGATTATCTGTTTTAAGGCGTAATTCTTCTTGCATAAATGGAAAATAATGCAAATAGCCGGTACATAAAATAATGGCATCTATTTGTGCACTTGAACCATCAACAAAGTACGCATGCGTCTGATCGACTCGTTTTAATGCTGGACGTTCAGACCAGTTAGCAGGCCATTTATAGTTCATCGGTGCGCTACGGTAACAACTGATAATTTGCTTTGCACCATATTTATAACATTGTGAACCAATATCTTCGGCCGAATAACTACTGCCTACCACTAAAACTGTTTTATCTTTAAATTCAAGCGCATCACGAAAATCATGGGCATGTAAAATCCGTCCGCCAAAGCTTTTAAATCCCTCATATTCTGGTACTTTTGGAGTAGAGAAATGTCCGCTAGCCACCACAACATAGTCAAAAACTTCCGAATAAACTTCATCTTTATCATAATTATGTACAGTCACCGTAAATTGACGAGTGACTTGATCAAACTCAATATGACGAGCAGCCGTATTAAAACGTACCCAACTTCGAACATTTGAACCATCGGGTAAATTAGCTTTTTCAACACGACCTTTAATGTAATCCCATAATACCTCTCGTGGAGGATAGGAACCGATTGGCTTACCAAAATGCTCATCAAAACTATAATCAGCAAATTCAAGGGCTTCTTTGGGGCCATTTGACCACAGATAACGGTACATACTGCTATGAACAGGCTCACCCTGTTCATCTAGTCCTGTACGCCATGTATAATTCCATTGTCCTCCCCAGTCAGACTGCTTTTCAAAACATATGATTTCGGGAATATCCATCCCTTTTTGTTGAGCTGATTGAAATGCACGCAATTGCGCCATTCCACTTGGTCCTGCCCCGATAATCGCAACACGTGTCATTGATGTTCTCCTCAAATCGTAAAACTATTGAATTAACGATAATTCTGAAATTTAAGGAGATAAATTCCCTGTAGTAGGTATGACCAAGGGGTTAGTTAGGAATACTGTAAAAGTCTATTGGGTTGATCAACCCGCATTGGGGAAAATTACCCCCTCTACCCCCAAAACCATATCACTCTCTGAATATAAGCCTTGCCCTATTTCCTGAACATTTAAAATATTTTGATTTGCTCGTATTAACCGATAATCCAGATAAAACAACGTTCGAGCTCGTATGGCTGTTTGTGAAACTTCCCAAACTTCGGCTTCATCGTCAGGATGAATGATATTGCCGTATAAAGGTGTATTTAATAATTGATGTGCAGCATAACCCGTAATTTTTTCACAACCTTCACTGACATATTCCATGGTCCAGTCCCGATCATTTCGGGACCGATATAACATAATAGGCAGACGTTTTAACAGATCATTTAAACTGCGCTGTTGAGCAACCTGTAAATATTGCTCCTTAATTCGTTCGGTCTGATTAGAACATATCAAACACCAATACATTTTATTGTGCTTAGGATCATGTTGAATATAATTTGCTGAAACCTCAAACCAGTGCAAATTATTTTTTCCATCCATTAAACGTAAACGATATTGGCTATTTTGTGGATGGTTCAACAAATGCTTAAAATAATACACATCTTCGGGATAAACCCAGTGAGAAAAATCTTGCTGCGGGATCAAAGTACGATCTGAATGATCAATATGAATAAAATTAATCCACGCAACATTATATTCATAGATGTTTAGATATTGATCGACCAGTAAAACTATTTCCGAAAAAGACTGAAATAAGGGAGACCAAGACTGTTTGATGGACGCAGCAGGATGAGGATGCAGGACGTTATGCAGTAGTTTTAGCATATGATGCTCCTACTATGAAATTATTCATATTTATTAAACGTTACGGATCGTTTTTAAATGCCTGTGTACCCAGACTGAAAGTTCCAGTCGAGAATGTACATTCAATTTGCGCAATAGGCTTTTCACATATACTTTGACTGTGCCATCACTGATTCCCAGCTCTCTAGCAATCAACTTATTATTTAATCCTTTCGCAATAAGCAATAAAGTTTCCTGTTCGCGCATCGTCATTTCTGAAAATAAAACATGGTGATCATCCATGAGTTCAGGGCTTTCGGATAATAATTCTGTTGCCTCATGACTATTGAGCCGCAACTGATGTGCTAAAATAGTGATGCCCTGCCCATGTAAAATCGTTTGTCCATTTAAGACATCGTTTAGATTAGATAAAATGACTTCTGGCAAAGTATCTTTAGGCAAAAATCCATTTGCACCCAGCTGTATCGCTTCCAAAATAATTTGTGCATCATCGCTCGCTGTCAAAACAACGACTTTTAATCGTTGATCGGTTTTACGAATCTCCCTTAGAATATTTAAACCAGATTCATCAGGCATTTGTACATCAAGCAATAACAAATCGGGGTAGACCTGTTGCATCTGACCCAAAAACTCTCTGCCTGAAGCATATTCTGCAAGAACCTGATAACGGCCCGATTGCCTTAAAATATCGAGTACACCACGCCGAAATAAAGCATGATCATCGACAATACTCACTGTATAGACTGGCATCGACATTTTGATGACCCCTTTTAAAATTTATGAATACGCATTTAGCTTTAACAGAACGCAGGTTCCCTGAGGAAAATTCACACTAAAACTAAGTTCTGCTCCAATACGTTCAGCACGTTCTCGCATAATATCCAGCCCAAAACTGTCGCTGCGTTTCTGGCTTAAATCCAACCCACGGCCGTCATCGGCAATCCGAATTTGCAGCTCACCCGAAGCCAGATAGTCCAGCCGTATTTGTGCAAGTGAAGCATGAGAATGTCGGACAATATTACTTAAGCTTTCTCTGATGATATAAAGCAATTGCACCGCCTGTTTAGCCGTGACTTTAAATTGAGGAATACGATTATCCAGTTCAAATGAAATACTCGATTGATGTTCAAATTCCTGAATGACTTTTTTTAATGCCAATGAAAAATCCAGTTCCTGATAAGCCAAACGAGAAGCTGTAATTAGTTCACGAGTTTGCTGATAGGCGTAATGGGTATAACTTGCAAGCTCTTCAGTTACATCCTGTATCTCCGTATATTGCGCATTGTCCTTACACTGACGATGCAGTTGCGCTGATTTGAGGCGTAAAAAGCCTAATATCTGTGCAATACTGTCATGTAGTTCTGCTGCAACGTCCTTTCGTTCCTCCAATAATATTTGGTGTAATTTTTTTTGTTGTTGTAACCAGACCTCAAGTCCTTTTCCTAAAGCTTGATCTAACAATTGCATGAAATTAAATGGCAATTCGACGGGTGATAAAAATCTATATAAACGCCAAACGAGAATGTCATGGCCTGTTAATAACAACTTTGACTGATAAGATAAAATAGCCATTTCCTGAGCTACATGCCTGTCTGACTGCTGAACATACACAGAATTATTCAACAGGGTTTGCTGAATCAGCTCAATATCAGATCGGTTCATCTGTTCTGTTTGAGCATGATAAATAAAGCATTCCTGAGTAAAGGGATAACAAAACACCAGACAATATTGTATTTTTTGTTCTGAAAAAAAATGCGGAATCTGTTGATGCAGATGTTCCAAAAATAATGGGATTTGTTCTGAAACATTTTGCATTTGCGCCAGTTGTAGTTCCAGCTGGGCACAAAATAAATCAAATTGACAAGCGAATAGAGTCTTTTGCATCGACTCCAGATCATTGGAATGCGTTCGATTTTTGAACCAGTGTTGCCAAAACTTCATATCTTTACCCATTTTAAATGCGGCAAATCGCTGTTCATTTATTTGATTGACTCACCTTTGATCAGCCATTTATATTCTTCATGGTTAATTTTTTTGAGCATTATTCATGCCAAAAATAAAATCTACCTCATTTTAGGTATTCAATCGGTGGAATTGTTTTCTATTTTATGACTAGGGATAGTGAATAAAACGGAAGGGACTAACCGACTTAATTTTATCGGTTTCGCTGCCAGTCGCACAGCTATAGGTGATGTTACATGGGACACTTACAACAACCTCAAAAAAATGAAAATATCTTTGAAGAAACAGGAGATTTTTTTCATTTGCAACCCGCAATTCACTGTTTGAACCTACGGGTTGATCCTCAATCAGTTGGATCTTTTTCTCTTGAAGCACAAGATGAAATTGAACTGCATCTTGCAAAAGAACAATCTATTGAATTCGTGATACAGGACTTACAAGGGTATATCCAGCCTCACTCTTTACAATTACTTTCTGAACAAACTGTGCTCGAATCTGATATCGCAAAAAATACAAAAGCGCAATTGGCAGAACAAGGACACTCAACCCAGAAATTACAACATCAACTGCAACGATTGGGGTTACAACAAAGTGATTTAAAGCAAGTTCAACGCCTAATTCAACACGAGGGTTTTGTACGTTTTAAAGCTCTCAATAATTTGCGACTTATTGTTTTGAATACTGGTAAAAATATGCGCGTTGATCAGCAAGATGCCATCGACGAAATTGAAGTTAAATTATTCAAAGCCCGCCCCCAGAGTGAATACTTACCTCCACTTTTTGCCCCGCCTCTACAAGAAATTCGCATTGCACGTGCTTCTGCAAAAAGTTATGAGGTTAAAGTAGGCCAATGGATTCAAATTATTGATGTGTCAGGCAAACAATGCTCTGACTTTTTGGCTTTTGATCGTCAGGCTTTAAAAAATGGCCAAGAAATTGGTCTAGATGCAGTCGCAACTCGAACCCTATTAGGGCATAGCACACCGTTACCTGGGATTCATTCCCGTTTTTATGGTTCAGACCTGCAAGCACTGGTAGAAATTGTGCAAGATACAGTAGGTCGCCATGATATGTTTTTAACTGCATGTAGCCCTAAGTTTTATGAAGATTCGGGCTACTTTGGACATATTTCCTGTACAGATAATTTTAATAAAATCCTGTGCAAATATGGTATTCAGGCCAAGAGCGCATGGCCTGCAATTAACTTCTTTTACAACACACAGATTGAACCCTGCGGCACCATTTCAATGGATGAACCATGGTCACGTCCCGGGGATTACGTATTAATGCGCGCGCAAAAAGACCTACTTTGTGCTTCTTCAGCCTGTCCAGATGATATTGATCCATCTAATGGGTGGATTCCTACCGATATTCATGTCCGTATTTATGATGAATTCCAAGATTTTCCTCGCTCACAACCTTATCGTATCGCTCCAGAGGAGATGCCTCGTATGACTAAAAAATCTGGTTTCTATTCACGTATCTCGGGATTAACTTCAAAACTCGTAGAATACCACGGTTACTGGGTGGCATCAGAATACAGCAGTTGGGGAGCAAAAGCAGAATATCTAGCTTGTCGCGAACGTGTAGCTGTTATCGATCTAACCGCTCTTCGCAAATTTGAAATAACTGGACCAGATGCCGAAAGTTTTTTGCAATACATGCTTACCCGTAATATCCGTAAATTGGCGATTGGCGAAATTGCCTATTCTGCTGCATGTTTGGAAACAGGAGGTATGGTGGATGACGGCACGATTTTTCGTTTAGGCGAAAACAATTTTCGTTGGATCTGTGGTGATGAATATAGTGGGCGATGGTTTAAACAAAAAGCACAGGAATTGGGCTATCGTGTCAGTATACGCCAGTCCTCTGACCAGATTCACAATATCGCAGTTCAAGGCCCCAAAAGTCGTGAATTATTATCAAAAATCATTTGGACACCTGAGCATCAACCCACTATTAATAAATTGGCCTGGTTTCATTTTACTTTAGGCCGTTTAGGGGGAGCAACTGGTATTCCCGTGATGATCTCGCGTACTGGGTATACGGGGGAACTGGGTTTTGAAGTCTGGTGCCATCCCGATCATGCAGAACAGATCTGGGATGCCGTTTGGCTGGAAGGTCAAGCTTTTGATATCGCGCCTATGGGATTTGATGCATTGGATATGCTGCGCATTGAAGCAGGTCTAATTTTTGCTCAACATGAGTTTGATGCCCAAACGAATCCCTTTGAAGCAGGTATTGGGTTCACCGTTCCCCTAAAAACAAAAGAAGAAGACTTTCTAGGTAAAACAGCTATTCAGAATCAATCTGCTGCCAGTAGACATAAATTAGTTGGACTCATCTTAGAAAAAAGCGAACCCGCACTACATGGGGATGTCGTTTATAACGGACGCTTTCCTATAGGGGTCATTACAAGCGCAACTAACTCCCCATTACTACACAAACAGATAGCCTTATGCCGTATAGCACCCCAACACGCAACTGTGGGTTCAACCCTTGAAATTGGCAAACTTGATGGGCAGCAAAAACGCCTGAAAGCGACTGTAGTTGCTCTGCCGTTTTACGACCCTGAACGAACACGTGTTCGCGCCTGAAACCCTTATTTTTCATACTTTAGTTCTGGAGAATCGATCATGATTTTTCGTTTTATGGCTGCTTTCATGACAATGTTGTTATTCATGCCTATCACTTATGCAGCTGATGCAACACTCAATCAAACTTCTACTGCATGGGTTATGACCTCCATTGTATTTGTCATGATCATGTTTATTCCCGGTCTGGCATTATTTTATGGTGGCATGATTCGTAGTAAAAATGTCTTGTCTATTTGCACCCAGTTCTTTGCTTTTGCTGGCATTGTGGGTTTGCTCTGGATCAGTTTTGTTTACAGCATGATTGTAGATAGTAGTGGTATGAAAGAAGGTGTGTTTAATCTATCCAGCTTCATTGGTGGGTTCGACAAAGCTTTTATGAAAGGTATAACTGATCAATCTTTGGTAGGTGATATTCCAGAGTTTGTAACTTCTGTATTTGGTATGACGTTTGCCATGATTACCCCTGCTATTGTAGTGGGTGGTTTTGCTGAACGAATGAAATTCAGTGCGATGGTCATTTTTGCAATTCTATGGACCATACTGGTATATGCACCCATGGCTCATATGGTTTGGGGTGGTCCTGGTTCAGCCATGCACAACTGGGGCGTACTTGATTTTGCTGGTGGAACTGCCGTGCATATCAATGCAGGTGTAGCAGCTCTGGTCGGGGCAATCATGGTGGGAAAACGTAAAGACTGGAAAACCCAAAGTATTGCCCCTCATAATCTTGTATACACATTCATTGGCGCTGGTCTACTCTGGGCTGGCTGGTTCGGCTTCAATGTCGGCTCAGCTCTTGCTGCCAATAACAGTGCAGGCCTGATTCTGATTAATACACAGATTGCTGCTTGTGCTGGTATTGTCGGATGGATGATTGTAGAAAAATTTTTAGACACCCATGTTTCCTCACTCGGACTAGCTTCTGGAGCAATTGCTGGATTAGTAGGGATAACGCCAGCCGCTGCTTATGTAGGCGTATTTGGAGCAGCTACCATTGGTTTGCTCACGGGCATAGGGTGTTTTTATGCAGTTACCCGTCTAAAACGTTTGCTCAATATTGATGATTCATTGGATGTTTTTGCATTACACGGCATCGGTGGAATGATCGGTTGTATCCTAACAGGTATATTTGCTTCTCCAAGTCTTGGTGGCAATATCACTGATTTACAATTTGGACAGCAGATCTTTGCACAAATATTGAGTATTTTAGTGACCGTTGCTTATAGTGCCATCTTAACTTGGGTTATTTTTAAAATAATCGCACTGACCGTTGGGCTTCGTGTAAGTAAAGAACAAGAAGAACAGGGTTTGGATATTTCTGATCATAATGAACGAGCATATAACTAAGGAGAAGCATACGATTCATCATATGTTCACTCAGCGGATGGCTTGCGATATGTTTTATAGTTAAATCATATCGATAAGGTTGATTGCTGAATGAAATCCGAGACTCGACAAAAGTTAATCGCAAACCTTTAAAATTTTGACAAAAAAAACCACAATTTTTTACTTGTGGTTTTTTGGGCAAATTAACGTTTTAAATACTTAAATTCATTTAAAACGAAGTAAGAGCCGAATAACTCAAGGGTATAGAAAAACTAACCAGTACCAATGAAGCTGTACGTTTTAGATTTTTCTGATTCAACCATGAAATGCGGTTAGAAACTAAAATAGATCCAATGAATATCCAGAACATGGCTATTGGAAGGATTAACGCCAAAAATGTTCCCATATGAATGACATAATTATGTGTGGATGACCAGCTTGAAGCCGGAAAAATCGCAGACGCGAATAAAAGAGCCTTTGGATTCAACAATGTTGCACAAAATAATGCTTTAACTGTAATGAGGGGCTGATCCAGAGTCGTATCAACAGTCGAAGTTTTCCAAAGTTTTAAGGCCAGAAAAATAATGTATGTTGCACTTAATAATTTCATTACGGGTGGAATCAACGGAAAACTATCTGCAATGGAGTCAATCAAAATTCCCCATAACGAAATGGCAATCAAATAACCTGTGGCTTCAGCGGGTATAAGCTTCAGTGACTTTTTCAGACCAGACTCAATTCCTGATGATGCAAGAAGTGTATTGGTTGGTCCTGGTGTCAACAGGATTGTTATCACTAAACTCACAAATAACCATGAAATCATTCAAATTCCTTCTCTTATAGAGTTGGCAGAATCATTACGTATTGACCACTGTTTTGTCGAGATTTAAAATGTAAGAAGACATTTAATAACAATAATTTATAACTTCAATTCAATGGATTAAATTAACAAATGTAAACGCCATAAATCCCCTTATCAAAAAATTTCAGCTCATTATGTCTATAAAGACCATTTTAAAACCCCTACACAGAACCAATGATCTTGACTCATGACACAGCGTTTTTCATTAAACGAGCTGATTTATTTTACTTACACATTTGAGCCATTTATAACCCATCATCCAGACCAAATGCCCCAAACTGTGGAAGAGGATCAGATGCTGTCTGCTGTGAACTTTCATCCACTGAATTGGACTCATTTTCTGAATTGTCTTCTGTATTTGTTTTAGGTGCGCTATCCATTGAAGATGGATAAGCATCAATTAATAAAATAGACGTTAAGGGACTACACTGCGATCTATTCGCTAAATTATCTTCTTCATAAGAAGACGCATATAATTGGCTGGAATATTGGGAATGATAACTCGCTGTCCAGTTCTGCAAAATATTAGGTAGGTTAAAGGTATAATAATAAGTTCGAGTCTCATTCGGTTGATACTCATTTACAGTTTCATCATTTAAACACTCATTAGTTTTTGTATTTTTTTCTGTTTGAGTACCCGTCAATTGAAACGCGGAATTACAACTATCAATATATTCATACATTTTGGAGGAAGTTGTATTTTTAACAATTACCTGCAACTTATATCGTACTTTTAATGAATGATTGATAGACAGAAGATCCATACGATCCCCCTGCATCATGGGAGTAAAGGGAGCATAGTGCCTCACAAACTGGATCGTCCGTTCCATGCCATTGCAATACTGTGTAACCGGATCAGGATAGGCCAAAGCATAAAGCACATCATCCTCCGTCGGGTTAGGAATAATATCTGGTCTGGGCGTAGAAACAGTACCTGTCCCTGTACCACCTAGACTTACACCAACGCTAAAGTTTTGGCTTTCCTCTCCACAACCCGATAACATCAGTATACTTATGCAACCCCAAAACAGTTTATAACCTGAATGTACCGCCAAAGTTCTCTCCTTTTAACTTTGTTGCTGAAAATTTGACGATCCCCACCCTATCACCAAAATTCAGTATTTATTTCTCAGTATTTATTTCTCAGCATTTTAACAGGAATTGCTATCAAGCCGATGGCAAAAGCGCGCGAAAGCTTTAGTTTTTTTCTTAAAAAAAGGTTGTTCTCTATGCAGCATAAAGAACAACCGAAGAGGAAAAATGAAAACCATCTGATCTTTAAGATAATAGGAAATTAAAGATCAGATTCTTTTGTTTGTTTTTATATCTGCCCAAAGTTGAAGAAACTTACCAAAGATAAGTCAAGCCAATACGACTACCGACCTCATTTCCTCCAGCAAAACCAACAGAACCACTTAAAGAAATTCGATTAGAAATAAATGAAGTAGCTACGCCAACTGAACCTGCTGTTTCCCCTTCATAATGCCCAACCCCAGCAAATACTGCGATTTGTCCCGGACGGATATTCGGAATTGCTTGCTGTGCTGCCAGAGCAATGGCAACACCACGATAAGCAGTTCGCTCTATATCATCTAGACGACGATTTGCCTGATCAATACGACCATCCAAACGACTCACTTCGGCGACACGTGTTGCTGTTTGTGTATCAATGCGTTGTCCCAAGGCGATATCCGCATTTGAACGGGTTTGTGCTTCCGCCGCATCTCCTGCAATTCTGGCCTGAGTTTCGTTATTGATTGCCGTGGTGCGGGCTGCTGCTTCTGCTGCATCACCAGCAACACGTGCATCTGCTTCATTATTGATCGCGGTGGTACGTGCTGCTGTTTCTGCTGCATCTGCGTCAATACGTGCCTGAGCTTCTGTATTGATGGCTGCAGTACGTGCCGCGGCTTGGTCGGTATCAGCCTGTGCTCGTTGAGCGGCTTCATCATCTAAATTGGTTTGCAAAGTGGTATCAGCAGTTGCACGAATTTGTGCTTCATTACTGATCAATCCATCTACATTATCTAAAAATTCCTGATTTACACCCAGATTGCTAACCGCACTATTTAACTGTGAAATATTAATGGCATCTGTATCATTAATACCATTGGCAACCTGTGTAATCTTTCGGGTTTTAGTGCCATCACTATCGAGTACGCCCTCAACCGTACCTACTGTAACCACACCATTACTGTCGCCGAGCAAATCGTAGGTGTCAGAGTTATAGCCCAGAGCAACCGAATTTGCGTCGTTAGCCACAGTATTTGAACCTAAGACTGCAGTGCCCGTCAGTAATGCATTCGAGTTATAACCAATACTGGTTGCGTCTTTCACGGCATCAGCCTGCCAGCCGATTCCTGTGGCATTTTCCTGACCTAACTCTACGTTATAGCCCAATGATGTCGTATTCTCGGCGTTTGCCCATGACTCCGTACCAATTGAAGTTGCATTAGTAGCGGTTGCCCATGACAATTGTCCTAAACTGGTGGAGTTGTCACCGTTGACATAATTATTGTTACCAATACCGGTCGCATTTGCTCCCTGCATCGAAGTGTCATTTCCAATCAACACACTATTGGATGCAAGTACATCAACGTCAGTACCAATCGCTATACTCGTATTGCTATCGTTAAGAACACGTGCATCGTAGCCTACAGCAATCGAGTTATTGCCCGCAGTCGTATTATTGATACTCCCCGCAACAAAACTATTGTCGCCAGTTGCATTGTTGAAATAACCTATACTGGTGCTATCGCCTACATCATTACCCTGCCCAATCGCAATGGCATTTGAACCAGTAGCAGTGTTGCTTCCTGTACCAGCTCCAGTAGGACCCTGAATAGTCTGTGCTGCATACAGATTGCTTGTCATCAATGCTGCTGCTATGACTGATAATTGAAACGTTTTTTTCATTTGATTGTCCTTTTATTATGACTAAATCTTACTTAGCGATTTATATCGACTAAATCTGACTTAGTTCCCCCCGAGGACATAAGCTACGCCAGCGCGCGCACCAAATTTTCCACCATCGGCTACACCCACTGCACCACTACCTGAGAAACGATTGCTAAATGAAGTTACTACACCAAGTGCACCCGCAGCTTCACCTTCGTAATAGCCTGCTCCACCAAATACTGCGACCTGACCAGGCTGAATGCTTGGAATCGCTTGTTGAGCAGCAAGAGCAATCGCAACACCACGATTTGCAGTCGTTTCAACATCATCCAGACGATGATTAATATGATCAATACGACCATCCAGACGTTTGACTTCTGAGGTGCGTGTTGCAGCTTCAACATCAATACGCTGACCTAATGCTAAATCTGCATCAGCACGAGCCTGAGCTTCTGCTGCATCACCCGCAATACGTGCTTGAGCTTCATTATTGATCGCTGTAGTACGTGCAGCGGCTTCTGCTGCATCACCCGCAATACGTGCCTGAGCTTCATTATTGATGGCTGTAGTACGGGCAGCGGCTTCTGCTGCATCTCCAACAACACGTGCTTGAGCCTCACTATTAATGGCAGTAGTACGAGCAGCGGTTTCTGCTGCATCACCATCAGCACGTGCCTGCGCTTCATTATCGATATTGGTCTGTAGCGCTGTGTCTGCATCCGCACGGATTTGAGCTTCGTTATCAATTTTGCCTTGTATTTCAGTTTTAAATTCTTCACTTGGCGTGGTATCAACATTCGCCAGAGCATCATTTAGCTGTTTAACATTGACCGCGTCATTATCACGAATACCGTCAGCAACCTGTGTAACACGACGGTCACCCATTGCGACTGTATTTTCTTCATCGGCGATGGTACCTGCACCAATTGCAACCGAATTTTTTGCAGTTGCCTGTGCACCTGCACCAAATGCAACGGCACCGTCAGCAGTCGCCTGTGCACCTGTTCCCAGTGCAATTGAATCTTTACTTTCAGCTTTGGTTGAAGCACCTAAAGCAATTGCATTATCTTGAGTAGCTGCGGCACCAGCACCTAACGCTACTGTCCAATCACCTGTTGCTTCTGCACCGGCACCTACCGCAGTCGCTGCTTTACCATTTGCTACAGTGCTATCACCGAAAGCACTTGCCTGATTACCACTGGCCTGTGAATTATTACCCACTGCAATAGTACTGCTATCCGTAGTACTTACATTGTTACCAATGGCGATATTGGCCGCGCCAGCCGTCGTATTGTCATTACCAATCGCAATATTCTTGTCTTGTTGAGTTGTATTGCCCGAACCTAGCGCAACATTATAGTTACCCTCAACCGTATTATTATTCCCTCCAACAAAGCCTAGCCCCCCAGTCACATTGTTATTGTTACCAATTACAGTTGTATCAGCGGCGTTATTATCTGTACCCACGACGGTAGTATTTGGACCACTCGCCGTATTCCCTGTACCAATATTGGTTTGAGCGGCATATAAATTTGTTGTCATTAACGCAAGTGTAAGTACTGATAGTGGAAACGTTTTAATCATTACATGATCCTTCTTCATATAAATTATGCTATTGATAAATAATGGTTTTCTATAAATACGTTTCCAGCGGATGTTTATTATGAGGAACGCATCATCAAAACCAATATTTAATGTGTAATTTGCACATTAATAAAAATTAACATAGACACCATTGTTTCGCAATAGTTCTAATGAAAGGAATGATTTAAAAATAAAGCCATATAATTACTTGTATTTAATAAATAAAAATAAAAATCTTTTAAAAGTTACCCTACTTTAATCAGCATAATTAAAAAATATTTTTCATAAATATGTTCAATATAGACATTTATAAAATTAAGTGATAGATTTCCTGCAACAACGTTCAAGTGAGCCACCATGCTCAATCCATACTTCTTTATTTTTTGTATTTCAATCAATAAAGGACCGATATAAATACAAAGGAATATTAATCTGCTTTATGCATGCCTATTCATTAGATCTTCGAAAAAAAGTCATGGCCCTTTATTACCAGACTGGACACAAATCGAATGTTTGCAAGCAATTCGGTATCGCCAGATCAACGCTAGATGGCTGGATTAAACTTGAGAAAGAAACACATGCGCTAGAACCACTTCCTGTGGTCAAACAAGGGCGTCCATTTTCTATTAAAAATCTTGAAGACTTTAAACAATTTGTAGAGACAACACCTTTTACAAAAATTGAGGAGTTGCTAAAACCATTTGAACAAAAATTTGGTTATCAAATTTCTTATGCAATTTTATGGAGAGGTCTAGATAAAATAGGCAAGACCAGAAGAAATACTGACAAAGTCAGAAACTAATTGTTCATTATTACTGGCATTCATTATATCTATATCATTCATCATATTGATAAACGCCCAACCTGAAACGTTTATTCGCATCAGGTGAATTTTCATCGTTTTTACAATAATCAATTGCAGCAGACACAAGCGCTTTTGACATTAAATTCCAGAGGTCTCCGCTTAATTGAGTCAATTTTTCAATAGATTCCTGCGACAGTTCATCAGCAAAGATCGCTTGCTCTAAAAAATTGGTATTTTCAGTCAGATTTCGTATGCCAGCTGATAAATGATCAGAAACATTTTGGGAAAAAATTTGTTTACTTTCATCAACTTTTGGATCAGGTGTGAAACTGGTTTGCTGAAGCACCACCTGCTGATTTTCTTCAATGACGATACCCAAACGTTTTAATTCCAATAATATTGATTTAGGGTGTTTTTCAGAAGAAATTTGTCGAACCAAAGCTTCAAAACTATTTTCTGCTCCCTGAAAAGGAAGTGCGAGAGGTAACTTTTGATGAATCCAAGCTCCTACTACACGTGCAGGTACGCTAATAGGAAGTTGTAAATGGGATTCGTCGACCAGAATATACTCACCGTAGGTTTGGCAAAATGCTCTTACATCTCGCCTATTCAATCCCGATAATAAACTGATTGCAGAATCTGTTTTTTTTTGTTGAATACGATCTAATTCCTTTATTGCTTCATTATAAAACAATGCTTTAAGGCCTGTCGCAAATTCTGTATACCCAATACCCGATCTGATCAACCAATGAATGAGTTGGGGAATGATACTAATCACGTGTTCTAGTGTTGTTTCAGTATCATGAGACAACATCTTTTCTTCAGCATTCACTAAAGTGGATGATTCTTTACTCATGCAAACTCCAGAATCAAACATGGGGGAAAGCTTCCTTTAATAACAGGAAATAATAAAAGCAATTTTTATTCTAAAATGAATTCGCTTGAGTTTAACTGAATTAATCCATATAGAAAGTATGGATTGTAGGCTTTTTTTAAAAAAATTTATATATATTTGTCAACTTGCTATTCTAACATAACCTGTACAGTAATCAGCTTATAAAACACCCATTTTATTGCTACTTCTTTTAATGAAACTTTGGAGAATGTTCTCATCCTCATATTGTTTAATTTAATCTTCTCTTAGGCGAGCTTAGCGATAACTCAATCGACATGAACCAAGTCCAACTATTTATCAGAATTAAAAAATTCACCACACACTCTTAATATGAATAATTTTTACCCAATAAAATCGTGAGAAAAGTTATTTTTTAAGCCACATCCACCCTAATACTCCAGCCATACACAAAATTGCGGGGTAGACAAACCAAGGATGTGGAATAGTCCAGATCATCAGCCCCGCAGCTAAACTCATGCTCACTGTCGAGATGTATTTGGCTTTTTGAGGAATACGGCGATTTTGTTGCCATTCCTGAATAATGGGGCCAATATACCGCTGGTTTTGAAACCATTGATGAAGTTTTTCAGACCCACGTGCAGCAAAGAAAACGGCCAAAATTATAAAATCAACCGTAGGTAACCCTGGAATAAAAACACCCAATATAGCAAGTGCGATACATAGCCAGGCCAAACCAATAAAGATCCAGCGTGCCCAAGCAGAACGAGCCAATTTCGTAGCTGAACGAGCGGATGATGGTGGCTGTTCTTGACTTACAATCACGTCTGACTGATCTATTTTTTCCATACTGGGTAAGCCTTTATACAATTCGGATTATTTCAATTCATCAAGTTGAACAAGTGCTTTGCCAAAATATCCAAATGCATCTAAAGCCCCTTGAATTACACGATCTTGTTCAATTTGATCGAAGCCCGTTTCATCTAATGCTTGCACAAATCGCTTCCAAACTTTAGCGCGCCCTTCAGGATAAGCAGCCAGATTACGCGCAGCAAAAGTTTCAGAGAACCCAAGATGTTTTTGTGCTTCCTTAAATAAAAAAGCGGCACCTAAAGTTGAACCTTCAGAGACATAAATCCAGCCCAAAGCTTCTGGTAATTGCACATACTCACTTTGGAGCTGCTGTCCAAAAGGTTGAATATCTAAATCATTTAAGTCAGCAAGGGCTTGTTTTGATCGACCACGAATATCAAGATCCGGAATCAATTCTGCGACACCCTCTTTTTCAAAAAGATGCTCAATTTCACGCTGAAAGTAGTATTGAGATAGGGTAAATTGCGCATATTTTTCTTTATTTGAAAATACGTTTGCCTGTGCCATTAACTGATGCATACGTTCATGCTCAGCAGCAGTTTCCTGTTTTAAGCGTAAAGATAAACTATTGTTAATAATCTGTTCTTTAGACAAATTCATCATTTTTTTCTCCTGAGAAATGGATATTGCTCATCGGCTAACGATCCCGGCTGAGTTTTAGTTGGACTGGAAAATCCACGACAACGGTCTTAGCTTGACCGTTAATTTTATGCGGTTTAAATCTTGCTTGACGTGCCGCTTGCATCACTCGTTCATCAAGGCTATTAATGCCAGAACTTTGACGCAATTGGACGTCAATGGGTTGTCCTTTTGCATTAATACGAAGCCGAAGTTCAACCCAACGATTTTTTTGTTGTAGTTCTCGATCATCATAGTTAAGCTGGCCAAAACTCAATACATCAACAGTACTCACCTGAATAATGTCATCAGGTTCAGCTTGCGTGGCAGGAGCTTTAGAATATTCTTGTTGTGTCGCAACTGCTTTGACTCCCCCATTTTTTATTTGATTTTTGGTGCTTTCAGATCCATCTTCTCTTAGCATGGATTGCATGTCTGTAGGGCTAAACTGTTTATCTATATTGGCGTGTAACCTGTCTGCATTCTGCTGCAATTGATGAGATGCTATATCTTGTAAATGAGGGTTCAATTTCCCAGATGGCTCTTTACTTAAATTCTTTTCAGGAATCTTTTGAGAAGCAGTTTTTGTGACTAATCTTGGATGACTGGTAGATGTAATCTCCTGCTTTTGATGCACATTAGACGCTGATTCTATTGAAACAGCTTGAGGTATTAGAGGATGTTCAATGTGTTTTTTTGCACTCTGCTCAGGAGAAGGGTCATTAGTCGTCGACAGCGATATAAAACTTACTTTTAATGCATCTATTTTGGGGGATGCTGTAAAGGTATAGGGTTCAATTAAATGACTAAATATCCAAACAACAAACACATGTATACCCATCACAAAAGTAACTATTAGCCACTTAAAAGAAGGCTTTGACGGTAGCACTAAAGTGAATTTTAGAATGGACTCATGCACAGGGAATAAAGATTTTGATTTCATGATTTATCCCTAAAAACGATGCTCAAGTTTGAGACTAATATTGTGTTTATCGTAGGAATAGAGCCAATCCACATTGCTTTTATTATGGTTATAGCGATAGGTTAAATTTGGAGTCATACCATAAAACGCCAAGCGTGGCATTTGCAGTACAAAAGTATAATTCTGTTCAAAATCATGGCGTCGTGCCAGGAAAGTTTCCGTGTATTTATCAAACTGACGCCAACGATAAGAACTTAATAAGGTGGTATTGAAACCCGTATTCCAAGATTTAGTTAATCCCAGACGAATGCCTTGTTGTTGATAAGCAGCCATATATTTTTCTTGGGTTGAATGATCGAGCACATCCAATCCACCAAAAACAGTCCACTGATTAGGAAGAATTTTCCAGAAGGTGGCAAAGATCGAGCTTTCTATTCCATCTAATGTCGTATATTTCTGATAATTTAAATCTTTGGATTCGACTTCAAATTTAAATGCTTTATCTGCTGAAATAAAATGCATCCATTCAGCGCGCAAACCCCAAGCATTGTACAGACCATCATTGCCATATCGCTTTTGTTCAAACAAAGGAGCGACTCCAATTTGATTTTTTAAATCAAAGTAGCTATAGCCTGCATTGATATTGATTGTAGATTCATTAAAAGCAGTATTGTCTTTATAAGACTGTCCAAAAACCAGCGCACGTAAAGTCAAACCATGATGATTCTGAATTGCAAATCGTTTCATAAGCGTTGCTTCATAATCTAGACCCATTGCTGACTCAGCCTTCGGACTACCACGCGTGATTTCCTGAATTGGAATAATGTTACCTTTACCATCCGTACTATAGAGCGTCCAAGTTTTACTTTGTTCAGACGAGCTATTTAAATTGGTGGCATAGGTATATCCAACTGCGACGGAACCTTGCCATGAATCTCGCTGATCCAGCGCCTGCAAAAATGTATTAACTGTTTTTAAAACCCCCAATGGAATCACTGAAGGGTCGCTTTGTTTTAGTTTGTTTTGGATAGAAATAAAAAGGCGTGCTGCTTCCTTATTTTTTTGTTGTTCAAACAGCACACGCGCTAACTCAAGTTCACAAATCAAATTATTAGGTTGTTGATTAAGACTGCTTTGAAATTTTAATTCAGCCCATTTTAGTTGCCCTTGAGATCGTGCAACAGCCCCTTCGGCAAAGTCTGTCAAAGCTCGATCATAGTCAACATATTTTTTATAGTGTTCCAGATAAATCGTGACTTTGCCCCACTGTTTTTGCATGACAGCCAAATATAAAGCTTTGGCAAGATCATTCGGGTTTTGCTCAACACGATATTCTTGTCCATTAATTTGAAGTGGAGGTAATGGATCAGTGCTGCGAATTGTTCCCTGTTCATGAAACTGTCGTTGTTCTTGTAAAAGTCGCTGATCCAGACTTTGATTAAGACGAAATTGTGTCTCGTCATCAGCATATAAACATCGACAATTCAATAAAGCTAGACAGCACAAAAGTGTTCGTTTCATAAAACAATAAACCGACGGCGACAAAGCAAAAACTCTAAAAAAGAATCTACATACGTAGATTCCTTTTACCTTAATTAGTTTTTAGCACCACCAAATGCAGTGTTGTAAGATACGTTATCAAACTGAGCAATACCTGCTAAAGCAGCAGCATTTGCACCAAAGAATTGACCTTGAACCACACCCGTGTTATCTAAACCAGACGTACCATTAGCCGTTGCTAGACCAGCAAAGGCAGCAGTACCGGGGTTAAATGTCACACCATCCAAGCTTAATGATGAAACAGCCGTGCCTGTTCCTGTAAGCGTACCTGCGAGTGTGCCAGCTCCATAGTTCGCGGTAAAATTACCACTTAACAGGTTAGTTGCTGAACCGTTAATACCTGCAACAGTATAGGTTGCAGTACCAGTCGTCGGTACACTGGTATTGGTGTTATCACCCGCATAATAAACCGTATGGCTTGCACTTGCAGGTGTATCGCCTGCTTTCCACCATTCCCCAAAATAAACTTCCTGCGTACCCACCTGACCAAAGTTAAAATTACCTAAAGCACTGTGTGAAGGTGGCATTGCCGATACAGGAATATGCGAAATATTAAATGTTTTTGTGCCAACAGTGACATTGGTATTGCTTGTACCTTGAGCCGCAAAAGCTTGAGCTAAACCTTTTAGCGAACTAAAGCCAGTAAAAGCATTGTATGGCGCACTAGCGGCCTGTACAGATACCGCGGCTACACCGCCTGGATGACTTGCATTGGCAGCAGCACCGATTTTGATGTTGCTTTCATTACTCGAAATGCCATCAATACCGGCCTGAGCAAACATCGCTGAACACGCAACAAGACCTAAGAATAATTGAGAGATTTTCATTTATTGTTACTCCATCTTTTATAAGACTAAGTTATTGTTTAAATTAAAATAACGATTTCGCTATTTTTAGTTTATTGAGTAGGTTTAGAGAGAGTCCTACTCAGGTGAATTTGTAAATAATAATCATTCAATATTATTTACCGTTATCCGATTCCCCTTTTATATATGTATAGAGGGAATCAAATTCTGCTTAAAATTTGGTAGTCCAACTGACTTTCAGTGTTCGGCCCGGTGCGGCCATTGCACTACGAGTTAAAGGATCAATGTAAAATTGGTTAGAAAGATTGCTGCCTACAAATTCAACGGTGTTATAGTCATCGACCTGATAACGGGCATAAGCATCAAAAATCCACGTATCATCCCAAGCCAAAGGCACGTTGAGGTAATAACCTTTGTTGACGCTTGCATCATTGTTTTTACGTAATGGGCTTTCATAGGCTTTATAAAATGTTGCACGGGCGCCAAGTTCAAGCTTTTCGTCAAAAAAACGCGCACCCAGTAAACCGTGAAAACTCAGCTCTGGTGTTGCCATTGTGACCAAATAACCATTTGGAAAACCGTCATCGACACAGCGTTGATAGGGTTCACGAAACGCTAAACCTTGTTCAGTTTGAACCGTACCGCCCAAAATCATTTTGTTAATGGCACTATTGGTATCACATACTTCATTTTTTAGGTTATACGCCACACTCAGGTCTGTGAAAAAGCCGCCATTATCAAAACGACTTTGTAATTCTAGGCCTGAGAGTTTTTGCTCATCCATATTGGTAAAAATAAGATTCTGGTCACGCTCAATGACATTTTTAGTTTTGTTATAGTAATAAGCCAGCTTAATATCGGCATTACGCGCTGTACTCAGCCAATTACGCAAGTCATAGACATATCCCAATTCATAGTTAAAGGCATGTTCAGGTTTGATTGTCTGATAGGGCAACATGGCTGAGAAACCCACAGTGCTTTCAAACAAACTCGGTAAGCGATATTCTTCTGCATAACGCGCATAGATTCTGCTATTGGGGGTTAAGTGAATTGAAGCACCTAATTGCGGCGCCCAGCCACTATCTTTAACTTTTTCAGCAGATTCAACTGGAATCTGATCTACCACTGACATGAAATTACCGCCAGTCACCACGTACTTTTGTCCCAATGCATTGAGCTGGTTTAATGGATTATCTGCCAGCGACAAATTACCATTGGCATCCGCTTTCCAGCTCAGCGTATTTTTCTGGGACCAGATCACATTATATAAAGTGCTTTCTGTTGCAGGAACGGTGTCTAACTGCCCATCCCATTCTGGATTTTTTGTGGCGTAACGTTGTTTTAAAACATTAATTAAGCGCTGTTGAGTCGAGGTGTAACTCTCTGGCATGGTTTGATATTCAAAGGTATATTCTTTAAGCTTAGTTTTTTTGGTAAATAGCGGATTTAAAGTTGGATCAATCTCGCTTTGCAAAGAATTATTTAAAAAATCATCAAATGCCCAATATGAGCGATAACGCATTCCTGCATCAAGACTTAACCAAGACACTGGTCTATAATTAAAATTAAAATCGAAGGTTTTTTCTTCACGACGTCCTGCTCGAGGCAAGGCCTGATAAAGTGAATAACTTGGACCGTATTCTCCATATATATCATCAGAGGTCAGTTTTTCTTTTAAGAAACTTCCGCCCAATGTTAAATCAAGCTGCTCTAACAAACGTGTTTTATTACTTACTGTAATGCCTTTACGCGTATTATCCGAATGACTGAATGCAGTGTTAATAATAGTGTTATCACGATAGTCAATTGTAGTGGGCCACCCACCACGTGTATATGTCTGGCTTTCAGTGTCGGTTTGCCAAATATTGGCATAGAAATCAACCCAGCGATTATTTTCAGGTTTGAATTTATACTCAAGACTATATGCTTTAGAGTGAATATTGCTTAAAGGCCATTGAGGAACACCTAAGTCTGATGTAACGCCCCAAACAATCCGAGAGGGCATAATTTCGCCAAAAATATTTTTGGTATCCCGATAAGTAAGTTTAAGTGTCTGGTCATCGGTTGGTCGATACGTTCCTTTTAATAGCCAAGATTCCATATGACTTGAAGTATTGGGAACTTCATCGCCAGGTTGATAAGCATAGGCAAAGTAAGGAATAAAATCGAGGCTATTGTCTGGTGTTGCTCTTTTATAATACCCTGCGCCATGTGTACCCGAAAAATAGTTACCCCGTTCACGAACAGCATAAACTGCTAATAAATCGAATTGATCTTGCTTGGTTGCAATTGCCAACCGCCCCGCTAAATCATCGCCAGAAAAGGTAGAATTATCATTTTTGGTTCGGTTCTTTTTGTAAATATCAGGGTCATACTTTGCGCCATTCATCTCAATCCAAGGCACAGTATCATTATAGTTCTTGCCAATTTTACTCATGTCTGGCAATGACGGATCAATTGAATTGGTGGAACCTTCTACCTTTAACTCCGCGCCAAAAGACTGACCTGGACGGACAATATCATCGGCCTCAAGAGTTTTAACCACCACGCCCCCTCCAACAGAGGTTGTGGTATTACGCTCTAGTGAAGGCCCTTTAATGACTTCTATACCAGCGATTAAATTCGGATCGATATAGTTTCGGTTATTTACTCCATTATAACCACGCCACACCGCTATTGACTGTTCTGTACCATCAATAGTTAGAGGTACACGACCAACCCCTTGTACGCCACGCACACTCGGATCCAAAGCCCCGCTGTTACGGGCATCACCACTATAGACTCCTACCATACCTTGCAAAACATCGGCAGGGTTAGTCCCCTTAAAACGTTCTACGTAATCTTTCCCCGCATAAACAGAAGAATGATTTGCATCATAGACTTTGTTATAACCTGCTGTATCACGATCTTCGTTGCCATACACCACAATCGGTGTCAAACGCACTGAGGCATCTTCATTGATTGCCGTACTGCTTGAAGTCTCGGCAGTTGTTTGAGTTTTGGGTGGAACAGTACTCGCTAAAGTTTTTTTGATCAGTGTATAACCTTGTCCGACTTTTATAACATCAAACTCGGTTTGTTTTAATATTTCCTCAAACCCTTGCTCTACCGCATAGTTGCCTTTTAACCCAAGACTCTTTCGCTGTTGCAGTTGCTGAGCATCCATTGCAATTGAAGTATCAGATTGTTCTGCAAATTGATTCAGTACATTCGCCAGACTGCCTGAAGGAATATTATAATTTTTAACCCGAGTTGTTTCTGCATAAACCTGTTGTAAAGGTAAAGCTATTAGCCCACTCATCGACACAGCATGTATGGCAAATGCAAGTGTTGAAAATCGAAAAATCGATCCATTCCTTATTTTGCCTGTTTTCACTTCTATCATTAGCCCCGCCCCAGTAAATCGTAATAAGAATCATTCAATATAATGTTTCAAAATGATCCATATTTATTGCTTCTACTTACTATGACGAATGCCTCGAAAAAAAGTGGAACCTAAAATTTTAAAAAAATTATTTTTTTATTGCTTTAGAGAAACAATGATTACATAAGGAGTGATCTGTTTAATTTTCAAATTTGGAAAAACCGTGACTAAAAGCTTAAGTGATTCTTGTGTTTGGTCTAAAGGTAATACGGCATTTACTCGTACTTGTTGTAGATCTAGGTCATTAAAAATAATCTTGCCTTTATAGTTCTTATCCAACTCGTGTAACACTTGATTAAGCGGGAGATTTTCCACCATTAATTGATGCTTTTTCCATTTTTGCTGCTCGTTATAAATATTCAATTCAGGACGTTTTTGTATTCCATTTTTATCTATTTTTACGGCCTGTCCCGCATGCACAATAGCTTGATAAATTGATTGCTGTTGGGCATGTTTAACTTGTGTCGCTGCTACTTTTACACGGGAATGCAACATTTTTAATTCAGTTGCCGCAGGGTCATAATTTACACTGAATGCTGTGCCTAATGCCTGAATTTTTCCATGTGTAGTTGTTACCAGAAACGGTCGGTTTTTATCTTTAGCAACATCGACATAGATTTGTCCTTGTACCAATTCCACCACTCTTTGATTATTGCTAAACTTCAGATTAACTGCACTTTTACCCCGTAAGATTAGATGCGAACCATCTGGTAAGCTTTGCTCTGTCCACTGCCCCGATCGTCCTTTCACATCAGCAGTTATATAGGCCACTGTGGTATCAGTTAAATAAAATAAAACCCCGCTTATGCTCACAAATACAACTGCAAAAGCAGTTCCAGCACGTAAATATTTATAGGCTTTACTTGATTCCAAACCTGCCTTAAGTGCAACTTTGGCTACTTTTTTATGGCCTGTATTTTGAGATATTTTTTGAACAGTTCCTATACATTGCTCGATATCCGTAGCAACTTGGTGGTGCTGCTCACTGGTTTTTTTCCAGACCTCAAATTTTAACTTAGCCTGTTTTCGACAGCGTTCATCATCAGAACTCAATTGAACAATCCAATTCGCGGCTTCTTCAACAAGCTTTTGATGACTATTTTTATTTATTGACATTTAAATACAGGCATCCATATCTCGACGGATTTGATAGCATTGAATTAAGCAGCTCGCCAAATATTTTTGAATCATTTTAGTGGAGACATTTAAACGTGCAGCAATTTCTTTATGGGTAAAACCTTCCATATAGTGCAAAATAAAGGCTTGTTGTGCTTTTACAGATACAGTTTCAAGAGCTTTACAAAGTTGATTAATTGCCTGAATAATCTGCATTTTATCTTCAGGCGAGGCCACCTCTTCAAATATATATTCCATTTGGCTCAAGCCTTCTAAATAGGCTTGTTCTATGCGTTTACGACGCACTTGATCAATGAGTAAATTTTTAGCAATCGAAGTTAGATAAGCACGAGGTTCTTTAATACCAAATAACTCGTCTCGTGTTTGGAGTAGTTTAATAAATGTATCTTGAACCAGATCTGAGGCCTGATCAGCATTTCCTATTTTTTGTCTCAACCATTGGTGAAGCCAAGTTTGGTGAGTTCTATATAACTGATCTACAAGTAAAGAAGTTTTGTTCACAATAATGGGACTCAAAACAATAAACACACAAATGATAATAATTATCATTTAAATAAGTCAAGCACTAATTAAAGTAAATCTTAATAAATTACCATGAACCTAAAATTCTTGTGATTTACGATATAAACTTCTAACTGATCTAAGTCGAATTCACATTTTGGCGCCATACTCGATCATTATCCTTGCGTATTGGATAGAACCTCAATCGAATCAAATAAACGTACTGCAAAATTGAAATACAATATATGTATAACACCAAGCATGTATTATCATGCTGACTTCATGATTTTTTCATTCTTGTATGAACAACACATTTCCCCATAATCACCATTATAGACATGTTTCGAGTTTTTCTGAGCTAGTAAACACTCGCTTTCAAGGAAATACGAATGCCATTTGCTGGCATAGAGATTTGGTGGGGGATTTTAAAGAAATTGTGGCTAAACTCCGATTAAAAGAAAATATTACTGAAGTTTCTATTGAAGATCTTGCAGTACTAAAACTCTCAGAAAAAGGCAATCTGGCGAGAGAAATTATTCTCCAGGATATTCAGCTACTAACTGATTTTGGAGCATCGCCTTCTCTTAATCTACTTAAAAGCTATGAACGAGATGAAGAGCTAGATTTCATTTCAACAGATGTCTATTCATATCATGTTGATCGCTCACCCATCGAAACAGATACGTTTTTATGCACCTATCATGGCCCTGCAAGCGATATTCTCCCGCATCATCAGGTTGATCAAAAGATTTTAATTCCAGAGATTAGAGAAAAACTCAAAAAGCTACATGTTGGTACAGAAGATGAATTTGAAATATTTCTGAAAGACCATTTCTTTGATCTGCACTATCAGCCTAAACCTAATTCAACACCAGTGAATTTAGGCTCAGGACATCTTTGGCGGCTCGCCGTAGATCATCCCACACAACAGGTCTTAGCTTGTGTTCACAGAGCGCCTGTTGAAAGGGATAATGAGTATCGACTACTTTTAATCTGTTAAATATTACTGCGATATTTAAGAAGCAAGATGGGTATTCCATTTTGAAGATGTTGTCAATTTCAGACAATAGTCGTGTTTATACTTAGCTTGATAATTTTATAAATCTTATTTTCTGCGCATTTTTGAGACTTTTAAAAATATACCTTTATTCATCCTAATCAAATTTTCAAACATGAATTTCACTCATCTTTTGGTGAAAGAAAATCGTTTTTATTCATGTAGTGATTCGGATATAAATTAAACCCATAAAGAAATTAAGGTTTATCTCAAAAATTTGGGGAGCAAATGACAATGAATAAAACATTTACCTGTTCAATTAAATGCATTCGTTTTGATGAAAACTATCAACCTGCAGATAGCACACGCCTGACGACTAATTTTGCTAATTTAGCGCGTGGTGAACGTCGCAAACAGAATCTACTGAATACACTTCAAATGATTAATAATCGTTTTAATGCATTAGCAGATTTTGATAATCCTCAAAGGGATCGTTATTCGCTTGAAATTGATATTATTTCAGTAAATTTAGATGTTGAGGATAATGGCAAAGCTTTCCCAGCCATTGAAATGCTTAAAAGTACGATTACTGATCATCACACCAATCAGCTTATTGATGGCATGATTGGCAACAGTTTTTCATCTTATGTGCGGGACTATGATTTTAGTGTGCTGCTTAAAGCATGTAATAAAAATAACTCTACATCCTATGCGCCAGAAGGTTTTGGTGATTTGCACGGCAAACTTTATCAATATTTAGTGAACTCAGATGCATTTAAATCTCAGTTCAATAAACAGCCTGTTATTTGTTTGAGTGTTTCTACGACAAAAACGTATCAGCGCACAGCCAACCAACATACTGTTTTAGGTGTTGAATATAGACAAAATGAATATTCACGTACCGATGAATATTTTCACAAAATGGGATTACAGGTACGTTATTTTATGCCAAAAGGCAGCGTAGCACCGCTCGCCTTCTATTTTTCGGGGGATTTATTGCGTGATTATACTGATCTTGAACTGATGAGTGCGATTAGCATAATGGAAACGTTTCAGAAGATTTATCGTCCCGAAATTTATAATGCCAATTCAACAGCGGCTCAAGTGTATCAGGCCAGCCTAGAATATCCTGATTACTCATTAACGCAAATTGTCTATGATCGTGTGGAACGTGGACAGTTGGCAGTTAAGCAAGGCAAATGGACTGAAGAAAATTTTATTAAACCCTACAAAGATATTCTTGAGCAATGGGTCGCGATCCATTGACAAGCACCCGCATGAAACCTTTTGAGGAATAGAAAATTGCTGTAATGTTGAACGCCATGAGTATGAATTCTGTGTCACCATAATAACAATGTGCAGCAGCGACATACTGTTAGATACAAGGATTGTGAAAATAACCCAAAGCTTTCAGGCAAAGCCTTGGGTTAAAATTTTAAATACGATTTTATGCAATTCGATATTTTGACTCTTCTGGAAGACGCTGTAAGGCCTGACGTTGATTTTTAAAGTAAGGCAAAACATGTTCTCCCAATCGATACGCTTCTTCCAAGTGCGGATAACCTGCCAAGAAGAACAAATCGATCCCAATACTGTTATATTCTTGGATCCGTTCAATAATCTGCTGATAGCTACCAACCAATGCTACGCCTGGTGGAATGCCAATATAGCCAAAACCAGACCAAACATTGGGGTGGATAAAGAAGTCATGCACATTTTTACTTCCCGCTTTATCTGTATATTCTTTTTCAAAACTTAATACACGTGCAGATCGTAATCCTGCATGGGCAGCAGATGCATGTAAACGCTGTTTTTCAGCAGCTTCATCCAAATAACGTTGTGCCTCGGCCAAAGCCTCTTGTTCGGTACGGCGGGCAATCGTGTCAATGGATAAACCAAATTTGATCTTGTCACGACCATATTTCGCAGCACGTTGACGGACATCATTAATCAGTGCTGCAATTTCGCTTGGCTTTTCAGCACGCATTAAATAATAATCCGCATGCTTTGCACCGAATTCTCTGGCAGCTTCTGAAGAGCCTGCGGTACAAATAATGGGTAACTCAGCTTTATTGAGCGGATATTTTAATCCACCGCCCTCGGCAGAATAATATTTACCTTGATAATGAAATGATTCGTTGTACCAATACCCTTTTACCACATCCAGAAATTCAGTCGCGCGGATATAACGATCATCATGAGGTGTAACATCTCCAACCTGACGCTGAATCACCTCAGATCCACCATTAATAATATTCCATACAAGACGATTACCTGTTGCACGTTGATAGGTGGCCGCACTTTGCACTGCATTATATGGACTAAAGTGATAAGGCTGAAATGCCGTCACAAAATTCAGCCGTTTGGTTTCTCTGGCCAATAGCGAGCAAACTGTCCAAGGTTCTTCACCTGTAGGTGCATTGACCATCAAAGCACCTGCAAAACCATTAATTTCTGCTGCACGTGCCACTTGCCCCAAATAATCAATATAAGTGAAATCATCACCCACTTGGTAATTGGATACAGCTCCTGTATTTTCCACACCAGACACACGCGTCCAATCACCACGATTGCGTGGATCGCCTGCTAGAAATTCAGCTTCGCCATGCAAAGGTAAACGCGTAAAAAATTCAATTCCCATGAGGTTCTCCGTATCACTTAGAATTTAGCTGTAAGAGAAACACCAACCTGACGCGGGTTTCCATATGTTAAAACGTATTGTCCTACTGGACCATTTGGACGACCATGTACTTGATATTCTTCATTGAGTAAATTCTTCACATATGCATTAACTTGATATTTGTCATTTGCGCTGTGATAACCAACATTGGCGTTCCACAAGGTATAAGACTTTTGACTTAAGATCGGATCAACGGAATAGTCTTGGCGATTGACCAGAAAAAACTCACGATCACGATAACTTGCATCAGTACCCACGATCACACGTGCGCCATTATTCAGGTTAAACGTATATTCACCGCCAACGCCAAGGGTATATTTAGGTGAACGAACTAAACTATTCCCGGTATTGTCAGCATTAACGACATTCGTCACAGGATTTTTGTCGATAAAGTCAGTATATTCGCTATCTAAATAAGCCCCCGCGAAACGTAAACGTAGATTTTCCGTCGCTAAATAATCAAGCTCTAGTTCAGCACCTTTCACTTCCGCTTTTGGTCCATTGGCTAAAACTGAAGTAACGCCTCCCCCTTGGCCCTCTGTTGCAACCAATAAATTGGTTTGAATATCTTTATAGTCATAATAGAAAATATTGGCATTTGCGACTAAATCCCCACCCAATAAAGCAGATTTCAAACCGAGTTCGTAACTGTTTAAATATTCAGGGTTAACATCCGCAAGTTGAGTTAGGCTGCTGGACAAACCTGTATTAAAACCACCTGAACGGAATCCACGTGCAAATCTGAAATAACTATTCAAATCAGGCGTAATCTCATATTCAGGGGTAATATCATAGGTCAGTTCATTCCAAGTTTTTTTACGGCTCGTTGAACCATTAGCATTTGGAGTTGGATTATAGACCGCATTGGTATAGCCCTCTTTTTTCCACCAGCTCCCTTTGGTATAGTCGCCCGTTGTAATTTGAGTAAGATCTAAATCGATATCTTTTTCTTCGCTTGTCCAGCGCAGACCACCTGTCACTTTAAATTTATCTGTGAATTTAAAAGTACTATTTCCAAATACAGCAAAACTTTGCGTGGCTTGATTATAAGTAATATCTCTAAATGCTGGGGTAGATGCTGTTTGTGACGCAGCGCCATTAGGCAATGTTTTATTTACACGCGCACTGACGCCCGTAGAATCTAAATCTTCGTTAAAATAGTGGAAACCTGCAATCCAGCTTAGGCGTTTATCTGCATCAGATGAGATCCGAAACTCTTGGCTGTACTGACGCCATTCGTTGTCGCTATAGCTTCGCGCAACATCATAAGGTGTATAGTCACCATCTGAAATCGACTTTTGTGTGGTCTTATCAAAAGCAGTGATAGAGGTAAACGTATGCCCACCGCCCAGATCACCAGTTAACGTTAATGATGCTCCATCATGCTGAATTTTATTACTTTCATCCAAATCTAAATTGGTGTCACGACCATCAGGTCGCTCATAGATTCCCCAGTATTTCCCAACACTTAAGGAACCATTACTTCCTAAACCGTTGTAGGTTTGGCTATGCAAATTGACCAATGCATTCCATTGATCATTGACTTTACCTAAAATCTGGAAGCGAAACGATTTTTTATCAACATTTCCATAGTCCTCTCCATTGGCCAGATTCTTTGCATAACCATCACGATCTTCAGAATAAAAAGCGCCCCGTACTGCAATATTATCTGAGATTTTACCATTTGCCGCACCCTCAAAGGTACGCAGGTTATAATCACCTACACCAATCGTTGCATAGCCATTTGGTTTTTCTGAAAAGGTCGGTTTTTTGGAAATATAATTAACTGCGCCCGCTGTGGTATTTTTTCCATAGAGTGTTCCCTGAGGACCACGTAATACTTCAATACGTTCTAGATCAAATAAATCCCCTGCACCTGCAACAGGCGCATTCAAGTAAACACCATCAGCATAAATACCAACCGGAAATACAGTCGATGCCGCAACATCCCCCGTTCCTAAACCACGAATATACCAGCGTGGGCGACTATCGCCATCAGGATTCTCTGCAGCAGCATTTGGCGTATACGTCAGCACATCGCCAATAAATGTCGAACCTTTTGCAGCCAAATCTTTGCCTGAAACTGCGGTAATCGCAGTGGGAACTTTTTGAATATTTTGCGCTCGATATTGTGCTGTTACGATCACATCATTTAATTTTTTGACGTCTTTTGCATGAACGACTTGAGCCTGTTGCTCTGTAGTAATGTCTGTATCAACATCTTCATTTGCCAAAACCAGTGTCGAAACACTCGCTGTTACCCCCCACATAGCAGTTAAAATACTCTGCCTAATTTTTGTTACCTTAAACATGGTGACTCCATTTAAATAAATCTATTCTTCTATTGGCAACTTCTATGCCATTTAATTTATTTAAATATTTTCAATTACTTATAAAATAAAAATGAAATTTATTATTAAATTTTGCTGATAGATAAACATTTTCACCCAACTTATTGCTGTTATTCCAACATTGTTGATTTGATCTTTATATCTCAGAGAAAAATGAATAAAAAAAGCCATACAAAGGTATGGCCTATAATCATCAAAAAAACTATTGCTTAAAATTTATAGCTAAACTGTCCCTGTACTGTGAGTGGACGCATCGGTTGTAAAAACTCACTATTTGCTCCCGCTAAACCATTCACGAAATTGCGTTCATTGGTCAAATTGAGAATATTTAGGCCTACTGTCCATTGCGGTTGGCGATAATATAGCCCCAAATCTAAATTATAATTATTTGGAACTTTGACCGTCTGGCTTAAATTGGTATACCAATCACTGGTCCACCAGCCTGACAGATTCACACCAAAACCAGATTGATGTTGGTAATCTATATAAGCACTTGCAGAATACTTCGGAATTCCAGCCGCATCATAACGTCCCGCTTTACGCTGATTTAAAGCATTACTATCTCCCCAAACCGTAGCATTGTCTGCATGAAATCCAAAGGGTGAAAAGCCAGCAGGAATAATTGAACTATATTCAGCGTCTAAATAAGTTAAATTCCCACCGATCGCAATATTTTTCTGCAACTGCCAACGTAATGAAGATTCAATTCCTTTAATTTCAAAACGTGCCATATTGCCATTGGTATCAGGCGATAAATCACGTTTTTGCTCAAATCCACTGAGTGTTAAAAACAATTGATCTTTGATTGGTTCATATTTAAAGCCCAATTCTTTTAGTTCGCTTTGGCTATCAAACGCTAGAGGATTGAGTAGATTACCTGCCCCCCAGATCAAAAATGGTCCAAAAACTCCCGTATTTAATGCCGTGCTTTTATCATAGGTAAAGTATAAGGTCGTCTTTTCTGTCGGCTTCACAAATGCACTGGCTTGATAACTCAACAAACTATATTCATTACTATCTGAACGAAGATCAGCGGGTACCAGCACCAATGGATTTTCAAGCTTGGCTTTGATAGAACTATGATTAATCCCAAGATTAACCCCAAAAACATCATTAAATGTGAAATTTTGCTGAGTAAATACACTAAATGTATCCCAAAAGCCTGTTCCCGTATAAACAGCTCCACCGCCATTAGGAGGAAAGCCCCCCTTTTCCGCATATAAACCATCACCGATAGGATACATTGCGGGTAGGTTTAAATATCCAAAATATTGAGAATATTGAGGAACGCCTGCTTGTCCAATCCAGCCTCCAGTCGAAGAACTATTATTTACCAAGCCTAATAGATCCCCCGGATTTTTTTGCGAAGGATCGTTGGTCAAATCATAGGGATTAATATTAAAACTATTATTTGCCGCTAAGGACGTGAATTTTTCATGACGATACGCTCCCCCAGTGCTGCTTTTATTATTGACATTAATGCCAAATAACTCAAAGTCATAATCAGCCAAAAACTCAAACCGGTTATCAAACAGTTCATGCTCCAGATCAGTAAAGAAACTCCCAACCGAATCACCTAAATCTTTGCTGTTTTGATAAAGCGCACTATTGGAAATAGACCAATGATCATTTAAATCTTTGACCAGTTTTAATTGGGTACTGAATCGCTTGGCACTATTTTTATCTTCGCTTCGACCTGAGACATTATCATCCAATTTAACTAGTTCATTTCCTGGAATAGATGGATCATAGACCCAACCCTTAATGCTTCCTGCCTGATCAGCCGTCGAATTGGGTAAGGGTGTTGTTTGCACCGGGCCGACCGCAATATATTGATTCTTGTCATTCTTCTGTCGAGTTTGCCAACCAATAACTTTGGAATTTGCTGCTCCAGACTCAAATACTGGCGACCAGAAAGTTGAGCCATTTTGAATAATTGGAGTGGCTCTCCCTTTGTAATATAAACCATTGTCAACCGATTGTTGGGTAGCTCTGTTCCAGCCATGCGTGACATTAAAATCGTAATAATCATCATAACTGATGTTCCAGTCAACACGTAAGCTGTCATCTGGTCGCCAAGCCAAGGCCCCATAAAATGCATTAAAGTTATTTTTCACATTGTCATAATAATCATCAGTTTTTTGAGCTGTGGCACTGACACGAAATGCGAGTTCTTTAGAAATGGGCGCAGTATGATCAATGCTGACAGAAAAATTAGGTTCCGCACCTTTGCCTTCATAGATGGAACCCACTGAACCAGCAATCGTTGTTTCTGCTTTATTAAAGTTTGGCTTTTTAGTGAGGTAATTAATATATCCACCTGAACCTGAAGTCGGGGCGAAAATTACGCCCGTTGGTCCTGCCACAATATCAGCTGCTTCATAAGCATTTAAATTGGTCGGATGACGGGTACTGTAAATCCTTTGGCTATCTTGAAATACTTCTGAGTTTTGTCCTCGAATTTGTGGCGCGAAATTGGCATTTTGCCCTCCACCTCGAGTAATACTTGGCGCATATTTTACTAAATCATCGGCACTACGAATTACATCTTCGCGAAACTGCTGTTCTGTAACTTGTGAGACTACACGTGGTGTATCCAATACTGAACTATCCGTTCCATAAATAGAGGTCACTCTACGATTTGGAACAACAGTTTGTGTTTTATTTGCTCCAGTCACCACGACATCTTCTAAAGTAATGACATCATTTTCAGCATCATTCGTTTTTTGGGGTGTATCTTCAGCAAAAACATAGAGGGGAAAAGCCACCCCAAATATGCCAAGCGCAATGACTAAAGGTTTTAATTGAAAAGGCTGTTTCATATCAGACTCAGTAAAGTAAATTTACAAGGCGTTACGCAAAGCTTATGCCAATCATTTATTTACATAAAAATCATAGGTAATGCCTTGATTTAGTTATTTTTTATTTTTAATTATTTATTTATCACTTTTAAGAAGATTTATTTTTTCAACAGATTTGTTGGAATAAAGACAGTACTAAAAAATATAAATAATATAACCCAATGATAAATATTAAAAAATTATAAAAAAAACTTGGCATTTATTCTGCAAGACCAATACAGACGATTATCAAACACGGTGTTTTTAATGAAAAATCAATCATTTCTGTTATCACGACGAAAGTTTTTAGCACAAAGCCTTACCGCGATAGGAGGTGTTTCGTTAATCGGTGGTTTATCTGGCTGTGGCCAATCTCCCCAAACCTCTGCTGAATCACAAAATTCTTCTTCGGTAACCCCTAAACATGGTGGAACTATTCGGCTAGGTCTGATTGGTGGACAACAGTCAGGTAGTTTAGATCCCCATCTATCTACCTCTAGTGCAGGAATTACCCGAGGTTTTGCCATTTATAATAAGCTCTGGGAATGGGACGAAAATATGCTTCCACGCCTTGCCTTGGCTGAGTTTGCTGAACCCAACCATAATGCCAGTGAATGGACAATTCGACTGCGTAAAGGTTTAGAGTTTCATCATGGCAAAACCATCACTGCAGATGATGTGATTTTTTCAATAAAACGTTTAACTGATCTGAAACTTGCTTCGCCGTTTCGCAATTTAGTGCAATGGATTGACCGAGACCGTATTCAAAAACTGGATGAATATACCGTTCGTATTCCTTTTATCAACTCGATTTCAGGTTTCGTTGCCCTGCCAGAAACATGGGTGAATTTTGGCGGAATTGTACCCACCGATTTTGATCCAATCCATAATCCAGTAGGTGCAGGTCCTTATAAAGTCAAACAATTTGTACCCGGTCAGCGCTCGGTTTTCACTCGTTTTGAAAACTATTTCAAAACTGGTCAACCTTATGCAGACAGTTTTGAAGTGATTGATTTTAAGGATCAAGTCTCTCGTTTAAATGCATTATTAGCAGGGCAAATTGATGTCGCCAATGCAATTTCTCCTGAATATATAAAAATTCTGGAGCAAGCGAAACATATTCAAACTATTCGCTCCCAGACAAATACTCATAATAGTTTTGACTTTAATACCCAACAAGCTCCTTTTAATGATCCCAGAGTGCGTCAGGCATTTCGTTTAATTGCCAATCGTGAGGAACTCGTACAGCGTGGATTGAATGGTCAGGGACGTATCGCCAATGATCTCTATTCACCACAAGACCCCGCTTTTTTAAACGTACCGCAGCGTCAGCAAAATATTACTGAGGCAAAGAATTTATTGGCGCAAGCAGGTTTTAAAGAAGGTTTAAATGTTGAACTAATTACTTCAGTTGGAAGTGCTCAGCCGGCACTGATCTTTGCTGAACAGGCTAAACTTGCTAATGTCACTATACGCGTAAAGCAAGTAGATGTTGCCACATTTAATGGACCTGATCGAACTAAATGGCAGTTGTCGAGTAATGCCACCAATGTCGGTACGCCTTATTTATCCACCGCGGTTGTCAACGATGCACCGATTTCAACAACCCATAAAATCAATTTTAAAGATCCTGAATATAGTGAGCTGTTTTACAAAGCACTTGCCGAACCAGATTTAGCAAAACGAAAAATCCATTTAGCTCAAGCCCAGAAAATTCAACACGAACGTGGCGGAATGCTGATCTGGGGATTTAGCCACACCATTGATGCAGCAGCAAAAGATATTGGAGGGTTAGCACCTGAACATACCATTTTTCCAACATGGCGTTTTGAGAAATTATGGAAAGCCTAATCTAAGACAAACATGGTTCACGTCTATAGTGAACCATATTGATTTATTTAGAGGGTGCTGGCCAACGCACCCTTATTTTTAATACTATTATTTTTAATATTTTAACCGAATTATGATGTTGAGATGTTTTGTGGAATCTCAATGCTTCTGTATATTTTCCCTCTACACAAAACCATCACTGAATACGTTTAAACAAATTATAAAAAAAGCTGCCGTAGCAGCTATTTGGATGTTTCTCAAATATTATTTGGGTACTGTTATCACAGAGAGTTTATCGACGCCCACCCTTTCAATACCTGCTAATAATTTTGCTACAGTTCCATAAGGTATAGTCTCATCAGCGTTCAAGTTCAAGGCTAACTTCGGATTACTATCTTTACGTGATTGAATCTCCTGCTCGAAATTGGCAAGCGTCACTTTATCTTTATCAAGAAATATTTCACCCTGCGGATTGACACTAATCACTACTGCTTTGTTCTGGTCAGTTGACTGTGTCGGTGCAGCTTTCGGCAAATTCACTTTCACGGTATTGGTCAGTAAAGGCGCTGTAACAATAAACACGATAAGTAAAACCAACATCACATCCACCAAAGGCGTAATGTTAATATCACTGACGACATCATCGTCTTGAGAGGTAGAAATTGCCATTATGCAAATACTCCTTTCTCTTTCACTTCTTTTGTTGAAACGTCATTCACGACTGTATGGCCTGTCGTATTTTTAGTTTTAGTGGTGGATAACTGAAAGCCAGCTTTTTGATTTAAGCTCACAAAATCCGTAGCAAAGTCATCCAAGTCTGCACCAATGGTTTTGACTTTACGTACAAAGTAGTTATAAGCAAGCACCGCAGGTACAGCAACGGCAATACCAATCCCAGTTGCAATCAATGCTTCACCAATCGGTCCAGCGACAACATCCATACTTGCATTACCAGAATGTGCAATCGCTTGTAATGCATGGATAATCCCAAAAACTGTTCCGAATAAACCAATGAACGGCGCATTATTACCAATAGAAGCCAATAATGCTGAACCTTTCTCCAATTGGCGACGTTCAGTTAAAATTTGTTTGCGTAAATGGCGTTCCAATAAATCTTGTCGGCTCCAGCTATTTTGCAAATCATGATGTGTCTTTTCATCTGCTTCAATCAGCGTTTTAAAACCGGTATTTGCAATACGTGCTGCTGGTCCTTCACCCGCTTCCGATTTGGCCACAGCATCAGATAAATTTTTTGCTTTCCAAAACTCTTCCACAAAAATCTTACTTTGTTTACTTGCCCGTTGTGTTTGTATCACCTTAATAACAATCAATACCCAGGTCACAATTGAAAAAGCAACCAATAACCATATTGTCCCGTCATGGATCAATGAATTAATGTCAGTCATGAAAATATCCTCTTAATCTACAAAATTAAATTTATTTCGGTAATTGATAATGAATCGGAACATCAACCCAGCCTTCAACAGGGGTTTTACCTTTTAGGGCTGGTGAAAATTTCCATTGTTTTACTGTTCTGATGGCAGCGCTGTCTAATAGCTTTTTGCCACTACTTTGTTTGACACTGATAGTATCAGGACGACCATCTGCTAATACTTTGACTCGTAAAATCACAGAGCCTTCCCAACCGCGTTCCAATGCCTGCTCTGGATATTCTGGGGCAGGATTACTGAGATAACCCGCATAACCTTTCGCCTCAGTCACTGGAAGGTTGTCATCCAAAGGCTTAACAGGTTCAACGGCTTTGTGAACGGGTTCAGATATTGCTTCTTTGGTCACCACAGCTTCTTCAACCTTTTGCGGTGTTGGCTGAGCAACTGCTTTTGCTACAGGCTTAGGCTGTTCCACAGTTTTCGGTAGGGGCTTGGGCTGTTCAATCTGTTTGGGTTTTTCCACAACTGGCGGAATTTTGGGCTTTTCTGTGACAGGCGGAATTTTAGGTTCAATCACTTTAGGCGGTTCTTCTGGTTTCACAATTTCAATCACCACTGGCTCTGGCTTATGAATTTCCAGAGTAGGTGTTGGCAAGTGTTTTGCGATATACCAAATTCCCAAATGTGCTGAAGCCACCGCAATAATTGCGATCAACAATTTATTGAATCGAGGTGGAACTACTTCACTAACCTCTGAAGAATATTGTGTAAACGGATCTGCTATATGGTTCGACCCTGATGCAGGCGCATAGTGTTCAAACAGCAATGCCCGTTTATGCGAGTTAAATATTAGGTCGCTCATAAGAAAGTAAACAGAATTAAAATATTGAATAAAAAATTGCACAAGTCATGCCAACAATATAAGTCTCTAATTTTTATAAATTTAATTTAAATTTTCCAAATGATTGATACTAAATATGTTGGTTTTCAAACAATGTGATGCTGTTCAAACAACAAGATCCCCCTGATATATCAAAGGGATCTAAATTTATTATTTTAATTTATATCCCGCCAAAGGCAGCACTTCCTCTGCTACACGATACGCTTCTTCCAAATGAGGGTTACTTGCTAAAATGAAATGCCCCACCCCAACATCAATATACTCTTGCAAACGTTCCGCAACCTGTTCATAGCTCCCCACTAAAATACAGTTTGGTCCACCCCGTACACTGGACATGCCTGCCCAAACATTTGGGCTCACAAATAGATCTTCAAAACGATTGCCTTGAGCCAAAGCCTGCTGACGTTTTGCTCCAACTGACTCAGTGTCTTTCCGTTCAAATACATTACCCTCAACCGCAGTGGTTTCATACATCTGTTTAAGTTCCTGAAAAGCCTGTTCTTGTGTTGGCCGTGCCAAAATATCAATGCGCATACCAAACTTTACTTTACGATTTGGCGTATTTTTCTCAAAAAATGCCTGTGCCTGTTCAATCACTTTTTTCTGCTGTTCAACAGGCTCACCCCATGTTAAATGAATATCCGCATGACGTCCTGCTACACGTAAAGCAGCCTCGCTTGCACCAGCCAGCCATAAACGAGGCACCTCATATTGATTCATCGGGTATTTTAATCCGCCCTGTTCGACGTGGAAAAACTTGCCATCGTAGTCAAAAGGAGCATGATGTGAATAACCTTTGACAAATTCCAAAAATTCATTGGTTCTAGCATAACGTTGGTCATGTTCAATAAAATCGCCGTAAGCACGTTGCTGTGCCCCGCCACCGCCTGAAATCACGTTCCATTCTACTCTTCCCTGACTTAAACGTTGCAAGCTGGCAGCCATTTGGCTGGCATAGGCAGGATGGATAAACCACGGTTGAATCGCAATCAACAGTCGCAGTCTTTTGGTCTCTCTTGCCAAAGCCGAAGCCAGCACCCAAGGTTCTTCCGTATGTGGAAAAGCAGGAATCAATGCACCATGAAAACCAACAATATCAGCTGCTTTTGCTACTTGTTCAACATAATCATAGTAGGCAAACAAATGGTCTTGATGTTGTGGTGCAACACGTTGTGGCGATTGAGTGGCTGAATTTAATTGATTCCATTCCCCACGGGTATGTAACTGATGTGCTCGACGACCATCCCCATGAACAGGGATTCTCCATAAAAACTCAACTGACATAATAGTTCTCAATAATTAAACATTTGACGATATCTGGATCGTTATTTATGTCATGAGCAGAAATCATGCCGTTTTTTATTTAATAAGTATTTAATGTAGCCTATTGTTTTATATATATTTCATCAAACAGGCCAAAAACATTATGTTGAAATTTCAACATTTAAATCCTTCAGCCTGTCTATTTTACAACACAACGTCTTTCATTAATCAGCAAAACTCTCGAATGAAAATTTAATTAATTGATTTATATAAAATAAATATTTTGGCTTGGTTCTTGCTCTATTCCCTTATATTTTTTAATTCATATGATGATATGCGTATTTTTTCTAGCTTATTTTTGAGTTTGAGTCTTTTAGGACTTGTCGCGTGTGATGCACAAAAGACCGAACAATCAACTCAAAATAAATCTGTTCAGCAACAGTTGCGTATTGCTGTCGTTGCCAATGGCACTTCGGGGACACTGGACTTTATTGGTGTACCACAGCTCATCTCACAAGACCCAATTTTTTTAAAGGAATTGAAGCAGCATAATATTGAGCTAAAGTGGGAACCCGTTACCACTGCTGCTGTTGCTACTTTAGTCAACGAAAGTTTTCTAAATAATAAAATTGATTTTGCTTTTTATGGCAATCTTCCTGCTGTGGTACTCAATGCAACAGGTGTTAGGACACAAATTGTGGTTCCTGGTGGAATTGGCAATAATGTCTATCTTATTGTACCTCCTGATTCACACGTCAAATCAATTGAAGACCTAAAAGGTAAAAAAATTGCTTTACATCGTGGTCGTCCTTGGGAAATTAATTTTGGTCAACTTATACAAAGCAAAGGATTACAACTCCAAGATTTTCAAATTGTTAATTTAAATCCTCAAGCTGGTGCTGCGGCACTATCAGCCAAAAGTGTTGATGCATTTTTTACTTTAAGTGATGCACTGACTTTACAGGATCGTCATCTCGGAAAAATTATCTGGTCTTCACAATCCCTACCCGCCGACTGGAAAATGCGTGCAGAGCTATGGGGGCGTAAAGATTATATTGACCAACATCCAGAAACCACGCAGTTACTTGCTGATGCGACTGTACGGGCTATGAATTGGGTATCACAACATCAAGATGAATTCCAGCAAAGTCAAACCAAGTTTGGTCAACCTCTTCGTGTGATTCAAAGAGAAAGCCAGAATACTCAAAGCACATGGCAACAGGATTGGTCACCTGTATATAAAGTTGATTTTCTTAAACAACATTATGCCAAAGTTATCGACCATGCTCTGAAAAATCAGCTCATTCAAACCCCAATCCAAGCAGATGAACTATTAAATCCAAAATTTACTAATCAAGCTATCCAAAACTTAAATAGCCAAGATCACCAGAATAAGCAAGGAGACTAGGCGATGAAAACGCTTGTTAATCCTGCCCTTGAAAAAGATACTATTGTACTTAAGCCTCCGCTATGGAAGAGGGTTTCAGCTGAGAAATTTTATTGGGTGCTTTCGCTGATTTCACCCTTAATCGCGTTACTCACTTGGCAATTCATTAGTTATTTGCAAATTTTCCCTACCCAAATTTTAGTACCGCCCCTATCCGTCTGGCATGCATTTATCGGTTTAATACAAAGTGGTGAACTACAACTGCATCTAAAGGATAGCCTTTCTCGGTTATTTTTTGGATTTTCTATTGCCACAATTAGTGCAATTGCGTTTGGTGTCGCCTATGGCTCAATCCGTACATTTCGCCATTACACTTTTATTTTATTTAATATTCTTTATCAAATTCCAATCTTTGTCCTCATTCCTATTTTTATTCTTGTTTTTGGGATTGGTGAGTTATTTAAAATTTTACTTATCATTAAAGCCTGTTTTTTCCCAATTGCATTGGCAACATCCGACGCAGTAAAAAACATTCCAAAACAATATATTGAAATCGGTCAAATCTACAAACTTAAAACGCGAGCATGGCTCAAATACATCATTATTCCTTCAATTTTACCGCCTTTGATTAGTGGTTTACGAATCGCATTAGGTCGAGCATGGTTGATTTTAGTGGCAGTGGAATTACTTGCAGCAGGAACTGGCATTGGTCAAATGATGGAACTAGGCCGCCAAATGCTACGTCTTGATGTGGTCATGGTGGGTGTATTCATCACAGGTTTAATCGGGTTTATTCTCGATAAACTTTTACGTTTGCTGGAACAACGCTTTATATCTCCTGCTCTTAGTTCAAGAGGGAAATAATGTCTCAATCATCTACTTTAAAGCCTCTCTTGCAACAGCCTGTAATCTTGATACAAGGTCTAATACTTCCTATCTTATTGCTGGCTTTATGGCAATACAACTCGGGACTAGGTTCAAGTCAGGCCTATGCATTTGTCCCTTTACAACACATTTATTTTGCCTTTCTTCACTTGCTGGAAACCGGTGAATTATGGCTGAACACATGGGGCAGTCTAAAAAAAGCAGGATTAGGTTTTTTATTGGGTTCAACCGCTGGATTGTTTTTAGGTGCATTACTTGCCTATTCAAAAATTTTAAATGCCTTGGTTTCTCCGCTATTTAATAGTATTCGGCAAGTTCCATTGCTCGGTTTAACTCCATTAATTGCCTTGTGGTTTGGTAATGGCGAAGAAGCCAAAATATTTATCATTGCTCTCGCTTCTTTTTTCCCATTAGTGATCAATACATTTCAGGGACTTAGCCACTACGATAAAAAATACAGCGAAATCGCCCGTATGTATCAGTTTTCTTTCTGGCGTGAGTTTAAAAGAATACGCTTTCCACAAGCCTTACCGCACATTTTAACAGGATTAAATTTGGCAGTACCGTTTACATGGATTACCACCACAGCAAGTGAGCTTTTATTTAATGCAGGGGCTGGCTTAGGTAATCTCATGATGAAAGCTGAAATTAATGCCGAAATGGACATCCTGCTTGTATGTGCAATCACCGTCACAATCAGTGGCATTTTGATGACTACGTGTATCCACCTTATTTCAAAACGTTTATTGCAATGGCGCGCCTAGCCTTTGATCCCCAAATACGAGCAGGATTTTAATATGTCTTTTTCTTTACTCTCCATTAAAAAATTGAATAAATCATTTCAGCGTAATCAAAACGACCTAACTGTTTTAGATAGTATTCATCTCGACATTGAACAAGGAGAGTTTATTTCTATCGTTGGCAGTAGTGGCTGTGGAAAATCGACCCTACTCCGCCTGATTGCCGGATTAGATCAAGACTATCAAGGCGAGATTTTACTAAATCAGGTGCAAATACAAGGGACAGATTTAAAACGAGGATTAATTTTTCAGGAACATCGCTTATTGCCTTGGCTCACTGTTTCAGAAAATATCCATTTAGCACTGGAAGAAACAGACTTAAGCCGTTCAGAAAAAAATGCACGTGTTAAAGAGCATCTCGAAATTGTAGGGCTTACTGGATTTGAAAATGCTTACCCCCATGAACTTTCTGGCGGTATGGCACAACGCGTTGCCATCGCACGTGGACTCGTCAATAAACCTGATATTTTACTTTTAGATGAACCGTTTGGTGCATTAGATGCCATGACCAGGAGTCATTTGCAAGCTGAACTGCAACGCATCTGGCAACATGAAAAAATCACTATGATTTTGGTAACACATGATATTGAGGAAGCCGTATATCTAGGTGACCGCGTCATTGTGATGTCTGCTCGCCCAGGAAAAATTAAGGAAATCATTCAAATTCCTTTGGCTCATCCACGACATAAAGATAGTGAGAGCTTATTCAATTTTAGAAATCAGGCACTCCACATGCTAGATCACACAGCATAATTAAATCGAATATTGATCGATATTAATGTGATTTAGAAAACAGATGATATCGTGATATTAATACACTTATTTTATATTATTTAGGAGCTTCATCATGGGTTTATCAATTTGGCATATTTTATTATTTGCTGTGATCGTCATTTTATTATTTGGCACGTCTAAACTTAAAAATTTGGGTAAAGACTTAGGGGGAGCAATTAAAGACTTTAAGGACTCGGTTAATCCAGATGATCAGAAATTATTATCAAACCAACAATACAAAGATCTCAACTCATTAGAATCACATAATGAGAAAAATCCAAGGCATGAGTGATTTATTCTAATGTTTAATATTAGTTTTGGGGAGTTATTTGCTTTTGCTGTGATTGCACTGATTATTTTAGGACCTGAAAAGCTTCCTCAAGCACTAAGAACTGTATTGCTAAAATATAGAGCAGTTAAAAATCAAATAAATAAAATTCAAAATGATCTGGAAAATGAACTTGAATTAATAGAACTAAAAAGAATCATGCAAGAAGAGTTGCAAAAAATAAAGCAAAATGAAGAACAACTCAAACAACAACTTGCTCAAATGCAGCAAGATATCGAAAGTGTACAGAAATCAACTATTACAGCCGTAGCTAAAGCTGATTCTCCTTTTACCCCTTATTCTTTTTATCCGTTTTCCAGTCCTGGGTTGAAAGCACCTTTTTTAAGTCACTCAATATCATCACATATCTTAAGAGAGGATCAGGCCGCATGAGCGAACAAATTACCAGTGAAACATTCACCAGAATGAGATATAGCGAGCATTTAAAAGAATTAAGAAAGCGTTTGATCTATAGCATTACTGCTGTTATTGCTATTTTTTTACTGTTATTACCCCTCGCCCAACAAAACTATCATTTTCTTGCTCAACCTTTAATCTCTTTGCTTCCTATACATTCCACCATGATCGCAACGGATGTAATGAGTACATTTTTAGCACCGTTCAAACTCAATATTTATCTGGCAGTTCTAGTCAGTATCCCTTTCATTTTGTATCAGTTTTGGCAATTTGTTGCTCCTGCTTTATACCAAAATGAGAAAAAATTGGGAATTGCTTTAGCACTTTCCAGTATTTTTTTATTTTATCTCGGTATCTTATTTGCATATGGCCTGATTTTACCGCTTGCCTTAAAGTTCTTTGTATTGGCTTCACCTGAAAATGTATTACCGATGACCGATATCAACAGCTATCTGGATTTCTGTCTAAAACTTTTTTTGGCTTTCGGCTTAGCATTTCAAATTCCAATTCTTACTTATATTCTTATTTTTATTGGTATTTTATCTATTCATCAGCTTGAACAACACCGTAAACATATCATCGTGTTTTTCTTCTTTATTGCAATGTTTATTACTCCTCCAGACGTCTTTAGTATGCTTGCTCTTGCCGTCCCTATGTGGCTATTATTTGAATTGGGTTTATGGATCACAAAACTAACCACAATAAAAAAAGAACATCCATAGGTCAAAGATGGATGTTCTAGAAAAGAAATATTTTTCGTCTAGGCAATTTCATTTTCATTCTTATTATTAGGTAATAAGTTATAGCGAGAGAGAAGGTTACGTAGAACATTACGTGAAAGGCCTAACATTTTTGCAGTCTTGACCTGATTATTCCAGCAACTTGAAAAAGCTGTTTTTACAATCTTATCTTCAATAATATGCCAAGCTTCACCATCATATTCCTGAAATAAACGCTTCAGGATATCTTCAAATTCTTGAATCAAATCATTGTCGGGTAAAGCTGCTGAACCACCCTCTTCTGAAAATCTTAGATGTTCAATATCAATGGTTTTCCCACCGCTAATGAGTAAAGCGTAATGAATATTGTTTTCTAATTCACGAATATTACCCGGCCAACTATAATTTAGCAGCGCATTTCGAGCGCGATCGCTAATGTTTGGTTTTGATGTAATGAGCTTTTGCGAATATGAATTTAAGAAAAAATCGACCAAAGGTAAAATATCGCCCTTACGTTCCCGTAATGGCAGAATATTCAGCACCACGACATTCAAACGATAGTATAAATCTAGCCGAAACTTGTTTTCTGCAACCGCCTTACGCAAATCCACATGTGTACCAGACAAGATCCGTACATTGATAGGAATCGGTTTTCTTCCCCCCACACGTACCACTTCTTTTTCTTGTAATACGCGTAATAGTTTGACTTGCAAAGATAGTGGCAACTCGCCTACTTCATCCAGAAATAAAGTTCCACCGTCTGCCGTTTCAAAAATGCCGGGTCGAGTTTTGTTTGCACCTGTAAATGCACCAGCTTCATAACCGAATAACTCTGACTCAGCCAGTGTTTCTACCAAAGCCCCACAGTTCACAGCAAGAAATGGCTTGTTTTTACGGTCGCTTTTTAAATGAATTTCACGTGCAATCAGCTCTTTACCAGTACCAGATTCACCTTGAATAATAACACTGGCAGAGCTTGGAGCTATAGTCTCCACCTGATTTAACAACTTACGGGAGTTTTGATCTGAGAAAATAATTGCTTTTGCTCGAATTGGTTTTATAGGTACCCCATTATCTGGCAAAGTAATTACTTTATAATCATTATCCAAATAGGATTTCATAATTAATCCTTTAAATAGATTAGGATGATATTAAAATAGAATAGTACAATCCAATTACAAAGCTGATAAATAACAATTACAGATATTTAATCCTAAATTTAAATAGTTTTCTTTAAGCATGCATTTTATAAATTTATCATCAACATAATCTCACTTTTATGCCATGTTGTTTTTTAAACAAAATATAATATTTTCTGATCAAATATAGACATCTAAACTAAATACGATGACCTAATTGTTTATTTTATATAACATTAAGGTTTGGCACTTATTTTGCTCTTTATTTTAAATTTTCCAAATGGACGAAATAATGAGCATCGAATTTGTAGGCATGGTTTTTCCAAATCAATGGTCAGAAACAAAAGGTACACGGGTTGGTCATAAAATTGACCTCGAATATTTACGTTATCATGCACGGGCACATGAATATGCGGGGTTTGATAAAGTTTTAATTGCCAATGGACCCAGTGCGCCTGAGAGTAGCCAAATTGCAGCTTACCTTGCCCAACATACTGAACAACTCGGTTTTATGATTGCTCATCGTCCTGCTTTAATGACTCCAAATCTTGCAGCTCGAACATTTGCGACGCTTGACCATACTACAGGTGGGGGCCGCATTCGTTTACATGCAATTACGGGTATTACAGCAGAACCTCAGGAAGGTGACTCTATTATTGATAAAATTCAACGTTATGAACGGACCAGTGAATATCTTGAAATTGTGAAAGCACTTTGGAAGAGTGATGAACCCTTTAGTTACTCCGGCAAATATTTCCAACTTGAAAATGCTTTTTGCCCATTAAAACCAGTTTATGGTTCTATTCCTATTTCCTTCGGAGGTTCTTCAGACATTGCTTACGATATTGCAGTTAAACATGCTGATCTATATTCCTTATGGGGTGAACCACTTTCTGGGGTAAAAGAGCAAATTAACAAGTTAAAAAAAGCGGCTGAACGTGCTGAAAAACCTCAACCACGTGTGAGTTTATCGGTACGATTAATCATTGGAGCAACAGAAGAGCTTGCATGGAAACGTGCAGAAACTATTTTATCTGATATTCAAAAAAACCCGCTGTTCCAAAATAATGGTTCGGTCACAGGACATAAAATTAAAGGCATTGGATCTCAACGGTTATTGGCCGCAGCACAGCAAGGTGATCGGCATGATCGTGCATTATGGATGCCAACAGCAACTGCCGTTGGTGCTTATGGCGATACCACGGCATTAGTGGGAACACCAGATACTATTATTGAAGCATTACTTGACTATGTAGACTTAGGGATTACTACTTTTTTGAACCGTGGTTATGATCCTATTTACGACACTGTCGATTATGGACGTTATATTATTCCTGCTGTTCGACAGGAAGCTGAAAAACGAAAACAGCACATTGCCTAAACCTTTTTGAAATGGATGTAAAACGCCACTTTAGTCAATCGTCTAAAGTGGCATTCTTTTTATTTAATATCGGGCTTACAAATAGATTGAATTTTTTGTCCTGCAATCACTTTTTTAGCAAAAGGAATCGAGTCTTTGAGAGACGCATTAACTGTTTCACTATGTCCTAAACCATAATATAAATGCCCTTCTACGGTCGTTCCAGCCTTACATGCATCTGCAACCAGTTTAACTTGAGTGCGTGCATCGGGTGTGCGGTCATTTGCACCTGTCCCAATAAACAAGGGATGATTAATTTTTAAGATTGGGTAATATCCATAGGCATTTGCTTGTTGCTCCTGTAATACTTTATAGCGTTCAGGAGGATTAGGTTGTAAAGCTTGAGCAGGTGAAAGCCCAGCAGACTGAATGTCGCCCATAAAACTCGACAGACACGCGTTACGTGCTTGTTCAACCAAAGGTACAGCCGCAGGCGTAAATACATCTTCGGTTTTGAGATCAGGAGCAAGACTCTGCGTCACCAGAAAACTATAAATATTATATGCCAGTGAAGGACTCACCTCATATGGATTGAGTTTGAGTTGGTTGTCTGCTGGAGTCGCATTTGGATCACGATAAATTACGCCTGTTCCAATCGACCCTTTAATTTTTAATTCAGGTGCATAGGTTGCGGAGTAAGATGAAGTTGCAACTGCGGCAGCTCCTCCTTGTGACTGCCCCACAATTACAAAATTATTTGAAAGCGGGAGTTGAGTTTGTAATGCGGCTCGTCCACTGTCCAATACACTATATGCTAGCATTGGTACATTAATTAATAAATGTGGGCCTGCGACTCCCAGACCTTCATAATCGGTTGCAACAACAGCAAACCCTTCTTGTAACCAGCGATTTAGATATTGAACATCTCGATATGAACGGCCATTCCATGACGGTGCACATGCATCAGCCAATCCAACTGTACCATGTGCCCACAGCACAACAGGCCAACCGCCTTTTGGTGGTGTACCTTTTGGTAAATGGATACTTCCTGAAACAATCACAGGTGTTTTACTGTCTTTACCACTGGTAGAACTGTATAAAATTCGTATGGCCTGACTGTCATTATCTAAACGAATATACGGGTTAGTGATAGTTTCTGTTTTCAGTAGGACTCCGGGGCGTTCCGGAATATCTTTCTTCCATGTGTAGAATTCTGAAACACGGCCATCTCCATATTTTTCTTGAGGTTCTGGCGGTAATTGTGCTGCTGTGAATGTGCTACTCAATACAGCACAGCTCAAAGCTGAGCGACATAATAATTTTGATAATGTATTCACTTTCATCATGATCCTTTAGTTAAAATCGATTGAACAAAGATTTGGAATGGCTTCATCATTTAAGGCCTGACGTGCAAAATTCAGTGCATCAGGCAGAGAACGGGGAACAGCTTCACTGTGACCCCGCCCATGATATAAATGAGCTTGAACTGCGGTGCCTTGAGCACAGGCATCCTTGACTAACGCCATTTGGTTACGTGCATCCGGGGTTTTATCTTCAACTCCCGTTCCAATAAAAACAGGATGCTTAATTTTCAAGGTGGGATACTGTGAAAATTGCTGCTCAAAAGTGCGCTGTAAAGTCAGGTATTTTTCAGAGGGGTACTCCAGCAGAGCATCAGCAAAACTAAGTTGTTCAAAGGCAACATCTGAAAAAATTTGACCTACGCATTGAGAACGTGAATGCTCCACCAAAGCTGCAGCTTTTTCTGTAAAAACATCGGTTGTTTTTAGGCTCGGATCATATTGTTGCAATACATGAAAACCCAAAATTTGATAAGCTAACGCAGGATTGGGTATTTGACGATTTGCAATGTTTAAGGTGGCTTGTTTACTTTGCTTCGGTTTATAAATAACACCCGTTGCAATAGTGCCTTTAATATTTAAGTCAGGGGCATACTTTTCAGAATACGATGCAGCACCAAATGCAGCCGCACCCCCTTGAGATTGACCAGCAATGATAATTTTATTGGCAATTTTAGGATTTGCTTTTAAAGCGGCACGTGCGCTATCCAAAATATTAAAAGACAACTGCGGAATATTGATTAATAAATGCGGTCCTCCAACGCCTAATCCCTGATAATCTGGTTCAACAATCGCATAACCTTGTTTTAACCATTGATTGAGATAATACGCATTACGATATACCCGTCCTGACCATGAGGGTGCGCATTGATCTGCCAGACCAACTGTACCATGTCCCCAAACCAATAAAGGCCATCCCCCTTCAGGCGCTTGCCCCTTAGGAATGAATAATGAGCCTGAAACAAGTGTGGTAGACCGACTATCTAATCCATTAGTAGATGAAAATAAAATGCGGTATTGCTCCTGACTTTCAGCCAATCGAATCCCTTCATCAAGAGGTTCAATGCGCAACAATAATCCAGGATGTTGGGGAATTTTTTCATTCCATTCATAAAATGCTGAGAGAACTTTATCGCCATACAACGAATTTGGTTGAGAGTGTTCAACAGGTACTGGAAGTGCCTGTACCTGCTGTAAGCCAAAACCAAGCAATCCTCCCACCATGAATTTTCTAATCATGTGCATAATCATTGCTCATTCGGCTTAAAAATCGTAACTTACACGGCCATATAGATAGGTTCCATAAGCCCCCTCTGGTGAGTTAAAGCTATATTTCACAACACCATAGGGTTGAGAAGATATCGTGGTATCCGGGTGGCTGTTAAATAAGTTATTTGCCCCTAAGTTAAATTTAAGTCCTTTAAGAACACGATCAGCTTTATAGCCGATATCCAGATCAGCAATCCATTGTTCACTAAAAGTTTGATCCAGACTTGCAGATGCATTACTTAAAATTTTCCATTTCCCATAACGGCGTACTCCTGTATTTACACTCCACGTGTCATTGCTCCATAACACACTTAAAGTGGTTTTACTGGTGGGTGCTGCAGACTCAATCAAGCTACTGGTGTTACGTCCAGCAATTAAAGAAGACGATAATATCTGGCCTGTTGATGTCACAGCATCACGTTCTTCCGTGATTTCATTCTTATTGACTGCAAATCCAAGATTAAAGCCTAAATCACCGTATTTATCCAAATTCACATCGTGTTTAATTGCTAATTCAGCCCCACGGGTACGGGTATCCAGTAAATTATTGAAAAATGCCGCATTATTGATATTTTCGTAGGCTGTACCAGCAAATGCATTGGTCAAAACACTGCCTGTAATATTGTCAGATAATAAAATTCGGTTATGAATATCTATTTGGTAGGCATCTAATGTAAGCGAGGTTTGCTCCCACGGTTTCCACACGAATCCAAGCGAGTAATTGGTCGATTTTTCTGGTTTCAGTTCACTTCCACCTAAAAGACGTGCAGCCTCACTGCCTGCGGCAAGAGTACGTTGCTGTACATCGTGATAGACGCCCGATCCTGTTGTAGTTTCAACAGCTTGTACGCTATAGGTTGAATACCCCAGTTGCGTCAATGAAGGAGCGCGATAACCTGTGCTTGCCGATCCTCTTAACGTAATTTTAGGGTTAAAATCATATTTGAGTGTAAGCTTACCGTTGGTGGTATTACCAAAATCGGAATATTTTTCACTCCGCAAAGCCACGCCTACATTTAATTTATCAATTAAATCTGCTTCTAAATCGAGATATGCACCGTAAACATTACGATCAATTGTACGTTCATCTTCAGCAGTGATTCCCGCATAAATTTCAGGTGCTGTATTTACATTGTAATAAGGACCACGTGTATAGGCGATAGGATCTCCCGCGAGTTGCTTATATTCCTCCCATCGATAGAGCCCACCTATCGACACGGTTAAAGGACTATGTAACCACGAAATCGCCAGATCACGACTATAATCAAGCCCTGTATTAATTTGAGTAAAAACATTATTCCCTAACGAATACGTTGATGCAGAATCAGGCCCATAACTTGGATTAATGCCATTTTCCTGTTCACTGTGTACTTTATTTCGACCATAGGTCACAAAGCCATCTAGTTTCCCTGTTTTTTGCTCTCCTTTTTTAGCACCCGCAGTAATCGCAAAATCATCCACTGTTACAATGCTAAGCGGAATGCGACCATCGGGATAACGGGCTTTGTAGTAAGCAGATTGGTTGACAGTACTGGTAGACGAAGGCGGTTCATAAAAGTTTTCGCCCATTGTTTCTCGGTGTCCATATGTGCCAAAGCTGTATAAAGAGACATCATCGGTTAATGGCAAGTCTGCGTTGTAACTTAAATTAATTTGATCTTTAATCTCAGGGGCACCAAACTTCCATTTACGGTATGGCGTTGTGGTTTCCGTGTATTGCGCATCTGGACTACTATTCGATGTATAAAACGTTCGTGTATCCGGATTTGTACTGTTTGCGGCAGCACGCTTACCTGCATCAAACGCCAGAGTCAGACTTCCATCATTAGGTAAAGAAAATCCCGTCCATCCTGTAATTTTGTGCTGTTCCCCATCTCCTTGCGTATATCCACCCGCTTGATAACTGACACCGCCCCCTGAGTCTCTGGATTTTAAAATAATATTGACCACCCCCGCGATTGCATCTGAACCGAATTGTGCAGCCGCTCCGTCGCGCAAAATCTCAACACGCTCAACTGCACTGATTGGAATAAGACTTAAATCAGTGCCTGCTGAACCACGTCCTCCCGCAAAACTTTGACGTGTAAAATAAGCGGAAGTATGACGACGTTTTCCATTAATCAAAATAAGCGTTTGATCAGTAGAAAGCCCTCTCAGAGCAATGCCAGGTGCGACTGATGCAGAAAATCCTCCTGCGGGTGTACTCGGCAAGGTAGCAGAAGAAGATAATTTAGATAATGCCTTCGCAAGATCGGACTCACCTGTCTGCTGAAGTTGTTGAGGTGAAATCAGATCGACGGGAGCAGGCGCCTCCAATGCGCTCTTTACGGCTCGACGTGACCCTGTAATCACAACCGATTGTAAAGTAATCACATCCTCTTCTGTCTGAATAGGCGTTTGTTGTCCATTAGCAACAGAAATAGAAGTTGCTAAAACACTTAAGGCAAACAGCGAAGATTTTATAACAAATGGTTTTAACGTTTTATTCATTGGTTTCCCCTTAAAGATGCCTCTTTTAGAGCAAACGCAATGCCAATATTTTTAAGTATAGAAATCAAATGTTTAAAATTTTACTGATATGTTTTTTGTTTTTATAGGAACACTTTTTAGATAAATTGTTTGAAAAGTAACTTTTTAATTTTGTCCTTTCTATCCCAGAGAGTTGTATTTTTTACCACTCTCTGGAACACCATTAAATTGAAGAAAAGGCTATTTAACAGCGTTATTTTGCTTGCCCACTGCGAAAAAATCTAAAATGAAATGGGACAAGGCTTGTTCACCAATAATTAAAACTGAATCATCTACCTGAAAAAAAGGAGAATGATTGACGGCTTTTTTAGGATCAATTTTCTGAGGTGTTACGCCCATTCCAAACGAAACCGCAGGTATATATTTTGCGTATTCCCAAAAATCATCACCATGATAACCACTGACTGTATTTAATTGAAATGATGTTCCATATTGCTTTGCCAAAGTTTCTAAAATGGGTTGTAAACGTTTAGAAAGTTCCGGCTGATTATAACCTGCTGGCCAATCATGCGGATCAATAAAAAAATGTCCTGTTCCCCCATAGGCAAGTGGAAGGGTTTCAATTAATTTTTGCATTTTCTGCAAAACAATGGCTCGCTGATCATTGGATTTTGTGCGTAGTGTACCTTCAATAGTGACCTGCTCAGGAATAATATTATGCTTGGTTCCCCCTGAAATTTGGCCAAAACTGATAATCGGCGCAGGGGCATTGACCAAATCGATCTGTCGACTTGGAATTAACTGAAGTGACGAAATGACCTCTGCCGCAATCTGAATAGGATCGACCCCATTCCAAGGCGAGGCCGTATGAGCCTGTTTCCCCTGAATCGTAATTTTGAACCGGTCTGAGCTCGCTGCAGCGATGCCCTGAGTCAGACTTAAACTTCCTGCTTGCCCTGCTCCGACATGCAACATAATGATCGCATCAGGTTTCGGTGCTGTTAAAACTCCTTCTTTAATCATGAGTTTAGCACCACCTTCTTCATTTTCTGGTGGACCTTCTTCTGCGGGCTGAAAAATAAATTTTATGGTGCCACGTAATTCATCTTTATGCTTTGAAAATGCGTCAGCGACAGCCAGTAACATCACAATATGACTATCATGACCGCAAGCATGCATTACATCTACCTGTTGATGATTCCATTGTGTTTTCACGGTAGAGGCAAAACTCAGTCCGGTTTGCTCTTTAATCGGTAATGCATCAAGTTCAGCACGTAAGGCAATAACAGGACCAGTATGTTTTCCTTTTAACGTAGCGACCACTCCAGTTTTTGCAATTCCTGTTTGTACCTCTAGGCCCAGCTTTGTTAAATACTCAGCAACCAATTGACTGGTCTCATATTCCTGATTTGCCAATTCAGGATGAGCATGAATTTTATGCCTTAGCTGAATTAATGTGGGTTGAATTCGGATAAGGTCTTGGTCAATGTTTTGCTGTAAATGCCTAAATGCAATTGAGGTGGTGGGTTCACTGGCACTTGAAAAAGTGCTGACCAACATCAAGATAACTGCCACTAAATAATGAGCATGCCTTTCTTTGCAATTCATATTTCAGTTCTATTCAATTCAAACAAGGAAACTTGCAAAGTAAAGACCATTATTTTTATTAATTAAAATCATATAGTTATATTTTTCAACACATGCTTGATTGTTGAAATTCAGACAGTTACTGTAAAAATTGTTGATTTGTTCACTAGATTATCACTGCTTTTTTTGCCAAAAAGCAGTTCATGATGAACTGCTTTCATTTAATTGGTGGTTTAAATATGACTGATACAATTGATAATAGTTGCCTTGCTGACTTAAGAGTTGTTGATGTGTACCTTGTTCAACCACGGTTCCATTTTCAATCACTGCAATTTTGTCTGCTTCCTTAATTGTACTCAGCCGATGCGCAATGACAATACAGGTTCGATTTTGACATAATCGTCTTAGTGCATATTGAATTTTCTGCTCGGTATAAATATCAATTGCAGAAGTTGCTTCATCTAAAATTAAAATAGTTGGGTCTGCCAGATAGGCTCTAACCAGACAAACCAACTGGCGCTGTCCATGGCTTAAATTTACTCCCAATGTTCCAACTTGCGTCAAATATCCATTTGGAAGCTGACTCAAAATTTCATCTGCCCCTAATTCTTCAATCGCCTGAACCAGTAGCCGATCTGTTGCTTCGGGTTTTACCAAACGTAAATTATCTAAAATCGTTCCACTAAACAACACATTATCCTGAAGTACAATACCCACATGCTGACGTAAACTGGCTTGATCAATTTCGTCGAGAGGATATCGATCCAAGTAAATTTTTCCCGCTTGAGGTTGATAAAACCGTGTCAGAAGTTGTACAACTGTACTTTTTCCATGTCCTGTAGGCCCTACAATTGCAATAACCTGTCCAGCTTCAATTGTAAGACTAAACTGGTTTAACACAGGCTTGGTGGTATATGCGAACTCAACATTATGAAAACGGATATGTCCGTTAAGCTGATCAAGTTGATGCGCAGAGGGTTTATTTTGTATCGTCGGTTGAGTGTCCAACAATAAAAAAATACGCTGGGCACATGCTGTACCATTGGCAAATCTTTCAAACAAATCCGTCATTTCTTGTAAGGGTGCCAAAAATAAGAACACATAAAAAATGCATTCTGCAAACTGCCCGATGGTAATATTCCCTTCACTGAGTGCATAACTGCCAATCACAAGAAACGCGGCGGTTGCCAGAGTAGAAAGCACACCTGTAAATGGCGCAAACCAACTGGTCCGCTTACTGCCATAGATAATTGATTGATTAAAATCATCTAACAACTGTTGATAATGCCGCTGATTTTGTTCTGCATAATTTAATTGCTGAATAATTTTTGCACCATTTACAGTTTCAACTAAATGTGCAGTAAAACGACTTCGCTCCTCAGCAACACGCCCCCAATGCTTTTGAGACGAGCGTTTAAAAAAAACGGTGACTAAAAGCAAAACTGGAATAACCGCAAATAAGAACCAGAAAAAAGGTGGATAAATAATCCAAAGCAAAATAGAGGCTAATCCACAGCGTAAAATAGCAGAGAGTAATTCAGGTGGTCCCTGTATTAACACTGGTTCAAGGACATCTACATCACTGTCTGCACGAGAAATAATTCGCCCAGCTTTCGTTCGATCAAAATATCCGATACTCAACGTTTGAATGTGTGCAAACAACCGACACCGCAATGCATTTAGTACTTTTAAGCCGGCTAAACCCGAAAGGTATTTGGATGCACCCGCCAGAGCAAATCGTGCAATCCAGCTCAAGCTCAATATCAGCAACGCGATAGCAAGTACATTCCAATTTAAAACCAAACGTTCTACATGTTGAGTAAATCCATGATCAAGAATATATTTGATGACCCAAGGGCGAACAAAAATGCTGATCACTTGAAAAACTTCCACAAGAACTACTGCAAGCAATAAATACCTTACGGGATACACTAACGGCGCTAGTTTTTTGAACATACTCCGATGAATAGATGTTTTTGCCAAATATTCTTCAAGTTGTAGGTCATTCATTTTTCTTGTGAATGTTTGTTCCTGTTTTAAAGCGTGACTCATGGTGTCACCTCTTGGTAGGACGTATTAAATGCCGCACGTGTGATCTGGTCATCTTGATTGAATCCCATCAATTCCCGATAAAATGAACAATGTGCCAACAATTCATGATGAGGCCCTTGTGCAATAATTTCACCATTATTCAACACTATAACGCGATCAGAAAGCGCAATCGTGGTCTGTTTATTTGAATTAATTATCAGAGTTTTCTGGTGACTATGAATCGAAGATTGAGTTAAATTTTCAAGTACATTACGCTCAGTGGTTGCATCCAGAGCACTGGTCGAATCATCAAGGGCCAATACAGGTGAGTTTTTCAAAATCGCGCGAGCCAAAGCAATACGCTGTTTTTGCCCTCCTGAAAGCGTGACACCACGATCTCCAATAACTGTATTTAGACCATGTTCAAGTCGTTGAATAAGTTCAAGCGCTGAGGCTAATTCTAACGCATTAAGCAAATCGACCTCAGTTGCATCAGGTTTTGCAACTCTTAAGTTTTCAGTCAATGTTCCAGAAAAAAAGAAATTTTCCTGAGGAATAATTTGAATCAACGCTCTTAAATCATTGAGCTTTAGCTGATTAAGATCAATCCAGCCATGTTCATCTGAACCCATCAAAATGCGGCCTTCGGTCGGATCTACAAAACGATTTAACAAGTTCATTAATGTGGTTTTACCTGAACCTGTTTTACCGACAATCGTGACGATTTCACCGGCACGAAATTCGGTAGAACACTGCTTCAAAATATATTTCTGAGTTTCAGGCACAAAAATACTGACATTTTCAAGCCGAATGTGAATGTTCAAATTAGAGGTTATTGCTCCTGTACCATCCACAATCTGTGCTTTCTCATCCAACATTTGCCAAATACGGGTTGCTGAAGAACGGGCATCGGCAAAGATTTTTAATACTTGGCCTATGCTCTCAATCCTAAAAACTAAAAGATTAGCCATCAAAACTGCTGCAATAAACTCACCCACTTGGAGTTGCTGTTGGCCTATCAAATAGGCACCGAACCCAATCACCCAAAGATAAGAACAGGCAATAATGACTTGAGGAATCGGTAAGCGCTGAGCACTGGTTTTAATTGCAATCCGTGAATGTTCAATGAAATGATCAATGGCCGTAGAAAAACGAAATTGCAATAAAGCTTCTAGCCGAAATGCTTTAATTACCCTTACCCCATTCACACTTTCAGCTAACGTATCACTGACCTGTTCATAGGCATGAGCCACCTCATGATCAAGATGAACCATATGAGTCGTCAGTTTAAACAACACGGCTAAACCCAATACGATAAACAATAGCGGGATAATACCTAGCCATAATTGATACCAACACAGTAAGCCTACAGTCGCGATCACCACGAGGGTTGATTCAAAAACTTGACGCCAAAAGTTGATTAATGCTTCTTTTAATTTATCGGAGTCACGGGTACTTCTCGACAGAACTTCGCCTAAACCATGTTTCCAATGCCATGAAATATCTAAATGTTGAACCTGACTAAAGATTTTCTCTCTTAAAATCGTCAGTAAATGCTGTCCAATACTTAACGCACTCAACCCTGCAAGATACTGAACTGCTGCACGAATCACCGCAATGCAGGAAAGTAGAATGAACCAGAACCACGGATTGAGAGGATCTGACCACGCATGTTGAAATAAAGTCGCAGGATGACTGTGCTTTAAAGTGTCGATGGCATGACCAATCGAATATTGCTGAATTGCCAATCCTAAATTTGCAACAATAAATAAAAAGGCCGTTAAACCAAACCGAAATGGCATAAATCGATACAATGCCAAACTACGTAATAGAGGGTAATCTTTCAACATAAAAACAGAATCATTGCGATTAATCTTCTGCCTACTGCAAGAAGCATGCCAGTTTAAAAGCAACAATAAAAAAATTTAATTCTATGTTTTTAAATAAAATTTTTAATTCCTTAAGCATTGGAATGTTGATTTAAAAGCAGTCTTCCAAATTTTATGTTGCGATTTCAACAGATATTCAGATAAACACATAAAAAAATGAGATATAAAAAAATTGTATTAATTATCAACAGTTTATTAATTGGCATTAATTTTGCTCTATCGTAGCAAACTAATCAAAGGATGTTGTTATGAGTACACTTACTCCAAGTCGCCTAAATACTCTGTGGTATACCCGTTGTCCTGTACCAACAGGTTTGGGGATTGCCATTCAAAAAGGATGGTTCAATGAAAAATTTAAAACACAAGGAATCGAAATAAAATCGATCCGTGAATCTAATTCAAAGGATATTCGTAACTCTCATTTTAATCATACACTTGAAAATTCTGTACGGCATGGTGGCAGCATTCCTGCGATTTGGGCCTATGCTTCTGGTCAAAAAACCAAAGTGATTGGTTTATCTTGGGCAGATGAAGTGCAATTACTACTGACTCGCTATGATTCCAACATCAAATCTGTTGCCGATTTAAAAGGTAAACGTTTTGGGCTTCCCCTCAATCAAGATGCTCTCATTGATTTCTCACGCGCTCAAGCCATTCGTGGCTTAGAAAATGCCTTAAAGACAGTAAATTTGAAGGTGAGTGATCTTGAGTTAGTTGATTGCTTAAGAGCAGATATTTTAGCAGCACAGCAACTTCATTCCGAAGAAAATGACTCAAGTTTTTATGGCAATCGCAATAAACTCAATGCAAGTGCTGAAATTGTGGCGCTGATCAAAGGTGATGTCGATGCGATCTTTTTAAAAGGAGCGCATGCAGCGCAAATTGCTGATGATTTTGCGTTACATACCATTATTGATATTGGTTCACATCCAGACCCGATCCTACGCTCTAATAATGGTACTCCTCGCACGCTGACAGTAGATGAAGATTTTTTAACTCAATATCCAGAACAAGCCCAATCTATTGTCGATGCTGTTTTGCAAGCAGAACATTGGGCACATACGCATGCAGATGAAACCCATCGTTATCTCGCAAAGGAATGCAATAGTAGTGAACAATGGGTTCATGCAGCCTATGGTGCAGATGCACATCTAAAACTAAATACCAACTTTGATGAAATCTCGATTGTTGCCTTACAGGATTTAAGTGATTTCCTCTATCGCTGGAACTTTATCCCTGCTCAAATCAATGTTCGTGAATGGCTTGCCCAAGACATTTCTATTCAAGCTCAAGTAGCATAATGATTTAAAAAAGGTTGTCATGATGACAACCTTTTTTAAACTTGATTTTATGAATTAACATGCGTTAGGTAAGAAATAGAATACTCAGAAACGTCATCCGCATTTGTTTGAGACAGGCTTCCGTAAACAAAGTATTATTTCTGCGGCTCATCAATTAACTGGTGGTAGTCAACGAATTTTGCGGATTTTAGGCTGCTTTAGTCGCAGCTCAGATTTTGCTTACTTTTTCCGAATGAAAAACCACGTTTCGCAAGATAGGTCGAGCCGATGGCTTATCCTGAAAATGGACGAGAACTCGGCAAGACTCCATCAAGATATTTATTTTCAATATGTTATAAAAATATTTAACTCAAACTCAGCCTAATTAAATTTAGTCACATTCTGTGCCTGTTTCTTTAACAGTACAGAATTATATTCACCTGGCGGAATATTATTTAAATAATAATTTCCAACATGATATAGACGCCAACGAATAGGATCATGCGTGGTGTGTGTCCGTGCATTACGCCAAAAACGGTCAAGATTCCATTTCGATAAGGTCGAACTTGCTCCCAGTAATCCAAAAATTTCGCTCGATATTTTTAAGGAAGCATGATCAGACTGACTCCGTGTAGCAGCTACAGATAAAATCAGTTCTGTTTGTAAATCCTCATCTGTCACGTTGGCTAAATGCTGTTCAAATATTTCTGCCGAACGATCCAGTAAAGCTTCTGCCGAACGAACTAAAACAGCAAATTCACCGATTTGTTTGATGATATGCGATTCATGTGTCGGTGAATCCACTCCACTTTCAACCCAAGGACGTGCATGATGTTGTAGATAATCAATCCCGCCCTCTAATGCGCCTTTTGCAATACCAGTATCCATAGCAGCATGTAAAATCTGGGGCCAAGTCAAACCCGTACGTAAAACAGTTCCTAAACCACCTGTATTACGTTTGGCAATATACCGTTCATCAACAATCACATCTTTAAAATTGACAGTGCCACTGACACTATTATTTTGTCCCATTGCATCCCAATCATCCAGTAACTCGACACCCTGCGTATCACGATGAATTAAAATTGAGACAGGTCCATCCTCACTGCCCGCAAATAAAGAAATCCATTCTGCCAATAAAGAACCCGTAGAATAAAATTTACTGCCATTTAGAATCAATTGACCATGTGCATTTCGTTCTACCCTTGTTTTGTGATGAAATTTATCTTTACCTCCCACTTCTGCAAGTGCATTGCCTAAACGCTTACCACTTAAGACATCACGAAGCAATTGATCGCGGATTTCATCTTCATAACCCGTCAAAATTCCTCTAAACATAGTGAAATGAATCTGCAACAACTGCCCTACACCACCATCTGCGGAAGAAATAATTTTTACCACATTGACCAATGTTGGAATACTGGCACCTAAACCACCAAATTGTTTAGGAACAATAATGGCGGATAAACCAGCTTCCGAAATCAAACGCGCCTGTTCATAAGGTATTGTCTTATTATGGGCAGGGTTTTGAGCAAATCGAGTCAGTTGTTTTGCGACGTCCTTTGCAACCTCAAGTGCTTCTTGATCGCTTTGAATATGTCGTATGCTGCCCAATTCTAAAAAATTGTGCGGATGAATATCGTTCATGTTTAACTCCAGAACATCTGTTCTTTTTTATACGTAAGTGTCTTGATGCGTAAGTTCATGCACATGCTTAAATAGACTAGGCGCATGGCTAAGCAATGTTTTGGTATACACGTGTTTTGGATGGCTAAGGACTTGATCGGTTTCACCATATTCCACAATATGTCCATGTTTTAATACGGCAACTCGATCGGCAATTGCTCTTACTACGCCCAAGTTGTGGGTGACAAATAACAAAGTCACTCCTTGCTGTTGAAGTTGCTGCAACAGTTTTAAAATAGAAGCTTGTACAGAAACATCCAGAGCAGAAGTAATCTCATCACAAATCAAGACGTCAGGCTGACACAGCAAAGCTCTTGCAATGGCCACTCGTTGCCGTTCTCCACCAGATAAATCTCTTGGATAGAGTTCCTGAACTTGTACAGGCAAAGAGACTTGTTTAAGTACCTGCGTGACTTTTTCTATCGCCTCGTGTCGAGATGTCCCAAAGAAATGCTGCACGACCTTAACTAAGGTCTGACCAATGGTATGTGCGGGATTCAGGGCCTTATAAGGGTTTTGAAAGATATATTGCAGTTTATGACGTTGCTGCAAATGACGTTGTTGTCCACGTAAAGATAAGGCTTCCCCTGCTAAAATGATTTGTCCATCCGCATTTTCATTTAATCCAGCAATGACACGTGATAACGTCGTTTTACCTGACCCGGATTCACCCACCAAGGCTAAACACTCACCTTTTTTTAATTGCAATGAGATATTAAAAAGTGCCTGTTGCTGTCCATACCATGCATTAATCTGTTCAACTTTTAACAACACTTCGCTGTCAGCTTTCAGATTGACCCCGTGATGCTCGATCTCTTTAAAACGAATTACATCCACTTGATCCACGTGATGACAAGCAACAAAATGTGGGTCGAATTCATCTTTTAACTGAATCAATTCTGGTTGCTGCTGACGGCATATTTCAGTCGCAAAAGAACAACGTGCAGCAAAGGCACAACCTGCTGGCCGATCATTCGGCGAGGGTGCATGCCCTTCGATCGGCGCTAAATATTTACGAATTGCCACATCAGGAATGGCATTAATTAAACCTTGTGTATAAGGATGTTTAGGCATGTCAAATAATTGCGTTAATACCGCATCTTCAGCAATCCGCCCTGAATACAGCACAATAACCCGATCTGCGATATCTTTTACGACCGTTAAATCATGTGATACATAAATAGCTGTAACGTTATATTCGTTGCATAATTTACGAATAATATTAAGTACTAACGTTTGGGTGGTAACATCCAGTGCCGTTGTGGGTTCATCCAAAACAATTAGCCGTGGCTGCAACAGAAACGCCAATGCCAATAAAATTCGTTGCTGTTGACCACCAGACAGTTGATGAGGATAACGCTTTAAAAAATGCTCATCCTGAGGCAAGCCCACTTCATCCAAAATCTTGGCCACTTTTTGTTGGCGTTCGGCACTCGATATCTTTGATTGATGCACCTCTAATAGTTCAAATAAATGCTGGCCAATACTTAAAGCTGGATTAAGTGCGGTTCCAGGATCTTGCGCGACATGACTAATCTTATAACCACGAACCTGACGTAAGGCAGGATCATCCAGACGAAGAATGTCCTCTCCATCCAGATCAATAGTTCCTTGAATAATTTTGGCCCCATGTCTCGCGTAACCTAATAAAGCACTGGATAGTGTAGTTTTACCTGAACCACTTTCTCCAACCAGTCCTAGAACTTCCCCCTCTCGTAGACTGAATGAAATATTAGAAACTACATCATTGCCAGTGTTTACCAATGCAACTGTTAAATCTGTAACGGTTAATACTGTATTTTTAAAAGTGTTTGCCATGCTCATTTTTCCTCAATCCGAGCTGCTGCACGGCCCACACCTTCAGCCAGCACATTGGTTCCAAGTGCAAATAAGGCAATTAAAATCACGGGTGCAAAAACAGCCCACGGTTGAACCAATAGCCCTGCACGATTTTCATTAATCATGAGCCCCCAGTCTGCTGCTGGTGGTGCGACGCCATAACCAAGGAAAGCTAAACCAGATAACATACCAACCGCCCACGTCAGCATCACACCCAGATGAATCAACAACGTTGTCAGCATATTCGGTAGAATTTCATGAAATAAAATATAGCTTTTTGAGTAACCAAGAATTTTTGCTGCTTCTACATATTCTTGTTCAACTAGATTGAGTGCAACACTTCGAGCAAGACGTATTACCCCTGGAATAAATGCAATTGAAACGGTCAATACAATTAACCAAGGCTGCCGTCCTAACATTGAAACAATTAATAGAACTAAAATCAGATCGGGAAATGCCATAAAAATATCAGTCAACCATGTCACGAACTGGTCGACCTTGTTACGAGCGAAAGCAGCCAATATGCCCAAACTGGAACCAATGATTAAAGCCAATAAACTTGCAGCAAGGGTCATCCAGATCATAGAAGCACCGCCAGCCAGTACACGTGACCAGACATCATGCCCAATATAGTCGTAGCCTAGAAACGAGCGTCCCTCAGGTGCGCCATAAGTCATTCCCACCAGAGCAGTAGGTTCAAACGGTACCCATGCAGGGCCGACCAGAGCGAAAATCAAAACCAGACTTGTCACTACAAAACCAAAACGGACTTGTCGCTCACGTATTAACGTTTTAAAAAATGTTCGTTCATACCAGTGAAGTGTGCTCATTTCTCACCTCCCACTTGAGTATTCTTCAATGCATTGCGACGATCGACAGGTTTCACTGTAATTGGCCGCCCTGATTTCCATAAACGTATTGCCTGACGCAGACCGGGTGAACGTGCTTTATGTTTTTTCGCGGTGCGTATTTTTGGAGTGAGTAAAGTTGTAATTAAATCTGCAATTAAATTAACCACCACCACAGAAATGGTTAGCAATAAAACTACCGCTTGTATAGTAGGAATATCTCGCATTTCAATGGCTGCATTAAGCGCATTACCAATCCCCGGATAGCTAAATACCACTTCAATAATTAAAGCACCACTCAGTAAGACCCTGATCGTCAATGCAGTACCCTGTACCACGGGCACTAAGGCATTAGGTAAAACATGCTTCCAAATAATTCGACGCTCAGGAATACCACGTAGCCGTGCAGAGGTCACATAATCTGACTCTAAAGCATCAATCATGGAACCACGTACTAAACGCATCAGATAAGGAATGAGAGATAATGCCAAGGTTAATATGGGTAAAATTAAAAACTCTATCTGGCTAAAAGGGGATTGCCCTGGAATCAACAACGATGCTGCGGGTAAGATGTGGAGAACTGAGGTTGAAAAAAACATCATTAACCAAATCGCGATCACAAAACCAGGAACTGCCTTAAACACAATAGAACTGGAGACAATGATTCTATCGAGTTTGCTATCACGTCGAAGGGCTAACCAGACACCCAGTACCACAGAAACTGGTACAGTTATGACCACCACTAAACTCGTTAAAGCAATCGTATTTCCAAAATAATTCTTAATAATTTGTGAAACAGGAACGTTTGAATCAATCGAACTTCCAAAATTCCCTTGTAATAATTGACTGAACCAATTCCAGTATTGAAGCAAGATGGGTTGGTTTAACCCCAACTGTTCACGAAGTAATTCAACCGTTGCCTCAGGTGCTTCTGCCCCTAAAATGACGCGGGCAGGATCAGATGGAAGTGCCTGTGTGGCAACAAATACGATTAAGCTAATCACAAAAATCACTAGCAGCCCTGATACAATACGGGTCAAAAACCAAGGTAACCATGCTGGTAATTCAAATGATTTGGCGAGTGCTTGCTGTTGAATCTGTGTCTCTACTTTGCTGGCCTGAGTCGTCATAGTCATTACCCTCTTCGCCAGAATTCATCTGTACGCCATGCAGCAAAACCCGTGCGATCAGGCGTTACTCCTCCAATTTGGCTAGAATGGGCATCAAGTACATTGTTGAACCCCCAAATCAACAAACCACCTTGCTCATGCTGAATCTTTTGAGCTTCATGAACCAAAACTTTACGTTTCTCCAGATCAGGCTGTTGCAAAGCTGCATGAACCAATTCAGAAAAACGTTCATTATTAAAACGAGTTTTATTATTGGCTGCGCCTGGCCCATCAATTTGCAAGACTGTTAATAAGAAAGGCCGCGAAACATTCGAACCCGTACTAAATACCCAATCCTGTTTAACTGCATCTGCAAATGTTGCGGCCTCAACCTGTTTAACATTGACAATTACACCTGCTTGCGCTGCATGTTGGGCAAAAACCAATGCCGCATTACTATCAGGTCCCGTATACAGATCAACCTTTAGGTTATGGTCAAAACCTGCTTGTTTTAATAATGCTTTTGCTCTCGCCAAATCTTGCTGACGCTGAGGAATATCATGGTTGTAAACAGGATCGCTAAAGGAGTACAAATCATTGGCAATACGTCCTTGTCCAGCTAACGCTCGTTTGACTAAATCATCTCGATTAGCAATTAAGCGAAATGCCTGCCGTACCCGAGCATCATTAAAAGGAGCTTTGCTGGTATTCATGTCAAAGGACTGCCATGCATCTGTTTCAGAAGCAACTACATTCAAGTGCTTATTGGCTTGAATTAAAGAAAGGTGCTCAGCACTGATTCCCGAGGCAATATCAATCTGCCCTGATTGCAAAGCAGCAAGGCGACCTGTTTGATCCTTAAAATCAATAATCTCAATTGCGTCAGCATAAGGCTGATGCTCTTTCCAATAGTTTTCAAAACGAACAAAGCGTGAACGCTGTCCTGGGTTAAAGCTTTCAAGTTTAAATGGACCTGCTCCCACCACATTTTTAACAGGATCATAATCGGTAGGCACAATGCCCCCCCAACTCATCCATGCCTCTGGCAAGGCGACCAATCCTTTACCATGTGCAAATGGGATCTCAACCGTGTAATCATCACGCTTTTTGATTGCATCGCGTTGTAAGGAATAAAGGTATGCTGCAAAAGGCGAAGCAAGTTTAGAATCTGTTAGACGACGCAAAGAGAAAATCACATCATCTGCAGTTATAGTTTTACCGTGATGGAACTCAAGTCCTTTTTTTAAACGAATTGTCCATTTAGTTCCATCTTCATTCGGTTCAGCAAATTCAGCCAGCGCCAGTTTAGGCTGGATATCACGCCCCCACTCCCATAACTTGGCATATAAGGGCCAACCTCGAAATGCACTGGACATTCCAATCGGTTTATGTGCATCTAAATTTCCAGCCTGATTACCATTAATTACCCCAATTTTAATAACTCCCCCCTTTTGTGGCGTTTCATTTTGGGAAAGGTTTGAATCAGCTTCCTTCGATGGAATGGAATCAGAACGAGAGCATCCCACGAGACTGACAGCAGCAAATGCACCCAAACCTAAACCTGTCTGTTGAAGGAGTTCTCTACGTGTGATTTTAGTCATATCTCTTCCCCTTAAATCACGACGTCTTGATTCAACACAGAACCAACAGATACGTGTTGATTCAACTTGGGTAACTCAAACCCATGATCAAGCTCAAGGAGAGGAAAGAGTAAATCTGCCACACGATAAGCTTCCCCAATTAAAGGGAAACCCGATAGGATGAATGCTGATACACCGTAGCTTTCATATTCTTTAATTCGTTTAGCAATATTTTCCGCACTACCAACTAAAGCAGTACCGGCGGCTGGGCTTAAAATATCGAAACCAAATAAAGATGGCCCTGTCCATACATTAGGATAAATTTCAAAATCTTTAGCTTGCGGTAAAATACCCTGACGCAACAATTCCAGATTTCTTTGGACAATTGGATTGGTACTTTGATAAGTTTCCAACGTCTCATGCGGTGGCAATTGGCGTTTTACTGCTTCAATTGCATAGCTAACATCAATTTTATCAAGTAAGGATTGAGCATACTGCCAAGCCTCTTCTTCTGTTTCCCGAACAATAATTTGCAATCGGGTGCCAAACTCTAAATTACGATTAATTTTTGCAGCTTCAGAAGCAACTTTTTGAAATTTTTCACCTAATAATGGCGGTGTATTTGCAAAGCTTAGATACACATCCAGCAGTTCAACCGAATGCTGAACACCTTTTGCAGAGGTTCCAGCTCCCCAAAGCGGCACACTCTGTTTTTGTGTTGGGCCATGCCAAGTTGACATTGGCGAACTGCCCTCCTGACGTGGAGAAATCTGGATAAACTCCCCCTGAAAGCCAGCCTTATTTCCTAAGTAGTTTTGCTGAAAAGCAGTCCAATATTCTTTACTAAAGTTATAACGTTCATCATGGGAATAATGGATTCCTAAAGCAGCCAACCCCTTATCATTGCCATTGACCACATTAAACAACAAACGCCCTTTAGAAAATGCATCAAAAGTTTGTGCGTACTTTGCTAAAACTGCTGGTTGGACTTCACCTGGATGCTGTGCAACCAAAAATTTCAAACGTTCAGTAAATGGAATTAGACTCGCAGCAACAGCCAATGTTTCATACTCGCTTGTCCCCATTAATGAACCGTAAAAACCAAGACGATCTGCGGTAATTGCAATTTGTTGCAAATGTTCATAATCGGTATCCCAACGACCAGACTCTAACCAAGGATAGGGCCCATCGGGAGATGTGAGATACCATAAAAGTTTTACAGCCATAGTGTTCTCTATATTTATTTTCAAATCATATTTTTAATGAAGGGGAAGTAATCCAAGCGACTTCGCTTTATCGGTTAAGCCACTCATTCGCCACTGCTGTTGTAAAACACCCTGCCCGTATTCACGACTTCCACCAGCCAATTCCGCCAAGAGCTGAATCTGAGCTCCCTCTTCAAGTAAAAGGATAAATTCAGCTGTCTCTTGCAAACCTTGTCGCCCCCATACCGTTGCACCGCCATTGGCTTCCAAGATCGCGCGATATTCAATATCAACGTTGAGTTGATCCAAAATAAAATCAACTTCCGCCTGACGACGGTCAATATAAATCGGCAACTCTTTAAATAAATGGAAGCGTTGAACAGGCACATAACGAAGCGGTAACGTACGATGTGTTTGCGCCCAAGCACCTAAATTAGGAGCATGTACATGAGATATCGTCGTAACGTCGCTATGTTCACGAAAAAGTTTGTTGTAGCGCCCACCCGCCCCTTTTCGTCCCAATAGAACTTCGCCATCAAGTGTTTCCACAACCACTTTACTTTTTTTATCTCTAGACCAAGGGCCGGCATAGTTAAAAGTTACCAAGGTATTTTCAGGCGCACGTTCAACAAAATTGACTGTTCCATTTGCTGTGATCGTGCCTGTTTCACGAAATACATCAAATGCAAATTCAGCAATTTCACGGTGCTGTTCGATAAAATGAGTTAATTCAGCAGAAAGTGGTGTTTGTATAAGAGTAGTCATGTTCAATATCCTCTTTAAAATTGTTTATTTTGACGGCGCTTAAGGACTTCTTGTAAAGGTCGGTGATCTACCCAAGCATTGAGATCGACATCTTTTTCCAAGAAACCATGTAGCCAGAGAAAGTCTTTTTGTTGTTTTAAAAGCTCTAAACGTTCTTCGCTTAGTGAGGGATGTAACGATTTATGGAAATTATTACGATAAGCCGTGGCAACACTTTCTGCTCCAGCAATAGTCTCATCTTCAAGAATCACCAACACCTCATCCAAATGATCTTGCGCCCAATCCGCGGTATCAAATAGTTCTTCCAGAAAATCAACAACCACATCAAAGTGATCTTCTAATAAATCCTGATGCACAGTGATTGGTCGAGGGGTTCCATTGTTTACACGTGAAGTTACATCTGCAAATTGATCCAGATCAATCCCCACTTTTAGACCACGTTTGGTTGCAGCCTCAACAGCAGATGCACCTTTAACATAAACAGCATCCACTTCACCGGTAATCAAGGCATCCAGACCTGACCAATAAGCACTGGCATCACGATCTTGTTTAGATTCAGCTCTTTCAGGAACTTCAACAAAATTAACGTCGCGGAAGGTTAAATTAGCAAGTTGCAACGCACCTCGAACACCCTGTAATGACATTGCCCTGAAAATACTACCAGCACGTTTATCGGCATATTCTGGTAAAGCAATTTTTACGTTTTTTAAGTGTTCTGGCTGGCTAATCTGCGAATCAGGTCGAACAATAATGACTTGCCACTCATCAATCCACGTCAGACCAATCAGGCGACTTGGCGCACCCTCTGAACGAGCAGCCAATGCTGGCACATTGCCTCCTTCACGAAATAATGCAGGAAGCTGATGATCAAAGTGATGAATAGATAATCCCTTACGGGCATCCTGCAGTACAGCCACATCAATCCGATGTTGCTTAAACTTTTCAATCAAAGTACCACGCTTTAATGAAATGCCAGTTGCGGTTGGGACTGGACATCGAGTGACCCATATTTCAGACAGCGCGCTCTTAATGATCTCTTTAGAATCTTCTTTTTTATCGACAACAAGTGACATAGGTATTCCTTAGGATATTTCCAATTTCATATCACTTGTATAGAGCATCTTTTATGCCAAACTTTATTTTTTATATTTTTCATAGACTTAATTAAAAAGCGAGATCAATTTATTGTTTATATTTCATCATTTTTAAAAATCAGTGTTGTTTTTACAACATCTAAAAAGAAAGTCTGCCTTATTCACTGAAAAACAGTTCGTATATGAAGCCTATAAACCCTCCATCCTTATCCAATTCGACAATTTTGTATTCATCAAAAGAAACGAGTTAAAAACGCTCATCTTTACCCGTTTAAATCCAAGTATTCGTTTTAAACCTTTTGCTTTTTCAATTTAAAGCGTGAGCTAACTGCTGCAATCCTTTCTGAAAATGCTGTACATGAGTCAAATGATTGGATCTTTGAGAGCCGTCTTGCGTAGGATAGTTTTATTCCAATCCAAAAATTTTATGGCGCGTAGAACAAAGGCACAGATAAGAAAATAAGCACTTGTAAAAACAATAGCTTATTTAAAAACTTAGTAAAATATGTTAAATTTCAATTTGATACTCAATTTTTCAGTAGATACCACTTAGGGTTAATTTATCAACAAATTAAAACTTCATACAATCGATTAAACTTTATTGTTTTGCCAAGTTTTGTGATCAAGCTGATGCTAAGAAGCCACAATTTAAAGATTTTCAGCTAATAGAAAATCAATAGATATATTCTTATCTATACAAGGATTAAATCTTTAACACTTTCAAAAATGGATAAACGTTAAAATGGAAATTGATGAAGAATTAACTTTAAAAAAAATTCAGATTTTTTTAGCTTTTATGCGAAATGGAAATCTGTCCAAAACTGCTGGAGAAATGCAAATCAGTAATGTCAGTGTTCATAAAGCATTACATTCACTGGAAAGTGCACTAAGGTGCCCTTTATTCAAACATGAAGGTAGAAATCTGATTCCCCTCAAAAGTGCTTATGTTCTACAGGAACATGCGCATAAACTTGTACAGGATATTGTGACAACTGTGAATAAAACCCGTGAGGCGGCAGGTTTTGCAGCTAAGGTGCTCAATTTGGGATCTCTATATTCACTTACAGTGAATACTCTTCCAAATGTGATCAGTCGATTAAAACTAAGACGTGGGGAACTCGATATTCAGTTACTGCTTAGTTCCAATTTAGATCTTGTCAAAAAATTGAAGTCTACCGAATTAGATGCGATTATTGTAGCGTTAAATGAAACCACTCAAGATTCAGACTTTGAGAGTCTACCCATGTTTCAAGATAGCATTTATCTTGCCGTCAACACACACTCACCAATCGCGAAACTGCATGAGGTTGATTTAAGTATACTTAAAGATGAAACCTTTTTAACACTATCTAAAGGTTTTGCAACGCGTAATGATAGTGATATTGTTTTCGAGAAAGCGGGAATCGACCCCAAAGTGTTTTTACAAGTAAGTGATATTTTCACCTTGATTAGTATGGTCAGTACAGGAGTAGGATTAGCATTGCTACCAGGACGTATTTCGAGTATTTATGAAAGCTCTGTCAAATTAATACCGTTACAAAAGCCTTATCAAATTAAGCAGGAAATTGGGCTGGTTTTTTTAAAAAGTAAGGAAAGAGATCCTAATTTATTGGCATTGATTGCGGAGTGCAGAATGTTTGCCAAACAATATATTCAAACCTAAATAAGAGTAACTGATCTTATAATCAGTTACTCCAAAAGTTAAGCACCAATCAGCGCTTTCACTGCAAAAAATAGTACGGTTGGTCCCATTAAACAACCTAAACCAGTATGGAACGTCGCAGTCAATGCCCCATAAGGAACTAAACGGCGATCTGTGGCAGCCAATCCAGCAGAAACACCACTTACTGTCCCTGCGAGTCCACCAAAAATCATAGCAGATCGAGGATTATCCAATCCCATAAATTTAGCTGTCATCGGGGTAGAAACCATGACACAAATTGCTTTAACTAACCCTGTAGCAATAGACAACGCCATTACATCTGAACTTGCTCCAATTGCAGCGCCAGTCACGGGTCCAACAATATAGGTCACTGCACCTGCACCTATAGTAGTAATACTGACAGCATCTCGATATCCAAATATCCACGCAAAAATGCATCCCACGATAAAAGGTAAAATTGTTCCTAACAAAAGTGAAAATACACCAATAAATCCTGCTTTTTTTGCTTCGGTCGCTTGCACTTCAAACGCTGTGGCCACAATTGTGAAATCACGTAGCATTGCACCGCCCATAAGCCCAACACCAGAGAAAAGTGCAATATCAGTAATGCCTTTTTGTCCACCTGTATAAGTCCCACCAATCCATGCCAAAACTAATCCAATAACAATTGCGATTGCAGAGCCATGTACTCGTCCGCGGGTCAGGTATTTGGATAACTTTGTAGAGAACCACATAATCAAAGCAATCAAGGCAAATGCGGTAATTAAACCCAAATGTGTTAGATCTTTAAATAGCATATCAACCATGAGCTTTACCTCCTACACTTGCCATTGTGATTTCTTCTTTAGGCAAAGGCGTTCCTTTTTTATAGCGACTTAAGCCAGCAATCGTTAAAGTACATACAGCAACCGTACAAATAGCGGCTAATACAGCCATATGACCACTTGTTATGGCTGAAACTACATTCTGCTGTGCTGCCATTGCCACCACAACAGGAATGTACATCATTCCCCAAAACACAACCCCTTTTTCTGTTTCAACTTGCATCAATCCACGCTTCTCCATCCATAATCGGATAAAAATCAGCAAAATCATAGCAATACCAACACCACCAACATTGGAAGGTACACCAAGCATTACACCCAATGCATCACCAATAATCACACCCACAAGGGTGCATAATGCCAATAAACCAACTCCATAGATAATCATTGTAAATTTCCTCTATCCTTTGAGTGTCATCATTCTTTCTGATATTGATCTATACAAAATTCTCTTGCTTTTGCATTGCAATAATCAGACTTTCAAGTTGTGTATTCTGAAACGATAAAAGCGTTCCTTCTTTAAATACTTTTCTCGCTAAACCTGTGAGTATTGTTCCTGGGAAAGCCTCTATCTGTAAACGGACACCTCGTTCCCAAGCTGCCTGAACCGTATTGTGCCAGTCAACCACCCGACTCATATTGAACGCCAAATCATCCACAATCTGCGTATCTGTTTTGAGTAAGCGTGCGGATGTGCCACTTAAATATTGAATCGTTGGTTGTTTAGTTGGTATTCCCTCCATAAAGCAAGCGAGTTGCTGTGCTTGCTTTTCTAGCAATACACAATGTGATGGCACACTGATCTCAATCTTCTTAGCAGTTGCTCCAGCTTCATGAGCAGTCGCTACTAACTTTTGCATGGCCTGTACCGAGCCAGAAATAACCACTTGATTTTCAGCATTCAGATTTGCAATAAATACATTGGTATGCTCATCAATCTGGGTAATCCACTGCTCCACCTGTGTTCGATCAGTTCCTAAAATCGCAGTCATACCATAGCCACTTGGGTATGCTTCCTGCATAAGTTGACCGCGTTTTGCCACTAAACGTAAACCATCTTCAAAGCTCATTACATTTGCTACGGTTGCTGCTGCCCAAGCGCCTATCGATAAACCCGCAACAATTTTTGGTTTTAATCCATGTGCTTGTAATAATGCAGAACTAATTACACCAGCCAAATATAGGCACAACTGAACTGAATAAGTTGACTTCAACATCTCAGCCTGATCCAGTAACATCACATCTGTTTTTAAAATATCAGAAGCATGTTCAAGATATTGCTTGACCAAGTGATGCTTAGGAAATTCATGCAACATATTGATCCTTTGCGCACCTTGCCCTGGATATACCCATATCGAGCTCATATCACGCCTCCTTTAACACCACGGATTTTCAACCAAAACGGCATTATCATTGCGTTTTAGGAGAACTTTGCCTGTTGTGGTAGCCCATTCTATGAGTGCAACTCCTCCAGCAGGTGTTTGCAGCTGTATATCAAGCTTCATCTCCAATGAATCAAGTCGTAGCAAAATGTCTTGGGCATCGGTTTTTGACATGGCTTTTCTAACGCGAATCAATAGGTCAATATCACTATTTTCTGTAACAGTTCTCAATCCTGTTGCCAATTCAAAACCCACACTACCCGTATATCCCCAAGGCAAATTTAGACTTTGCATAAGCGGATAAATATTTGCTAATTTCGCTCGAAGATGCGGAAATACATTCAGATCCCTTTCGATTAAACTTTCAGGCTTTACACACTTTTTAATCATGGCAACAGGCATTTGTAACGCAAAACGTTGATTACGTTGTTTACCACGTATGCCGACAGGGATCATATTGTTCCAAGATTCAGCCCTTCTTACGACAACGGGACTATAATCATTTACAGTATCAATCACCCATTGAGGTGCATCATCAGATAATATTTCCGATGTCATGCCCCACAGCAAATCATGTGGCTGCAAAGAAATCATAGCCATTGCTCATGTAAAAGTTCACGAACATGTCGAGATGCGCTACGATTTTCTGCACTCAAACGATGCTTAAGATCATGTTTACCTTGTTGACGAATATCTTCAAAAGTGTGAATCAATACCTGCTTGATATAATCAATATCTAAAGCTGTAGGATCATCTGGATCACTTACTTCAAGCAAATCTGTCAACAATCCTAATGAGTTATAGCTTTCAATGTCATACGCCATTGGTGGAATACTGGCTGCTAATTTTTCAAGTTCATCAATTGTTCTTAACGTTACGCGTGCCGCAGATTCCTTACCCATAGCATGTACCATCACGCTCTGATCTTTTAATGCAAGAACACGATTCGCCTGATAACCATGAGCCAAAAATGCACCAGACATTGCTTTGCCGACCAGTAAACTCACGATGGGATGTCCCGCAAGTCTGGCACGTACATAACTATCCACAGCACCAGCTAAAGCCTGATGAATGCCTAGCAGTTCTTCACGACGTCCATAGGCCTGACTAGGTACATCCACAATACAAAGAATGCCACGCTTTTTTACAAGGTTTTGATCTGCCTGAATCACCTTATCTACAGCCTGAGCAAGTGACCACCCTTCCAACAAACCTACTTCCCCTCTATTTGCACGTGGGAAATGATTATGATGATCCTCAATAACACAAAATATGCTTAATGGTTCCGCCTGCAATTGCCCAGTAGCAATAAGCAAAGAGTCTATACCACTATCAACTGCTTCAAAATTTTGGGTCAAGGCATGAAACCAGTGTTTGCCTCTTATCGAATTTTTAAGGTTATTTACGTCCATATTCACGACTGATCTCCTTGATACAATGCTCGAACCTCAACCGGTAAAATTTGCTGTGTGGTGTCAACCTGAGCCAATTTGGATAAATAAAATTCGGCCTGAGTACTACGCTGAATCGGAGGGAGCCCTAGATGGATGTATTCAGTTACCCGCCCTCTAATTTGATCACGGTCATCCTCGACATAAGCATCAATCAAACTACTGGCAAAGCGCTGTTCACCACCTGTAATACTCCAGATAAATGGACGATCTTTGGCATTATATTCTTCAATACCTGCCTCTTGCTCAATCACTTGCGGCCCATTCAAACCTAAACGGCCTTCTTGCGTCATAATCAGATAACTACATAATCCTGCCGCAATTGACATGCCTCCGAAGCACCCAACACTCCCTGCAATCAAACCAATTACAGGCTGATACTGTCTTAACTCAACAATTGCAGAATGAATTTCCGCAATTGCAGCTAATCCCAAATTAGCTTCCTGTAAACGCACTCCACCAGTTTCTAGTAATAAAACAGCTTTGGTGGGAATATTATTAAGGTTATCTTTAATCGCCAGCTCAAGTGCACCAGCGATTTTGGCACCACCGACTTCTCCTAAACTTCCGCCCTGAAAAACACCTTCAATTGAAATAACCACCACGGGCTGTTGTTCGATCTGCCCTTTCATCACCACTACACCGTCATCGGCCTGTGGCACAATATTTTGTTTTGGTAGCCAAGGGGACATTACTTGAGCAAAAGGATCTAGCAGTTCTTTAAAACTACCTTGATCTAACAAATATCTAGCACGTTCACGTGCATCAAGCTCAATAAAGCTCTGCTTATTAAGTAAATAATCAATATCAGCCATGTTGTACTTCCTCAAATGCTTGCTCTAGTCGTAATCGAACAACACCAGGGGTTGCACCAAAATCATGAATATCAATATGAACTGCGGGGACATTTTGTTCTAAAAAAATACGCTCAAACAAATTTTTCCAACGCTGCTCACTACCATCCACAGACGTCATTACCTGAATGGTCGTTTTTCCTGATATACCTGGTTGCATCAAAATCTCTAAATCACCCGATCCGACACAACCGACACGAGTCATTTTTAGAGGCGGGCGATTTGCCATAAATTCAAAATTTAATATTTCCATTGATATCTTCCCTGTAATTCCTTGACGTTATATTGTTCAGCCTGATCCAGGAACAGCAGTGTCGCGAGTAAATCTGCGGCACCTCCAGCTGATGCTCGCATGGCGAGTAAGCGTTGTTCCAACTGTTCAAATCGTTGCTGCCCTTGATGTGTTGAACATCCTCCTAGGTCAAGTACCTCCTGAGCACCACGCTGCATTTCGTAAAGTCCATCAAGTCCTGCCCGATGAATCACACACGTATCCGTTAGTTGTGCCATCATCGCAAGTAATGCATTCAAATTAGCTTGAGTTTCTGTCATTCTTAAATTACGGCTACGCGCTAATTGAGGTAATCCAAATTTCAAAATAACTGGAAACCCTTGCTGCGCTTGCTCCTTAGCACCACTTACACCAAATTTCTGATGTGCCAGTTGTCCATGGCTCAATGTCTGCTTTGGAATAAAACGATCTTCAATCGAAGCAATTTCACCCGCTAAAGTGCATACTTTCTGTATAAAATGTGATTCATCGTTGCCTATATTTAAAGCCGCTGCTGTTACCACCAGCCCTATAGACCAGATTGCTCCACGATGAGTGTTCACGCCTTGCGTAACTTGCAACATACGCTTTTCACCATGTCGGCCAAGTTGTCCAATATCTTCTCGAAGTGCCTGACAGACTTCGCCATGTAATTCCGCTGCTTCTGCCATCGCTTTAAACATAGAAAATAGGCTGTGTGCAGATTGCTCCATCAACTCAAGGTTTAAATCATCATGAGCACCACTTCCACGACGATCAACCAATGCTGGCTTGGGTGTCAAATTCACTTCATCTAACAAGGCCTGAACTGCAAGATCAGCCAACTGTTCAGCCGTAGCAAAACGGGACTTTTTAAAAATCGCATTCATTACCAGCTCCGAAATTTGGCTGGTGGCTGATACAGTCCATCTGACCATGTCACTAGATCTGCAATATTTTTTGCAGCCAAAAGCTCACGCGTTGCATCCGTACGTCGAATTCCCAAGTCTTCAGGAAATACCACCAGCCCTTCCTGACGCAATTTTTGTGTCTTCTTCGGATCATGATTGAGCCCAATAGCAGTTACACCCGCAACGGCAGCAATCATATCTCGACGTTCATCCAAGCTTCTGGCTTTATATAGATAGGCAATGCCTTCTTCTGTAAGAAGGTGGGTCACATCATCGCCATAAATCATAATGGGTGCTAAATCCATTCCTGCTTTTTTGGCCACATCCACTGCATCTAAAGTTTTAACGAATGTTGGTTTTCCGCCTTCTTGATAGGTTTCAACCATTTGTACAACCAGTTTCTTACCCCGCGCGAGATAAGTATCAGTTTCAGTATTTCCAGCAATCCGCATATCCATCCACGCTGGTGTAGCATGACGGCGACCTCGTGGATCGTGCCCCATATTGGGCGCACCGCCAAACCCCGCCAGACGTCCCTTAGTGACTGTAGAGGAATGCCCATCACCATCTACCTGTAGGGTGGCACCAATAAATAAATCAACCGCATATTGACCGGCGAGTTGGCACATCATTCGATTCGAACGTAAAGATCCATCTCTGCCCGTGAAAAACACATCGGGACGCGCAGCTACATATTTTTCCATTCCCAATTCAGTGCCAAAGCAATGCACACTTTCAACCCAGCCTGTTTCAATCGCAGGGATTAAAGTAGGATGCGGGTTTAGTGTCCAGTTTCGACAAATTTTCCCTTTTAAACCCAAGGATTCCCCATAAGTAGGTAAAATAAGTTCGATCGCTGCCGTATTAAAACCGATACCGTGATTGAGTGATTGCACCTGATGCTTTTCATAAATACCGCGAATCGCCATCATCGCCATGAGCACATGAACAGGCTTGATATGTTTAGGATCTCGGGTAAATAAAGGTTCAATATAAAAAGGTTTATCAGCAACCACAACGAAATCCACCCACGAAGCAGGGATATCGACACGCGGTAAATCTTTAACATCATCAACCAGTTCATTTACCTGAACAATCACAATACCATCGCTAAATGCAGCCGGTTCAATAAGTGCAGGTGAGTCTTCTGTACTTGGACCTGTATAAATATTGCCTTGACGATCTGCCATAAAACCAGCAGACAGCACGACATTCGGAATAAGATCGACCAACAAACGAGAATATAATTCGATATACGTATGGATTGCGCCAATCTCCAGCAAACCATCTTCAAGTAATTGGCTGATCCGTAAACTTTGTGTGCCAGCAAATGAGAAATCTAGTTTTCGTGCGATACCATTTTCGAATAAATCCAAATGTTCAGGTCGACCAACACTTGGCATAATCATATGCAAATCATGCAAAATCTCTGAGTTAGCTTGAGCAAGTGAGCGCGATAAAAAATCTGCTTGTTTTTGATTATTACCCTCTAAAACAACTCGATCTCCCGGAGCGATTAAAACTTCCAAAACCTTAATGATGTCCTGAGTCGGGATAACAGCACCATTTGTATATTTCTGAGCCATTTCCAGTTTAAGCTGTTTACTATGCCGACGAGTTGTCCATAATCGCTCTTTATGTTGAACAGAACCTTCCATGTACTTTTCCTTGGTTATGTCTTGATCCGTTCCTTATCAAAAACCTTTTTAGTATTCGGATCAATCAACCAAAATGCACATTCATTAACTTGTAGTTAATAATGGAATCGTTATTTATTTTATTATCAAATACTGAAAACAGCGAAATTCACTAAATCCTCTATATGATTCGTCTATTTTTTGCCACCAAGTCCCTCTGATCTAGCCTCTTCCTAAGGTCAGGTTTATCGACATAAATTTCATCTTATTATTTAAAGCCAAAAATATGTACACCAAAGCTCTGTATCAAACGTAAATTACGAGGAAGTATACGATCCACCATCGCACACTTATTCAACGCGCTGGAACCGTTAAATAGGGAAATAAAAGTTCAGCATATTTACGGGTACTCCATAGACCTATGCCTTGATGATGAAATTCAGGAGCCAGAAAAGGCATTAATTTACAAAACTTCAGCTCAAAACGATCTGTCTGGTCAACTTTAGCCTGCAAGTTTTGCAGTTGCTCATCCAGCATATGGCGAAATAGATAATCTTGTAGAGGCTCGACTTTACTCAAATTATTTTTATAAGGTAAGACTTTTGATGCATGTTGTTCTCCCCCCATCCAGTCATGAATAATCTGTCTTTCTGCTGGGGTAAATACGCCATACATTTTTCCCTCTGCATGACTGATCATTCGCCAAAACACACTTTCTTCTGGGTTACAATTCAATTTAATCCATTTTTTTTCTACCAGTTGATCAATAAAACTGCCAATCTCCTGAGGATTTGTCAGCCACTGATTGATAGTTTTACAACCAATCTCTTGCTGGTCGTTATGTACCCATTGCCCCACCAATGCTTTACGTTTGAGGATTGCATGAACTAAGTTTTCTAAATTAAGATTTTTAATGATGTGCACGGAGGATATCCCTTGCTGATTTAGGGCATAACCACGTTTGACCTTTTCCATAAAAGCTTCTTTATCTTTATATTTTTTATAGATATTTTCAAAAACTTTGAAAGATTTATGGGCATGTCCATTGTCTAAATTATCAATGGTAATATGCAAGTTAAAATATTTGGCATCGATACCCAACTCTTTTAGTTCATAATTGGTAATTAAAAGATGTAATGGGAGTTGTTCATAACCAAGATTAAAACCAATAATTTCTGGGATAAATACAGGCGGTGCATACGCTAGAGCCAATTGAATAGCAGGTTGATGATAATATTCATCCTCAAGGAAAAGCTCAAAATCCTCCAGTCCTAGTTTGCGCAATAAATTATCATAGATACATACATGATTAGCTTTGGCTTGACCTAAACCTAATTCTTCCAGATAGATTAAAATCAGATCATGAAAAACAGGATCACTCCAATATTTCATAAGGCTGTATAACCATGACCCATCAACTTTTTTTACAGGGGCCACCTTGATCAGAAATTCAAAAGCCTGCCCCACATTTTTAAAATATTCTCGCTCACTGCCCGCTTTGCGTCGATTTAAATAGTCTTGATAACATTGACCCACAATTTGATTTTCATTTTTATACGATTCTTTAATGTCTTGAGGATGATGAGGTAACGAAATTTTATCGAGCTGAATCTTATCAAGTTCATCATTTAATAGATAAGTTGCTTTTTTCTCTTTTTCTAAGTTAGAAATATCGCTATCCAAAAAGAAAGAGACCAATTCATAATAATTATTATGTTCATCCTGCAATAGATTCCCTAATGTTTTTTTTACAACTACAGGCATTTTCATTCTCCGAATTGAAAATATAAAACTACCTTACGTTACTCCTCCCTTATTACTACCGAAATTTTGTTAAATCAGGTTAATGATGAAACAGAAAAATTTAAAAACCTTTTATCTATCAACTAAATAAAAAAACCTTATCTTACATTTTAATATTTTGAATTACTTATTGAAATAATACGCGTTAAAATAATGAATACGTTAAGAAATATTCTTCTGAGACCTTAATATTTGGACAATTATGTAGGTTACTGGCTCAAAGGAAATTGGCTATTTTCTTTATTGAAAGTGCTTCAGCAGGCTATTTATCTTATCAATTGTTATTAAGTTATTTCTCAGAAAAAATTTTATATGAAAGTCTGGTTTGTTATGATCTTAAAATGAAAGAAAATATATTAAACATTCCACACAGTCTCTTAAAAAGTATAGAGCTGAATCCATTGAAATTACGGAAGAAATGATTAAAAAAGACAAAAAATATTAAAATCTGATATTTATATTACCTATATAGGATTACTTAAATCAGGACGATCAGAAACTAAAGAAAGACCCATTGGAATTTTTTATTACATAAGTTATAAAAATAAACTTTGTCATTTCAAATACATATTTAAATAAAAACCTAAAATTAAATTAAAAAACCATTGAAAAATATATCTAAAAGCATGATTAAAAAATTAATAAATAAGCAAAACACCTTATGTTTATTTATGTTTCTTTTCTATCAAATCATATGACTACTGTTATATTTTTCAACCTCTAAAAACTTTAACTTGTTCAAAGTTCTTAGTTTTCTAAAATCTCTTCTTTACATTTAAACATAATGAAACAGGTTATCACTATTAATTAAAATAAAACATGTTTTAATCAAATCATCTGATTTACTCAGATATTATTTATAACCAAAGTAAGGTGTAGAATCATGAGTAATACCAACAATCAACGTAATGAAGAACGTAATAATCAACGGCAAAAAAATCCTAACCATGACAATCGTCAGCAACAACAGCAAAATGACAACCGTCAACAACAAGGGTCTAACCAAAAAGATGTTAATCAGCAAGGATCTAACCAAAATAATCAGCAAAAGTAATATTTGATTATTTTTTAATTCAAGAATATTTAGGAGAATAAGATTAATATTCTCCTAAATTTTATCCAGAGTAAGAAACTTATTGGAGAATTATAATGGCTAATCAACCGACCACGGATCAAAATGCTCAAGGTTTACAGTTAGACACAGATTCTCATAAACACTGGCGTGAAAATTATCAAACTCGCCCCTATTTTCAGGAAGCGCAACTTGAAACCGAAGATTTAGATTATGACCGAGATTTTTCAAAGGCCTATGAGCTGGGTAGCCGTGCACGTTCAGCGTATAATCGTGATACACGATTTGAAGAAGTCGAAGGTAATCTGAAAGAGTCTTGGGAAGAACTTAAAGCTGAGTCAAGATTGAAATGGGAACATGCCAAGCAAGCCATGAAAGATGCATGGGATAAAATATAAAACCTGTGATCCTATAAAATGAGCTTATTTAAAACATAAGCTCATTTTTTTTGCGTAGAATATTATCAACTATTTATTATAAGAACGAGTATCCCTGATGGATCTAATCGATATTTTTCTCCATGACACAACTTGGGGTCTTGTTGTGGAAATCATCATTCGATGTTGTGTCATGTTCCTTCTTATTCTGATTTTTTTAAAGCTTTCTGGAAAAAGGGGGATTAGACAGCTCTCTATTTTCGAGATTGCAATTATTCTTAGTCTTGGAAGCGCAGCGGGCGACCCGATGTTTATTGATGATGCACCGATTGCTCAAGCTTTTGTGGTCATGTGTACCATTATTATTCTATACCGGCTTGTAACTTGGGCCATGATGAAAAGTAAAAAAATTGAGATTTTTTTGGAAGGTAAGCCTTTATGTATTGTAGAAAACGGTCTAATGGTGACCCAGGATATGCGCAAAGAAAAATATTCCCATGATGAATTCTTTGCTGAAATGCGTCAGCAAAGTGTAGAACATCTGGGGCAAATTAAAGTGGCTCTATTGGAGACTGACGGGTGTCTAAGTATTTTGTTTTATGGCAAAGATGAAACAAAATGGGGGCTGCCGATATTTCCCAATCACTATAAAAAGTCAAAAAATTTGGATAGCGATGTTTTTTATTCGTGTATGTATTGCGGAATGACACAACGTTTAATCCATTTAGATCATGAATGTCCTCGATGTAAAGGTAAAGACTGGGCAGAATCATTAAATACGGCACATATAAATTAATAGATACTAACGCTATAGAGTTTCTTAATTATTTTTAAATATTTAAACCATAATTTGTTAACTCCTATTATATGGAGTTGGCGATAACTTTTACATCTATTCGGGGGGCTGATTGTAATCATTTAAAATACGAGTTAAATAATACAAAAAATTTTACAATATCGGAAAAATATTATAAATTCTTTTTCCTTATTTTTTTAATCGGCACTCCCTCTGTTAAAAAGAAGACAAAAGTAATGCTAACTTTTGTCTTCTTTTTAAAGGCACTTAAATATAAGATATTTGAGCTTAAGGATTGGATTGAGCATGTCCAGTCTGGGCACTCGATGTACCCTGTTCAATCGCTACAGGAGCTGAAGTTTCTCGTAGGTCATCATGTATTTGGTTAGCTGGAGTTACAGGTTCTGCCTCCATAGAATGAGGAGTGGTTGTCTCACCTTGAGTTACGGGATCATTCGTATCTTGCTTTTTTTCACAGCCTGCCAGCATAAAAACAAAACTTAATGCTAAGCTGCTTGCCAATAATTTTTTCATTTCCTTTACCTCATGCTTAGTTGAATAAGTCACTTAAATAAATCTCAATGACTTGTATTATTTATTTCTATGAATTATTTATATATTCATATTCTCATATAAAATACATAAACCAATAAAGTACTTTCCCACTTCAACACAAAAAATCCGATAAAGAAATTGTATTAACTTTATTTTAAGTATTTTTATGTAAACTATTCTCTATATTTTCTTTTAAGATAAAACGCAATACAGATAAAGCATTAACCATAAAAAATAAATCAAAACATTAACCACTACCCTTTAAAACAAAACATCCAGATACAAATAATCTCCTTCAATGCATTCATTAAATTTTACTTTTACTTATAATTCAAAAAACTTATTTTAAATATTGATTTAATTTTCAAAAATAAGTAGTGTACAGATCAATTAAATATTAATAACCCTATAGTTTCAAAATTTATTTTTATTTAAAAAAAATGAAAACTTCCGAAAATGATAATTATTTTTCCGAAAATGAGATTATATAGGAAGATGCTCTGGTGATATTTTAATTCTAGCTAGACAGGTAAAGCTCTAAATAAAATTTGGATAAGAACATTATTTAGAAATTACTAGCAAAGATAAGGGTTTATGATATTTCAAGGAGTTAGAGAAATGAATAAAAATCCAACCAAGACAGATTTCGATGTTATTCAAATAGGTTATGGCCCTGTTAGTAAAGTTTCAGCTTTATTATTAGAGAAATTAGGCTGGAGTGTCGGAATATTTGAACGATGGGGCGAGGTCTATCCTTTACCAAGAGCAGTATGTATTGATCATGAAATCTATAGAATGCTGCATGCCGCAGGCTTGGGAAAGATTGTAAATCAGGTTACTCAACCCGCTCCAGCTTATCGTTGGTTTAACAAGGACTGGAAAGAACTGTTAAAAATAGACTGGCCACAGGGTTCTGTTTCGGGCACATGTGAAGTTAGATTTATTCATCAGCCCTCTTTTGAAAAAGAACTCGACCTTGAAGTTAGAAACAGAAACCAAATCCATGTCTATTTTGAACATGAATGTATACAAATTCAGCAATTTTCAGATCATGTTTTGGTTGAAGTAAAAGATATCATCAGTGGTGAAACTAAGACATATTCAGCTAAATATCTTCTCGGTGTGGATGGTGCAAATAGTTTGGTTCGAGAATCACAAAATATCTCGCGTACCGATCTAGGATTTGAAGCTGATTGGCTTGTGGTTGATTACACGCTCAATGAAAATCTTACAGCGAAAGACTTAGGTCTGGTGGAATGTGGTCAATATTGCAACCCTGAACGCCCAACGACAATTGTACCTGGCGGAACAATAGATGGTCGAGAAAATAGACGCTGGGAATTTATGCGTTTACCTCATGAAACTAGAGAGGAAATGCTTCAGGAAGATAAAGTTCATGCTTTATTAGGTAACTGGATTAAACCTGAACAAGGCCATCTGGTACGTCATGCATTATATACGTTCCGTTCTCTTATTACCGATATATGGGTGAATGAACGTATTATTCTTGCAGGAGATGCTGCACACGTTATGCCTCCATTTATGGGGCAAGGAATGTGTGCGGGACTGCGTGATGTATGGAATCTAAGTTGGAAATTACACAAAGTTTTGAGTCATCAAGCGGCTCCTGAATTTCTAAAAACGTATGAGCTTGAACGTAAACCTCATGTTACAGAAGTGATTAAACTCTCGATGTTTCTCGGTAGCATTATTTGTATGCCTGATCAGGATCAAGCTCAAAAACGAGATGCAGCCTTTCTCTCAGATCATCCTCCACAGCTTCAACCGTTTCCACACCTCACTTCTGGTCTATTAGCTCAAGATGATCAGGGTAAGCCATTATATGGTGCAGGAATGCTTTCTCCACATGGCATGGTTCGCTTTCAACGTAGAACGGGCAGATTGGACCGCTTCACGGATTGCAATAAATTTAAACTGTTGATCGATCAGTCTATCGATCTAACTGGATTTGATGCTTATCTTACTTCATTGATTCAACAATTAGATATTCAAATCATCCCTGTTGCCCCAAAAGAACATGCTTTAGATCATCAATTTACCGATACCCAAGGGCAGATCTTATCTTTCATGAATTCGCTATCAGTACATGCGCTCCTAGTTCGACCAGATCACTATGTTTTTGGGACAGCTAAAAATAAGCAAGAATTGAGTTGCATTCTCTCGCAACTCAAAGAGCAAATTGCACAATTTGATTGTCAATTGGAACTGATTGCTTGAAAGGAGAATTGCGATGACAGATATATTTATTAAACATGTCGCCCTGAATATCCCTGAACAGGATGTTGAATTGGCCAAGGCATTTTATCAGGATTTTGGATTACGAATTTCTCATGAAGCAGCAAATCGCATCAATATTTACTGCGATGGTGTTGATCATCCCAGTATTGTGCTCTTGATAGGTCATCAAGATAAGGCTTTAGATCATCTAGAAATAGGTGTGAGCAATCGCAAGATGCAAAAAATTAAAGCACGATTAGATCAACATCACATCGAGAGCCATATTCAATTTGGACAGTCCGAAATAGGAATCTGGTTTTCTGATCCTCAGGGTATTTTATTTCATGTTATAGAAGCGGAAGACAGCTATAAAGAAATTGCTGTTAATCCCTTTATGATTAATGCGCCAGGACATAAAAATCGTATTAATCAGGGTGCTTTACCCCCTAAATCGACATTGCCAGCAATTCGACCACGGCGCATGGGACACGTTTTGTTATTTACACCTGATGTGAATGCCTCACTCAAATTTTTAGAACAAATATTTGAAATGCGTTTATCAGATCGTTCAGGAAATGGGGTAGTTTTCACTCATTGCGCCGAAGGCAGTGAACATCATGTCATTGCGTTTGCTAAATCCAGCCATATCGGATTTCATCATGCGAGCTTTTTAGTGAGTTCTCCTGATGAAGTCGGATTAGGTGGACAACGTATGCAGGAAAAAGGACATCAAAAAGGCTGGGGATTTGGCCGGCATTCTATCGGATCAAACTTCTTTTATTATGTGGCAGATCCATGGGGAAGCTATGTGGAGTATTACGCAGACATGGATTACATCCAAAATAGTAATGAATGGCGAGCTAAAAATTGGCCTCAGGAAGATGCTTTACATTCATGGGGTCCTCAACCGCCTCACGACTTTACTCACAACTATGAACCAAATCATTTACGCGCCTAATATTTAAAAGGAATTATGCTATGAAACTTGCAAAATTTAGTATCGATAACACCATTTCATTTGGTTTAGTAACCCAAGATGGAATTATTGATTTTAAGAAAATTAATCTGCCCTACTCTGATTTAGAAAGTTTAATCTGGACTGGAAATGATGCTTTGGCTTTTGTTCAGCAATTATGTACTGGCGTTAGTGCGCATTATTCACTTTCAGATGTTACATTTTTAGCACCAATTTCTCGTCCTGGAAAATTTCTGGCAATTGGTATGAATTATAAAAAGCATCAGGAAGAAGCGGACAAGCTAGGCGTAGAAAAACGCAGTCATCAAACATGGTTTAACAAACAAATAACCTGTATTAATGATCCTTTTGGTGATATTCATCCTGGCGTAACTGAAAAATTAGACTATGAAGTCGAGTTAGGAATTATTATTGGTAAAAAATCTAAATATCTAACAACAGAAAATGTACGTGATTCCATTTTTGGTTATGTCGTTGTGAATGACGTTTCTGCTCGTGATTGGCAATTCCACACTCCAACGTTTACCATGGGTAAATCATTTGACACACATGGTCCAATTGGCCCGTGGATCGTAACTGCAGATGAAATCGAGGATCCACAAAATCTGGAATTACGCTGTTATGTGAATGGTGAATTACGTCAGGAAAACAACACGTCTGAAATGATACACAACATCAATGATCAACTCATTTATTTATCTAATGCGTTTACGCTTGAACCCTGCGATATTATTGCGACAGGAACACCCGAAGGTGTGGGTGTTGCCATGGAACCACCAGTCTTTTTAAAAGAGGGTGATCTTGTTACCTGTGAAATCGAACACATTGGAAGTATCAGAAATAAAGTCACACGTTAAGGTTGTTCGCAGTAGTTGTCGTTTAACCACAACTGCTGCCTAAATTTTTCAGGTGTAATCTGATTATTTTTCAAAAAAGCTCGATAAAAATTTTGCACATGACCATAGCCTAAAGAGAAAGAAATTTGTTGAATAGATAAACTACTTTCTTTTAAATATCTGCATGCTAATTCATTTCTTACTTCATTTAAAATCTCGCGATAAGATGTCCCCTGCTTCGATAAATGTATGCGTAAATTACGATCAGACATATGTAACTGATCAGCAATATTTTCAACAGTCGGAAGCTGATTAAAATTACTGGTTAATAAAATATGTTTAAGTTGGTTAGATATCGAGTTTTTTGTTTTAATACTATTTAAAATAGTTTCTACCTTATTTTCACATAATGAAAAAATAAAAGGATTTCCTGTATTTAACCTGAGTGATAACCATGAAGCAGGCACACATAATTGCATAAAGGGTTGATCAAATAGAATTTCACCCAAAAAGTAATGAACATAATCATTATTATATGCAGGTGCTGGATAATTACATTTTAATATGCATTCACTCCAATCAATATTTTCTGGTAGTTGAGTTTGCATGAGTGAAATACCACAAGTGACAACCTGTTCCATTAAAATAATATAAAGTTCTTGAGAAAGTGGGGATTGAGCATTATACGTAATGACTAATTGATCGTTCTCTATACAATGGCTAATGCTCAATGACTCATAAATGGTATCAAAAATTTTATTTGCAATTTCAGTGAATTGCGTATAATTCTCACTCGACATTAAGGCATAGCCATAAATTCCAAAATTCCGTACAGTTTTCATGGCACCTAAGCGTAGCCCCAATCCGGGTAAAGATAATTTTTTATTGCTACGAACCAGAAAATCCAGATATTGTTGAAATGTAAATCGTACTGTTTGTTGCTCAATATCATTTAATGAAAAAGATAATTCTTTAAAAAAATGCTCAAGTTCATTTTGATCAAGGTTTTTTTTTAATAATGAAGTCAAATCAGAAAAATAGCTATTTAAAATCTTTTGCTTTTCTTGTTCAAACTCATTAATTAGACTGACTCTTTCCATATCTACTCATACTGTATAACTACAGGGATAATCATCAAATTGAAAAATTACAACAAATTATGGATAGAAATTTTATATAAATTAACACCAAAACTCTAGATATATAACTCTCTTTTAATTGGATTTTGATAGTTTAATGAAAAACATGAACTATTGTAACGATAATCTTCATTTAGAAGTATAAATATCTGTTTATTTTCAAAGAAATCATTTTTTATTGGCATACTCTTGCATGATTAAAGGAAAGTAGCTTTCAATTAAAATATGATCAAGATATGAAAGGTATAGCGTGTCTGTATCTTTTTATCTACGCTCAAGATTATAGCCGTTAAAACATGAGGTTTTGACTGACTTGTCCGCATGACTGCTGACGTGATTTTAATTTACAAATTAAACGCTATATTTTCAAAGCATATCAATTGACCCACAATATGTTACGTTATAACATACCAATAATAACATATGGGGTGCTTTGATGTTCTATCGTTTTATTACTTTATCTTTTTTAGCCAGTATCCACTCTAGCCATGCTGCAGATGATTTGTCTGAACTGACTAATCTTCCAATCATTCATAGTGAAGCAGAACATTCTTCAACGGTGGATAGCATCGCAGTAGTCAAAAACACACAGGCACAAAACAAAACTTTAGGAGATATGCTCAAACAGATTTCTGGCGTACAAAGCAGCTCATTTGGGCCTAACGCTGGCGCGCCTGTGATTAGAAGTTTAACAGGCAGCCGCGTTCAAATTTTAGAAGATGGACAAAGTATTCTGGGCATGAATGCGTTGAGTGGTGATATTAATATTCCTTTTGATCCCTTATTTATTCGTTCTGTTACGGTAAATAAATCTTCAGATAGTGTGCGCTATGGTGGGCACGGTATTGGCGGAAGTGTGGATGTCGATACAGGAACAATTTCACGAAAAATGGAAGATAAGAGCCATGAAATTGAAATCACCGCACGTAAAGGATTTAATGATGTTGATGCTCGAGGTATTCGCTTAAACGTTAATAACCAAAGTAATCTATCAACCAATTTACTTTTCTCCTCACAACGTATTTCTTCTTATAAAATCCCAGGGAATAGCAAGGCTGATGCTTGTAACAATCAAGTATTTATAAACAATGGCGGTATCAATAGTTCCCTTGCCGACTCTTGTCAGAAAGAAGTTCGTATAAATGAACTCTATAATAAAGCATCACAGCCTTATATTGATCAATTTATGACGGAAAATCCTGATTGGGCGGATGGTCAGTTTTCTTTTTATACGGATAATCCTGTCTCAGTCTGGTCTGGCAAAGAATATCATAACCCTGTAAATCCAGACTATGTTCCAGGTACAACTGCCTTTACTCAACAAAAAATTAACAAAGATATTACACCTGACTATAAACATAAACTGGGCAATAGTTATCTAGAAAATCAACATTTTGCGATTGGAAGTACCTATTTTTTTGATCAAGGTTATGTGGCTGCAAGCCTTGACTCTAAGGATAGTCAATATGGTGTACCGGGATTTTCTATGGAAAATAAATCCTTTTATTCAAATGATGAAGGACTACCCGTTGGCGTCAAGACCAAGCAAACCCGTTATACACTCGAAGGAAAATTATTAAAACCTCTCTCTGTATTGGAAAATGTAGAGGTTCATCTTGCACAAGTGAACAATAAATCAGGTGAATATCTTGGAGCATCCAATGCCAATGATTATAAATTCGATACAAAGCAGGCAGAATTATTACTTTCGCAGCGTCGTATAGGTCCATTAAGCGGACTGATCGGCTTAAATTATCAGCGCAGAGATGTGAAAGGTTCAGGTTCACAGCGTTATTTACCTGACGTAAATACTCAAACCGACGCTGTTTTTATTCAGCAAAAATTAGATTTCAACTGGATTTCCTTTAATGCGGGTTACCGCCATGAACAAGTGGATCACCATATCCAAAATGATCAATTTATACGCTCAAGAAATTCAGCTAATAGCACTCTTCAAGATCAGTCATTTCATCTAAACAATTATAGTGTGGGATCTTATATTAAACTTGGTTCATTATTTGGCACTAAAGTTAAATATTCAGTGTCTGAACGGGCACCAGAAATTAACGAGTTATACGCCAGCAATCCTCATTATTCAATCATGACCCAAGAAGAAGGTAACCAAAACCTTAACCCTGAGCAAAACAAAAGTCTTGAATTAACAGGATTATTTCAATACGCAGGTTTTGATCTAGCTGCAACGGTATATCAAATGAAATTTGATAACTATTTATATCTCGGACATTCAGGCATGCAAGTCCAAAATCGCTTACCCCTTAAGTATTGGAAACAAACCGATACCTCTGTGAAGGGTTTTGAGCTCGATTTATCCCAAAAAATTGACTTAAAACAATATGGACAATTTAAAGTATCGGCACTGGCTGATCTCGTTAAAAATGAGGCCACTAATCCTGATTCACTACGCTCGCACAATGACGGCGTCTATCTGCCAAGTATGCCAACTAACCGTTATGGAGCCAGTTTGTCATGGGAGAACCAAAGCTGGTTTGCCAAACTTTCCAGTATGTATTATGACAAACCTCGCTACCTTGGAAAAAATGTTTTGGAAGAAGTCCCTTTATCTGGCTACAATCTAGTTGAAATGGAAATCCGCAAAACGCTCAATCTTAAAAATGCAGACGTTGACATATTTTTAAATGGCACGAATTTGCTCAATCAAGAGGCTCGTCCACAAAACTCGCCATTAAAATATATTGCCCCATTGCCTGGTCGAGGGTTCCAACTCGGTGTTAGCATGCGAATTTAGCAATTAAACCGTCAAAATTTAAAATATCCCCGTGCTATGTTCATTCAATGCCAAAAGATCATTTATTTTTGGTCTTGAATGACTCCGAACACATGATCAGCACGGGATATATTTAAAATATTTGCTTGCCGTATTCAGTAATGAGGATCATTAAAAGCGCTCATAATTTAGTTTCTAAACCTATGTATATATCGCCTTTTTTAGTTTTTATATATCGAATGACCTCGTGCTATAAAATCCCAATATAGCGCTATTAGTAGAATTCATTGGGGACTTTATATTCCTCAAAGTCCATCCAATCAGCTATTTTCTTCTAAGGCCGCAACAATTGTTTTAGCAGTAACACGTGCAGAAAAAGGGTTTTGTCCAGTTATTAAATGTCCGTCTTGTACAACATTGGGTGTGAAAGGAATGAACGTTCTTTGATAATTTGCGCCTCTTTCTTTTGCTAATTTTTCTGCATTATAAGGAACTTTCTTGGCAACTCCTGCCAATACTTCTTCACACCATGCAAAGCCAGTCAATTTTTTGCCTTGAATCAGATATTTATTATTTGAAAGTCGCACATTCAATAAACCGCAATAACCGTGACATACACTTGAAACAATACCACCTTTTTCATAAATATTTTTAGTGATTTCCTGAAGATCAGGATTATCCAAAAAATCCCACATTACCCCATGCCCACCCGTGTAATAAATCACGTCATAATCTTGCCAATTAATCTCAGATGGTTTCTTGGTATTTTCAAGCAATTTCATAAAGCTTGGATCATTTTTACGTTTCAATACCGACTTATCAGCGACAAAGCGCCCTAATGATTTAGGTTCGATGGGAGAACGACCACCCAATGGACTGACAATATCTTGAATATAATCGTGCTTTTCAAATTCATCATAAGCATGAGTAAGTTCTCCCAACCACAATCCAGTTGGGTACTTTAAACCCTTATATTTATCTATATTAGTGACAATGTGTAAAATTCGTTTCGTCATAACTGCCTCTGTTTTTTCAATTTTATTAATATTGCTTTTGATACACTATAAGTCTAAAGTTAGCTTTAATGTCAAGAGTAATTAAGTGAAATGAATATTAGCGAGCTATCTAAAAAGAGTGGATTGAGCACTCCTGCAATTCGTTATTATGAACAAATTAAGTTACTTCCAAAGGCAAAGCGCAAAGCAAATGGCTATAGAGAATATAGTGAAGATGACCTGAAGCAATTATTTTTGATTCAACAAGCTCAGCAAGTTGGTTTTTCTTTGAATGAAATCAAAGTCTTCCTTCCTTCTAATGTTATAAATTGGGATCATGATATTTTAATTGGTTTACTAGAAAGTAAAATTCAGGATATACAGGATTTAGAACAAAAGTTATCGATCAGTAAAAATAATCTACGTAGCATGATCAATGCCATTAATAACAAACCCGACGAAATGACGTGTGAAGAAAATGCCCAACGTTTGCTCAATCTTTATTACACAAATAACAAAGGTTAAGTTTTGTATTTATTGCTGAATGATAAAAAATATAAACCTTAAATCTTAGCATTTAGTTAAATGAGTTATTTCAGCTTGCCTTTATTATGGACAACTAAAGTTACTTTAAGCCACAAGCAAACAGCTTCACGGGCGTTTAATTTACCCGCATAGCCATTTGTACCACATAGTATGCAATGTGCTTTTATTGCATTTATTCCCATTCATTAAGATGAAAATGCCCCATTACGCATACGACTTTTATATTGACGAGTACGACGAGCCATCGTGACTTGCTGTAGTATCAATGCCTACAATGGAGAGATTCTAGGATTTGTTTTTTTACCGAGACTCAGTTTTCGTAGCTGGAATTTAACTGTCGCCATATTTGCGAGTGAAGCTAGGGTTTTATTTTTCCAATGGATGGGGTTTAACTCAGGCGAAACATTTTTTCCTTGTTTCCATTTATTGGGTAAATTCGGGTCAAGCGCTAATGCAGTCGCAATTCCAACCATATCTACACCACTTTCAACGACTTTTTCAGCAATTTGTTTACGACGAATGCCGCCTGTTACCATCACGGCATGTTTGAAACTTTGCGAATCTCTTGAGCAAACTCCAGAAAATAGGCCTCTCGTGCTAAAGTACGGCCATCTCTTGCTTGTCCTTGCATCGCTGGTGCTTCGTGACTTCCTCCCGAAAGTTCGATCAAATCAACAGATAATTCATTTAGCATGCACACCACTTGTTGTGCGTCTTCAACACTAAAACCGCCTCGTTGAAAATCAGCAGAATTAAGTTTAACGGCAACAGTAAAGCTTGGCGAAACCACAGCACGAACAGCATTGACAATTTCAATTAAAATACGTGCCCGATTTTGTAATGAGCCACCCCATTGATCCTGACGTTTATTGCTTAAAGGTGAAAGAAATTGGCTTAATAGATAACCATGTGCTGCATGAATTTCAACCCCTGTAAAGCCCGCTTTTTCGCCTAAACGCGCAGTGTTGGCAAAACGTTGAATAACTTCATCAATCATATCTTGAGTCATTTCAACTGGAATATTAAAGCGATCTGACATTTTGCCTAAATCAAGACCCATAGCTGAGGGCGCCCAAGTTTCCTGACCCAAGTTTGATTGCATTTGACGACCAGGATGGTTGATCTGCAACCACACTTGCGCACCTTTGGAACGCGCAATTTGTGCCCAACGTTTGAAAATATCTAAATGCTTTTCATCTTCGAGTACCACTCCGCCTGGCCCTGTCATGGCACGACGATCAACCATGACATTTCCTGTAATAATTAAGCCAGCGCCGCCCTCTGCCCATGCCTGATATAAACGCATAAGTTCCTCTGATGGCGCTTGCTCTAAATCTGCCATGTTTTCTTCCATCGCAGCTTTAGCAATACGGTTTTGAATTTGGGAGCCATTTGGTAAAACTAATTTTTTAAATACGTCCATTGCGGTGTCCACTTTTGAGTATGGTTACACTGTAAGATTAAAGTAAACTTCAATGTCAACACTTTTATTTATTATTCAATTCATTTGTCTTTTCTAACTCATTCTCTAATTTAAATATAGATCACATGGTTATTATGTAGTGGGATTACCTGTTTTATTTAATGCTACAGCATTACTGGATATGATCGGATGGAAAACTATGAATATCGCGCTTATTCCTTGGTTAATCATTACAACCTTGTCTTTAGTATGGCTGCATGCAAAAAATCAAGTGATCAAAAAAAGAGAGTTTAAAACTCTCTTTTGAGACACTAAAATCTAAATATTTATTTCAAATCTTTTGTATTTTTAAATTTAAGGCCTGAACGACTGCTACAATCTCTTTTGAATCCCCGACACCTGATTCAGATTATTTTGCTACTGCCATGGTCTCGGTTTGATTGGTTTGGTCGGATTATCGCATAGTGGTGTTGTTTCTTAAGATTAAATCCACATAATATGGCTGTAATTAATCGACAATGACCCCATTGTACTCTTAATCGGGTCAGTACATAGCAGTAGATTTTGACCATTGTTATAGAGAAAATAATGCCTTAGATTGGTGCATCCAAAAGAAGTATATAATTTCTTATTTAAAGAGGTAGATCAAATCTCAGCCCACCCTCATCTGGCATCAAACTAAACTATGTTTTCTTTTCCCAATTAAATATTTATTTTCAATTTTATGAAATCTGAGCTACAGAATATTAGAGTGCTCTTATTAGGATATTATTCCTAACAAGAATATCCCCATAATTCAACTAAACAATTAAATATAAAACATATTTTAATAACGAATCATCACAGATTTCAATTCTGTATAGTCTTCGATAAAAGTATCAGAAAATTCACGACCAATGCCCGAAGCTTTAATTCCACCAAAAGGTACGCAAGGGTCCAGAAAAGTATGCATATTAATCCAGATTGAACCTGCTTCAATTTGTGGGACGAGACGCAATGCTTTGGATAAATCATTGGTCCAGAGGCTGGCAGTTAAACCAAAACGAGAATGATTGATCATTGAAATCAGCTCTTCATCATTTTCAAAAGCAATGACATCTACTACGGGGCCAAAAGTTTCTTCAATAAATAAGGGATCATCCACACCCTGCACTTTTAACAACGTCGGTTCAACAAAATAACCCATTTTTGATATAGCGTTACCGCCACAAATGATTTGATTATTTTGATGGGCAAGATCAAGATAATGTTTGACCTTATCAAAATGGGGCTTATTTGAGAGTGGGCCAAACATACTGGATTCATCCAATGGCGAACCAATTTTTAATTGTTGGATGGCACTCGTCATCTTTTCCACCAATTCATCATACTTAGACTGGTGAACAAAGAAACGTTCTGGTGCTGCACACACTTGTCCCTGATGAACAAAGGTCGCTTGCAACAAAATAGGCAAAATTTCATCAAGATGAGCATCAGCCAAAATTGCTGCGGCATTTTTACCTCCCAGTTCTAAGCTAACGCGGGTTAAGTCATTCTTCATCGCTTGTTGACCAATCGCGATGCCCGTAGGGACCGAACCCGTAAAAGAGACTTTTTTCACTAAGGGTGAATGAATCAAATGCTGCCCAGCATCACCGTTACCCGTGATCACATTAATCACACCAGCTGGAATCCCTGCTTCAATAGCAAGTTCAGCCAAACGTAACAAGGAAAGCGTGGTGAACTCACTCGGTTTGAGCACAATCGTACAACCTGTGGTTAATGCCGAACCAATTTTCCAGCACCCGATCATTAAGGAGAAATTCCACGGTACAATACCGGCTACCACACCTACAGGTTGACGTAAGGTATAAGCAGCATATTTTTCTCCATTCATAGAGGGAATCGACGGCTGCATAGTCTGGCCATTAATCTTTGTAGCCCAACCTGCAAAATACCTTAAGAACACCACCGTTTGTGTAACTTCCAAGTGTCGAGACAAATTAATCAGTTTACCTGTAGTCAACGTCTCTAACTGTGCCAGTTCCTCAGCGTGTTGTTCAATCAGATCGGCCAATTTATTGAGTTTTAGACCACGCTCATAAGGAGAAGTATTAGCCCAAGTATTGGTAAAAGCCTCGTGCGCGCTTTGAACGGCCTTTTCAACTTCTTTTTCAGTCGCAACGGCAATCGTTGAAATGACTTGTTCAGTAGCAGGGTTGATAAGCTCAATTCGTTCCTGCATTTCTGGTATTGTCGTTTTTCCATCAATAAAATGACCATGCTGACGTGCCATAAATTGCTGTACACTTGCTAAAATCTGTACTTCACTCATTTTATTTTCCTCTTTTTGATTTTTGAAATCCTGTCATAACAGCAACTATTTCTCTGATTTCATCCTTACTTCATATCTCTGACTACACATTTGATAAAACACTGTTTATCGCTATCCGATTTAATAGCTGTATTGCAGAATTAACTGCGCATACGCATTGGTTTTGTCATCATAGTTCTGAGTACCGCCATTCTGGATATCATGCTTTGGCTTATAAAGTCCGATCAGAGGTACAACAGTGAGATTGTTGTTGACCGACCAAACCGAAAATAGATCTAGCTCCTGCCCATCCATATTGGTTAATGACTTATTTATCGTTTTAAATTTATAAGCCAAGACGCCTAACATAAAATTTTCCTTCAAGTTCATTATGTAAGAGACTTGATGAATATCAGCATTTTTATTGAAAGGCCCTGCATAATTTCCAGCAACTTCACCCTGAAACCATGTACCGAACCCGACCGTATTTCCATAAAACATCGGGTCGTATTGGTCCGAAAAATGGCTAAAACGATAGCCTAATGAGGGTGTATATTTTGAAGATAAAAAGTTATAGCTCAGTGCTAAGTAGCCAGCATTTTCTTGACCATCTTTTTTATCTTGCACAACAAACTCAGTTTTAACTTGTAGTTCTGGTAAAGGCTGATAATTCAAACGTAAAGCGTAGTTTTTAAGATCTTCGCGCCCTGAAACCTGTTCAGTATCTTTAAGGTCTAATACATCTAAATAAGTAAACCCAACGCCCTTATCTTTGAGCTGATACATGAGATCAGTCACAAAAAGTTCTGGTGAAAATTGTGCTTTATTGTCCGATTTTAAGTAAGCCAGTTTTAGCGTTGTATTTTCTTGCGGTTTGTACTGAACCAAGCTAGTAAAATCAAAACTTCGACGTGCTGCCAGATAATAGGCCCCGCCCCGATCCAATGCGCCATACGCAGGCGGTTTACCGAGGTTTAATGCATCACCCGCAATGAAAAATCCGTCACCAATCATGATGTTTTGTCGACCAATACTTAAATCATAAGTCGTCAACTCATCTTTATTGATACCGTCTTTAAAACCAATAACCCACTCATTCACATCTGTTTTACGTTCTTTTCCATTACTATGTTGACCAGCGTCCCCATCTCCAAATGTAGCTGAGCTAATTCCGCTTAAACTTGCATAGAGTTGGTTGTTATTAAATGTATATTGTCCTTTGGCACCATATTTAAGATGGCCTTCTTGCCAATTAATTCTTTCATCATCCAAGTTTTCGCCGTTATAGCTTTTATCACTACTAAAAGCCCCGAAAGTTGCTTCAAATGTTGGTTTAATTTCAACCTCACCTGCGTGTACAGTTGAAAAAATTGAGACAAAGAGAGTCCCTTTCATCACTTGAGAAAGTAGCGTTTTCATACAAAATTCCTTTTTGTAAGCAGACTGCTGGACGCTCAGCTTGGGGTAACCTTAAGTTACCCTTTCTGACTCATCTGCATTTTTTTTAGTGATGGTCGTGCTGCGTGTTTTGTTCTTCTTCACCCAAGTTTAACGTCGGGGTACTGTCAAAGAAGTTCCACGGTTTGATTAAGGTATAAACCCACTCGGTCGGCATAATTGGCCACTCTTCAGCACGTGCCACATGGGTTGTGCCTGTTGTCATCCACACTACAAGATCTTTATTTTCAATATTGTCATTGTTGCTAATGAATTGACCTAAACCAGTGTCATGAGTGGAACGGTTTGAATATTTCCCTTCCGGATAACGTTCCTCAGGCTTATATTGCGTCACCCAGATTTGTTTATCCATAAAGTTAAGGCGTTTAAATAGCCATTCATCTTTGGCAAAATTTGCGCCTTTGGCGACAGGATGTGTTCCACCAGCAAATGGAATCAATTGATAAGAAACTGGATTGCCTAATTTATTTTCCTTGTTGAAATTCGTCAGTAACCGAATGGTAGAAGGATCAAATTTCTCAGCCGCATTTTGCTCATTGCTAATCACTTTACTGTCAATTTGCATCGTGCTTGTACGCACACCACCTCGATCATTGGCCTTCACCACAGGATCCATATGCATAAAGCTGTTGTTCTCACCATCTACATCCATATCTAAGCGGAAGTTATAGATGTGTTGATGCGTTGTACCCACAATATTATGGTCAATCAAAGTGCCATACTTGGTGTCTTCTTTTGCAGTACTGTCATGCATAGTACGAGTTTTAACGCCTTTAACTGCTTCAATGCCCGTTGCGCCCGCATTGATGCCAATTACACCATTTTGGGCAAAGACCCAGTCAAACATGTAGTCATAGTTGCCAACAGTACTTATCCAGCGTATCACTAATTCACGACGGGCTTCACTGGCATCCTGATCCCCAAAAATTTCCTGATGCTTATACTCGGGCCCTGCATAACGTTCAAAAATGGCGATTGCATTTGGAATCACTTGCGGCTGGCCTTTATAGTCTGCAATGACCGCATCCAGCAACACTGCATTTTCTGGCGCATCAGTTCCCGGTTGAATAGAAGAAGTAAGGGTTCCCATCCCGTACTCACCTGAGTCCAGATAAGATTTAAAGTACCATCCCATATCTGGATCACCATACGGAACCACCATACCGCCCAGATTACCTTCATACATGACTTTGCGTTTTACGCCTTTGTCTTTGTACGTCACTGTTGAAAGCTGTAACCCAACACGAGAGTCCAGTGCAACATGGAAACACCAGTTACCCCAATGCACGGTTTGTCCCGTAATGGTAAAGTTCTTGCCTTCAGGTTCACTGATATTGAGCGGTTTGATTTTCGATGGCTGGGTATTCTTTGTGACGTATGGTCGGTCTGCCATTGGTACAGGAATCATGGCGCCTTCTTCAATTTTAATAATTTTTTCTTTATCTAAATCCACCACTGCAACGAGATTTTCAATTGGATGGGCCCAATAGTTACCATCGCCCGTATCGAGATAGGATACAACTTTTAAAACATTCAGTTGCTTGTCTAAACCATCTTTACCCCCAAAATAGCCAACAGTTAATGGATTGGTAATGACCTTTTTAACGTCAGTAATGCCACGTTTGCGTAACGCATCCTGATAGTCTTGACTTGTCTCAATCACACGCTGTACGGTCTCAAAGTTATCTATCAGCACCATGCCGTGTGTATCTTTAAGGACATTCCATTTCGTGACTTGTTGGGTATTCAGATTCACTTCACCTTCAATCGCCTGATTGCCTTTTAATAAAATAAAAGAGGCCACACGATCTTCTTTATAATCTTTATGGTTGATAAAGAAATCCCACACTTTTGCCTTTTCAGGCTCTTTGAGTTTTAACTCGGCAAAACGCATGTTGTTATAGGCATATGGTGAATGATTAATCACGTCAAATGTCTTTTTTATTTCATCGCTATTTAAACTATTCAGTGGATGAAACGTATTTTCAATTTTAAAGGTCTGATCTAAACCAGACTGGAAGACCTCATTAAAAAAATCTTTGTAAATAAATGGCTTACCTTCTTTAATTAAGACAGGTACACTAAGCTTTAAAGGTTTTCCATTGACTAAAACCTGATCTGAATTAGGCTTAGCTCTGACCACAATAGAACCTTTGGTAATCGTATAGGTATTGGTAAAATCATCTTTGACAACTTTAGCACCCTGCTCACTCATATTTTGATACAACGGTACCAATTCGGCAGCCTCACCATGTGCATAAGCAGTGTTATGAACAGCGCACAAGCTTGCAGCGATGGCTAAGTTAAACGCCAGTATTTTTTGTATCTCTTTGAATAATCTTTGTTTACGCATCATGTTAATCCTTTTCATCTATCCCTGAGCGATCTGTATCAGATCGATAAAATGCTCTTTGCTCTGTGTGCAGCGACTAAAATCAACGTCATATTTCAACTTGATTGAAGCGCTCTTAGCTTTCCTTATTGGTTTAATTTCAACACAGTTGCATGGGACTAGCTTGTTCAGGAATGACCTCGAACTTGTCTAAAAATGACATCGAAAATGTTTATGCCAGCATCGTCTCTCGAAATTCTTTCGGAGATAAGCCATAGGTTTTTTTAAAGATTTTTGAAAAATGAGCGCCATCCCAAAATCCCCATTTCAAGGCAAGTTGGGTAATCGAACTTTGTTTATTTTTTTTATCCAGCAGGTCTGTTTTAATTCTTTCCAAACGTTTGTGCTGTATGTATTTGTTAATGGATAAGTTTTCTTGAAGAAATAACCGATAAAGATGACGTAATGAGACTCCTATGTGTTCAGCAATCAGCTTAGGGGAAAGTTCAGGTTTTGACAAATTTTCAATGATATAGCGCTCAGCCTTTTCCATAAGATGATTGAGCTGATTAAGATTTTTATAATTAATGGTCGGTTTAATTAAAGCAATTAGTGCATCTTCAAAAGCATTACCATCTTCATTTGCATACCAAAGTTGAATATTTTCAGCAGACATATTTTTCAAAATATTTTTGAGTAAAAAACCACTCATATTTTGGGTAATAAGCTTACCAAAATATTCAGAACTAATATTTTCTTTAAGTAACTTTTCTCGGGAAAGATGAACTGAAATATGACTAAATAGACCTTGCGGATACATCATAATATGTTCCTCTGAGTCGAGTAAGACCACATCACCTTCACTCAAGAATAGTGTTTCATTGCGATAGTTAAGTAGCATTTTTCCCGTATATTGCAAAATCAGGAAACAAAAACGATCTTTAACTCGATCCAAAATTTCAGGTTTTCTCTCAATAAAATTCGCATTACTTTTAATAAACGCAATTTCAGTTTGACCCAGTAAAAATGCTTTTACCTCGCCTATAAACAATGAACTTTGTCCATCAAATCGAGTTTCAAATTCACCACACACACCTTGAATATGCTGTGTCCATGTACTGATTTCATTTTTCATAGAATCATTTACCTCCGTGTATTTCACCTTAAATAGATGAAATCATGAGGAACTATTATGTTCCGCCTAGTATGGTCAAAATCCTAACAGCCCCCATTGATTAACAAATCACGTACTTGATTTGTCACTTGCTATGTTTACATGATGCCCGCGATATCCTTTAAAATTTTAATAAAAATTTCTTTTTCATTTGTTGAATATTTTGCAAACACTTCATTTTGATGGCTATCAGCAATATCAAATAGATAATGTGCGGTTTTCTTGCCTTTTTCAGTGAGTTTAAAAAATCCATTACTTTCAATCAGGAGGCCATCCTTTTGCAAAATTGAAGCTGCCTGCTCTACTTCCCGCATCGGCATGGCAATATCCCGCGGTAAGTCTGCTTTATTGGATGCGGTGCCACTGCCTAGAACTAGCAATAAACGTGCTTCACTAGTACGAAACCCTGTCACTAATTGCTTAGGAATATAATCAGTCTGATAAAATTTAAAAGCTCGACTCATCAGATAACACACATTGCTATATAAATGCCCTTGGTGTAATTGTCCTAAATCCTCTTCAACTTCCACCGTATCTTTTAACTGAAGTAAAGGATGGGGGATCACACCCGAATAAGCACCTTGGTGATATACCAATGGACTACGTCCTTCATCACGAAAATTCACTACCTTACCAATAATAATCCAGTGATCCCCACCTTCAATAATGTCATGACGTTCACATTCAAATACCGCAGAACAGTGATCCAAAATCGGTGCTTGCCCCACTCCTGTCTGATAACGGGTGTCTTCATATTTATCAATATTGCGGCGTGAAAACTTATTGGATAACTCAATCTGCGAACCTGATAAAATATTGACTGCAAAATGTGAAGCTTGTTCAAATACAGGGAAACTAGATGACTTTTTATCAATGCTCCATAAAATCAGTGGTGGATCTAAAGACACTGAATTAAAACTATTGGCAGTCACCCCCACCTTTTCCCCTTGTTCATTTTGCGCAGTCATGATAGTGACACCTGTAGTAAAATTTCCCAAAGCCCGTCTGAATCGCATTGGATCTATTGTGATTTCATCCATTGATTTTAGTGAATTCATTATTCTCTCCTGAATCTTTTATCCTATTGCTGGTCGATATTGGATACCGATTTATCCTGATTAAATATCCAGTACCAATCGTGCTGACTTGGAACGTGAACAGCACACTAAAATCTGTTCATTACTGGCTTTTTCCTCATCGGTAAAATAAACGTCACGATGATCAGGTTCGCCCTCAACCACATCGCACATACAGGTACCGCAAACACCTTGTTCACATGACATTTCAATCTCAATGCCTTCACGAGCCAATGCCTGCAAAATGGTTTCTTCTGCATTGACCATAATGATCTTGCCACTTTGCTGTGCCACGACTTCAAACGCATCGCCACCTGTTTCAATGTCAACCTGAAAATATTCCTTATGAATCTGCTGTTCAGGAAAATTCTGTGTGAAGGCTAAATTGATCACCCAATCCATAAATCCATTTGGGCCACAGGTATAGATATGACTGTCTTGATCAATGTCTTGAATAGCCGACTGAAAAAACTCACGATGATTCGCCCCTTCCGATTTAAAATGAAAGGTCGTGAAAGGCGCCAAGATGCCGTGCTTAATTTCATCGACAAAAGCACAGCGTTCTGGGCTTGCGCCGCAGTAATGCAGTTCAAAAGATGTTCCTTCCTGTGCCAACTGATAAGCCATCGTAATCAGTGGGGTAATCCCAATACCACCACCCACCAACACGGCATGTTTAGATTTCACTAAAGGAAACAGGTTTTTCGGTTCACTGACCTGAATCTGCATGCCATCCTTTAAATCATCAAACGCCGACACTGAACCGCCACGTGATTCTGGATCGCGTAAAATCCCGAGTCGGAACTTACCGACATCATTCGGATTTTGGCATAATGAGTACTGACGCACTATGCCATTCGGGAGGTGCACATCAATATGCGCGCCCGCTTCAATTCTGGGTAATACGGTCGAATTTGCAGATTCAAATTCCATGACTGCAACATTCCCACCCTCGACATGACGGTTTTTTACCACCACGTTATATAGTATCGTCATGATTTCTCTCCCTGATATGCATCTCGCCTGAGGCTTAACGCATAAATAATCCACCGTTAATATCCCATGTTGCCCCTGTCACGAAGGCAGCACTTGGGCTTGCCAATAGAGCGCAGGTCTCGGCAATAAATTCCATGCTGCCTAATGCCTTGACGGGAATATTTTGAATAAATTGCGCCATTTTTTCGTCAGACACGACGCTGTGTACAATCGGTGATTCCATTGGCCCAGGCGCAATCGCATTTACGGTAACACCTTGGGCTGCAAACTCTTTGGCAAAGATTTTGGTCAGGGTAATAATGGCGCCTTTAGTCGCTGCATAATGCGCACCCGTTGCAGTACCGCCATTTTGTCCGGCTAGAGATGCCATATTGACGATACGACCATAACCTTGTGCTGCCATATATTTGCCAATGATCTGGCAAGACTGGAACGTACCACGCTGATTCACTTGCGTGATCATGTCAAAATCCGCGGCACTGATCTCTAAAACAGGCGTTGCTTTGGTCATGGTGGCATTGTTGATTAACACATCCAGTTTTGAGAATGTCTGCTGAATCCACTGCACAGTTGCATGGAAATCGGCCTCAACGGAAATATCCAGTTTCAGTGGAAATAGATTCTCTGCATGTGGACTACGCGCTTTGGCTTGCTCTGCTTTCTCTAAAGTACTGGCAGACAGGATCACCTGATGCCCTTGCGCTGCAAAATATTCGGCAATGACATTCCCTAAACCAGAAGCGGCACCTGTGACTAAAACAACCTGTTTCATTTTTTGCTCCTAGAGAATGTAACTGATACCCGCCAAGGTATCGGTCGAGTTAACTAAATTGATAATTTTGCGGTTGATCTTAAACCCTTGTTCTGCATCACGAACCAAATAGAAAGTCACGTCAGCGGTATAATGTTTAAGATTTTCTTTGCGGAACTCACGCAAGTTTTGTGCGCAACGTAAGATAATTTCACCCTCTTCATCTTTGAGAATACGAACGCGTGACACACTACGTACCGTATTTGCTTTTGGCGAAGCTGAAATCGCCTCGCCATTTTCCAGACGCGCAACGCGTAATTTACGCATGTGATGATCGTCATACGCATAGTTCAGATTATTTTCATAATCCGTCAGTTTTGGATCGATCGGGATGATGTACACGCCTTTTTCATTCCAGAGATCCAGCCAGCTATCATGCTCAGAATGATCAAGCATATCCGCTTCTGCCCAGACAAATGCAGTCACTTCATTGAGTAAATTTAAATCGGTTTTCATGGCACTCTCCTTAAGCCGTCATCAACTTTTTCCACTGCTGATAAGCAGCACGCATCCCTGTTTCAGCACTCACATCGCTTTTTAAGCCATCTTCAGTTTTGACTTCACCTGGCAGACCGCGATTCAACATGATCCATAAATCATTACCGGCATTGGCACCATGTTGTACACGCTCCCATGCTTCCGAATCATCAGGCGTACCAAAACCAAATGGACCCTGAAAATGTTCATGCAGACGTAAACGATACTGGTTGGCAATTTGTGGACCGCCATCCATGGTAATGACGGAATGGTGAATTTCAGTTTCATTCACCGAAATCGGTTGCATGACACGGAAGAACGCCATTGAGCAGGCAATATTCGGGAACAAGTTCAAGTTAAATCCAGAACCTCCCACTGCACGGACAATACGGCGGACTTCCAGCTCTTCATGACCTTCGTCACGTAAAGCTTGAGCCAAGTCTTCAAAACGTTCCTGAATCGGACGCTCCATTAGTTCTTCATCCAGATCAACCAGTTCAGGTATCATCACCATCACACTGTGACCATTGCCTAAGTCTTCGACATAGCCCGGCTGATTTTCAAAGTTAAACAGTTCTTCGGTTTTTTCATCGACTGAACTTAAGAATGACTTGTGTACCAATGGGAAGTGGTAAGCATCGGTAGTATTTTCCAGCTGGATTTTCCAGTTACCCGGAAAACGGAAACGGTGTTCACCTAACACTTTGATCGGATAACCTGCGCCTTGTTTCATGAATAAGTCGATCCACTTTTTCGCAGCGCCGAGGAAATCTTCTAAAGGTTCAATATCCTGTTTAAAGGTCGCGAAAATCATGCCGTTGTATTCTTCAACACGCAGGCTGATTAATGGAAATTCGGTTTTATCCAGACATTCGCCATAGCTTTCAGGTGAAGGCACGCCGCGTAATGAACCATCCAGTGCATAACTCCAGCCATGATATGGACAAACAAAACTGTTGGTTTTACCTTTTTTATGTTCGCACACGGTTGCGGCACGATGACGACACCTATTCAACAAAACATGGACTTTTTTCTTACGATCACGGACTACGACAACTGGTTGTTTCCCAATATTGATTGTTTTATAACTGCCTGCATCAGGAATTTCACTGGCATGCGCCACCCAGACCCACGTGCTGTAATAAATTTTTTCCATCTCATCTTCAAAGATGCGTTCATCTTTATATAAAGATGTGTGGGCACGATCACTCTGAACTAACTCGTTGTAATCCATTTCAATGTTATGCATTGGAATAATACTGTTCATATCAACTATCCTTTTCGATCTATCCATTAGTTTATTACTGAGACGGTACTAGCAATGTGGCTGTACTATCCCAGTGAGATACAGGGCGACTAAAAATGTTTTCAGTCTGAAAATGTTTGATCTTCCAGCGACCATCGCTTTGCTGTTTAAATTGCACCGTGAGTTTGGCGGCATTTAAATGGCTACGACCATCACGGAAGGTTGAGGTTTGCAACATCAACCAACTGGCATTGGCCTGATCGGCTTCGATATAAATTTGTTCTGAGTTAACAAAATGCGCATTCATGACAAAATGCGACTGTTTTTGGGTATAGCTTTTGAACATGTCATAAATGGCTTGCCAGGATGCATAACGACCAAAAGACTGAGCATATTTCTCGCCGATTCCTTCCCAAATGCTGTCCTGATCAAACAAATCCATCAATTCATTCAGGTCGGTATCGGCATTCAAGGCATCACAAATCTCCATATAACGATTGATGCAGTTACGAATCGCGTTTTGAGCTTCAAGCTGTTGCAAGCGTTGTAACAGTTCCGTTATATCCATTGGCTCATTCATGTCATTCATCCTTGCTACCACGATCTTTAATCAAATTAGGCTTATAAATAGCCCGGTGCTGGCTTCATACCAAAGCTGACCAAACTTGCGTTCTGTAAAGTGGCATCCCCCATAAAGGCATGCTGAGTTACCACATTGGTATCATTCACAAAGCGACTAAATGGGTTATGGGTATAAATCGCGGTCATCCCTGCCAACATCTGGATTTTGCGGGTTACACGGGCACAAACACGTGCCACATGCGTGCAGGACAAACGCATATCACTGATCTGTTCTACGGCTGGTGTACGTCCTGCTAGTACTTCATTCCAGACGATTTGCATGGTGTCGTAGAACCAGACGCGTGCAGCCTTAAACTCAGCTTCAGCTTGGGCAAATTCATATTGAGTCACTGGACGACTGGCAATTTCAGCCCCGCCAGTAATTGAAGACTTGCCAGGAGCCAGTTTTTGAAATTCTTCGATCGCTGCGGCTGCCACACCAATCCCCACTACGGTTAAAACCTGAGTGGCTAAAGACAAAGATGGATATTTAAAAAATGGCTCAGGCAGTTTTGATGGTTCACCACGCACAAAAGTCCACTCCTTAGCCACAAGCACATCTTTTACTACTAGATCGTGGCTACCTGTGCCTTTCAGGCCAACAGTATCCCAAGTCATAGCGATTTGTGCTTTATTCGCTGGCATCACTGCCATACGAGGTAAACCTTGGGCTTCATTATCCTTTTGTGGAGAAATACCAACCCCGACAATATCCGCCCCCATGCAACCACTGGAAAATTTCCAGCGACCATTCACCACAACGCCTGCATCGGTAATTTCAGCGGGTTGTGGCGGGAAAATGCCACCTGCAAACACAATATCAGGGCTATCTTTATACAACTGCTCAAGCGTTGCCTCTGGCAAACTGCCCAAATAGGCAGGACTCATGCCAAAACTTGCAACCCAGCCGACTGAGCCATCGGCCTTAGACAACTGCTCGATCAATTCACAAAACTGTTTGGGTGACCATTCATTTCCACCAAAACGTTTTGGGACTAAAGCACGGTAAACGCCAATCTGTTTTAGTTTGTCGATGATGTCCTGACTAACGTACGCTTGGTTATCAAACTCCCCTGTGCAGGCACGTTCACGAATTTCCTGACATAAGGCTTTTAATTGTGTTGTATTGGTACCCATTACAAACTCCTTTGTCGCTAAATGATTCATTCCCTAATTCCTTGTCATTTATTGCGCAGCTTTCACGATATATTTCGCAATGGCACATAAATATTCATCCGCATTCCATTTCGCCACAATTTGCAAGCCCACTGGCAGACCTTGTTCAGTTTCCAGTGGTACTGAAATCGCAGGATGTCCAGAAAGATTAAAAGGCCGAACCAAACCTGTAAGATTCAAAAAAGCCACAGTATTTTCAGCATCTATAACTTTAGGGGGAAGCTGCGGTAAAGTGGGTAAAATCAAAGCATCGTATTGAGCCAGCAAAGCATCAATCTCAGCTGCAAAGTGTGCTTTGACCTGTTCTGCCTGTTTAACTTGGGCCAATGTGGTTTGGGCTGCTTTCAGCAAACGCCCATTGACGTCAGCACCCAACAAGCCTGTTTGGGTCAACTCGCCATAGGCCTGCCAATTTTCATAATTAATGATCTGCATGCCTGCCTCAAAAGCAACGTCAAAGCCTTCAACAGCCACAGGCGACGCTGTCAGGCTAGCTTGAGCCAGATAACTCTGGATCGTATCAATAATGACTGAATCAGCAGCGATATTGAGCCAAGCCAGTTTTGGTGCCTGTGCTAATTCAATATGCATATGGAACGTTGGATCAATGATTTGCATTGCGCTTTCAATCATTTCGACTGAATTTGCAAACGGGCCAACACAATCCAGTGAACTGCCTGCTGGATGGACGCCTTGACGGCTGATTCGCCCAAAGGTTGGCTTTAAACCATATACCCCGCAACATGCCGCAGGCATACGAATCGAACCACCTGTATCCGTGCCTAATGTGAAATCCGCAAGACCCGCTGCAACCGCTGCCGCAGAACCGCTGGATGAACCGCCAGGAATCAGTTCAGGATATTTGGGATTAATTGCCGTACCAAAAACCTGATTAATGCCAGTGATCCCAAAAGCGAGTTCGTGCAAATTGGTTTTCGCGATAATTTGACAATCTCCCGCTAAAATACGATCAACCACATCGGCATTGGCAGTTGCAGCTTGGCCGTGCATCAGGGCTTTGCTTCCCACCATGGTTTTAATGCCTTGAATGTCAATGGAATCTTTCACCATAACTTTCAAAGCACCTGTACCTTTTTGTACTTCTTGTACAATAATATTCATTCACTTTTCCATGTATTTTTATACTTAATATAAATATCGGAAAAAGTAATGTAATTGTCAAGTATTTTTCATCATCAAGACCAAGAAAATGTTTCTAATTTTTGTATAATGCTGAGTATCCTTTTTTATAAAAGTTATTCCTTGGCTATGCTTACTCATTTAGAACAATTTCTACCTAACAATGAACCGAGCAGCTTACAAAGCTATCCTTTTTTCTGGATCTCTCAGGTGAATGGTAAATACACACAGCTTATTGAAAAATCAATAAAAAAATTAGGAATCGATAATACACGTCGTAAAATTATTTTAAGTACTAATGCCCTGCAACAAGCGAGCATTACCGAGATTGCCAATCTCTCTACACTGAAACTGACAACGGCAACCAAAGCTATTTATCGTCTGGTTGAAGATGATATTGTGCAAGTTTTTTCATCAGAAGCAGATGAACGCATCTCAATGGTCAAGCTAACCGATAAAGGCAAAGAGCTGGTCGAACAAATTAATCAGATTAGTCAGGTGACCTTATCTGGGATTCTGAATGCTTTTGATGATGCTGAACTGCATCAGCTGAATGGTCAATTGAAAAAACTGTTTGATTTGATGCCATCCAGCTAAAAACAGCAAAAAGCCCATGTCTATTCAGAGATGGGCTCGCGTTTCAATCAAATCTATTGCTGATTGAAAATATTAAACGTTGGTTTGAGCTGATTTTTGGCAATCCGATCTGAAAAGGTATGTAGAACTTGCTGTTTATAAGCCGCAATATCAACCTGCTGATAGTTATAAAACCCCTGCTTTTCCCTCAAGCCATTACGTTGGAGTAGCATATTCTCGGCAATAATCTTAGGCGTACGATAACGTTCACCGAGTTCCTGGTGTAAATATTGCGAAGCATAATACAAAATATCACCGCCACCCCAATCAATAAATTCCAGTAAGCCCAATACAGAAAAACGCAGGCCAAATCCTGTCCGAATTGCGATATCAATATCTTCTACCGAAGCCACCCCTTCTTCTACCATCCGTGCCGCTTCATTCATTGCCAACGCCTGAATTCGTGGCACAATATAGCCTGCTCTAGCATTACAAACCACAGGTACTTTACCAATCGCTTGCAAAAAGCTTTTCAGGGTATTTACTACTTCATCTGAGGTTTGCTCAGAACGACTTAACTCAACCAGCGGAATTAGATAGGCAGGATTTAGCCAGTGCGCATTGATTACCCGCTCTGGATGAGAAATCATTTGTGCAATATCCGTGACCAAAAAGGTTGAAGTGGTCGATGCGACAATACAGGTGGGAGTAATATATTGATCCAGCCAAGTAAAAATATCCTCTTTGGCTTGCCTAACTTCGGGTACACCCTCTAGAACCAGATCACAGTTTGCTAAGGCAGAGATTGAAACAGCACGACTTAAAATCTCAATCCGATGCAGCATAATTTTCGTTTGTTCAGAATGAATAAACTGGATACTTTCCAGCAACTGCAATTCCTGATTTAAGTCGGTTTGGATCTGAGTCTGGTATTGATCAAACTCAGTCTCCGCACGTGGTCGGGCATCGATTAAAGCCACTTTTAACCCCGCATAGGCAAAGGCAATCGCAATGGCTTTACCCATTCGCCCAGCACCCAGTACAGCAACCTGTTTAATTAGGTTCATCTTAGACTCCTTGCTGCAAAGTCACATGTAGTTCAGCTTTGCTTTTATCTGCCAGCCCCAGATTCTCAAAAGTCCGACCTTCTTGATATAAATCTTTCCCTGTGAGGGCAGAAGCAATATTTAGTAGTCCTTCTGCCACAGGTGTAGCAACCCCTACCCAACGCCCGATCGAAACCAGGAAGGAGAGGCCCAGCTGGGTATCTTCCAGCATGTAACGATGTACCTGTAAGTCGATGTCCTCACGCCAGTCACCACTATCGGTTAATTTGCCATGCGCCCCACGACCATACATCCATTCTTCCCCCTCTCCATCCTTATTGTAGTGATCGGCCAAAGGGAAATGCGGCGCAGAATAACCCAATGCTTCCCGAACTTGTATACGTTCGGCATCAAGCTGATTGGTGACACGGCGAATCGACGGTTGTGTACCTTCGTTATGAATATCCCAGGCCTCAAAATGTTCCAGTGGCCCCGCATTCATCAAAATTAACGGTGGATGAATAATCGGCCCCGCATTCATTAATGCACCACTCAAACTGTCTTCAACTGGCTCAACACTTGGATACGCCTGTTTTAACACTTGGAATGCATGTTCGGACAAGGCGCTTGGGAATACCCCTGTTGGTAATCGGGTCGCATAGCCACTCACGACAATCTGATTAACTCCGTGCTTACGTACCAAATACGGGAGTGTGCCTGTTTCGGCAAAAGCCACTTGGGCAGTATTACCTGCCTCCCGCATGGCTTTGGCAAAAATAAAGCTACCGAAAGTTGCAGGCGGTAAATACACCACTTGACCCGCTTGAAAGAAAGGTGCGGCCTGCTGAGCCAAATCCAGATGTGTCGTTGCAGGTAAAGGAATAATAATCAGCTCGGCATGCTGAATGGCATGGTATAAATCATCGGTCAGATTAATCTGACTTTGCTCAAAACCGACCTTGACAGCACGATTTCCCTGATAGTCTTTAATCTTGAGTACGCCTGCTGCCGCCAACTGTTGCAATGCGTCACGGTCACGGCGCCATAATTTCACATCATGGCCTTTTTCTGCCATTTCTGCTGCGGCTGCATAACATCCGTGTCCACCACCGAGTATTGTAATTTTCATGTGCGTTCCTGCTGATTGATGTGTTATTCAGCATAGAACGGTCACCGTGAACTGGCTTATCCAAATGCGCAGTGATTATTCCATTTACGACTGCGTTTCACCCAGTTGTACAGGATTCATTTTTAAGGTCTGTGATGGTAAATAGCCAAAGCGCTTTTTATACAACGTAGAGAAATGCCCAAAACTTTGAATCCCATGATCCAGTAAAATATCGGTCACAGTGTGATGATCCGCTGCCTGCTGAAGGGCTGAATGTACTCGCTCCAGACGTTGCTCACGGATATATTTCACGGGTGTCTGCTGTAGATATTGGCTAAACCCCTTTTGTAAGCTGCGGATCGATACCTCACAATATTGGCCCAGCGTTGCTAATGAAATCGCCTGATGCAGATTGTCCTGAATATACTGTTGCGCTTTTTTGATATAGCCTGGCACAAGTTGCTGGCGTTGTGCATTCAACTGCTCACTATAATTATTCGGGATTTTAAGTAAAATCAGCTCAATCAGATATTGGGTGAAACTGGCTGAGATAAAGTTCCAGTTCCGAATATTATAATAGGCATGGCATAGATAATTCAGCGTTTCTACAATTGAGCTGATCCCTTCCGCAGTACAAGACAAGCCGCTATCGAACCAGACAGGCACCCGACTGGTATGACCAAGCATTTTAAACAGTTGGGTTTCGACTTCCTGTTTGGACAATTTCAAAATAATATTACGGCAATCCTGATTAGTCACAATCTGTTGTCGGGTATTTGGATGCGTGACCGACATAATCCCTACAGATTGCAACACATGTTGATGCTCGAATCCAACCTTGCATTCCCCTTCCAGAGTGATCCTAAATAAATAGAAGCTGAAGGTTTCCTGGATATCAATCACCACAGGTGCGCTATATTTCAGATCATACAAGGCACCATTACCAAAGCTAAAACCATTCAACCGCGTGTTAAGCGGCTCTTGTACCTCAACCTCAAAACGATGGGGACATAGGTAATGACTAATTCGCTCTTTAATAGTTTGATAATCATTAGATTTGAATAATAAAAATTCATCTAGATAATGCAAATGATCCAGTTTCAAAGAGGCTTGCATCATTTCACTCCTTTGTTATGAATTTCAGCAGTACAGCACAAAGCCCATTACAACAAAATGGACTTTATGCCAAATCATTACAGCATTAAATCAAGAAGCATGCTCCTGCTGCATACTGTCGCTAAATGCCTGACAGCCTTTTTTCAATAGGATAAAAGCCAGTACACAGGAAATGGTTCCAACAATCGACAGTGACATACCGACCATGAGTGGATTTTCAAAGATTTTATCGGTAATCAATGCCACTAATGTGGTTCCAATCCCAACCGCAACCAGATTACTGATCAGTAGAAACACTGCTGAGATTTGTGCACGTAACTGATTCGGTGCCAGCATTTGCATGGCTGTGGTTGAAATTGGCATAGGGAAGGAAGCAAAGAACATCGCAGGCACCAAAAACACCACTGATAACCACAATTCATTCACTTGCGTAAAAATCATTATCGGAATGATTAAACCAGCAATCCCAATCACACCCGTAATCATCGGGGCATCTTTACTGCCTTTTTGAATAAACCAGTCATTGAGCCAGCCTGCACAAAACACGCCCAGAATATTAGCCACCAATAACACACTACCTAGCATATAGCCTGCTTCGGTTGGTGTTAAACCAAACTTGCGCATATAGAACGCGGGCGACCAACTGATCAGGCAATACAACGCCATTGCATAAAAAGTAAATCCTAAATAATGGCATTTAAAAGTACGACCATGCTTTTTAATAAACTTAAATGCATCCTTCATGCTGGTCTTTTCAACTTGCCCCTCTGCATTTAAACGCTGACCTTTACGTTGTGGTTCTCTCACAGTGAGTAAAACCAGCAAACCAATAAATACCCCAGGTAAACCCACCAAAATAAATGCAGCTTGCCACGCTCTTAATGCCCCAAAAATTGGAACCTGAATAGCATCCATATTTTTCAGTAAACCAATGACGTAACCGCCGACCAAAAAGGCAATACCGCCGCCGACAAAGGAACCTATCGAATAAACCGCGACAGCACGACCCAACTTGTCCTTACTAAACATATCACTAAACATCGAATAAGCTGCGGGCGATAATGCCGCTTCACCGACACCAACGCCCATACGACTCAAAAATAGCTGAATAAAATTTTTACTTAAACCACAAAATGCCGTAGCAATGCTCCAAAACACCACCCCAATGGCAATAATTTTTGGACGTGAAAAACGATCCGCTAAATAAGCCAGTGGTAATCCCATAAAGGCATAAAATAGTGAGAATGCCAAACCATGCAATAAACTGAACTGCGTATCGGAAAGACCAAGATCAGCTTTGATCGGTTCAATCATTAATGCCAGTATCTGCCGATCAATAAATGAAAATATATAGGCTAACATGCAGAGCAAAACCACATACCAGGCGTATACATTGGATTGAGCCCGTTTTGGCTCAGTTGCGTGCGTATCCATCTTTCTTCCTTGTCCATGCCATTATTCTAATTTGTCTTCTTACTGAAAGACGTTATGCCCAGAACACTGCTTCTTTTCTGGTCTTTTCAATAAGAGAAATAATCCTCCGTTATAATTATTACTTTTACATGGAATTTTCCATAATATAATAGGTATAAAATTATACTTTTTTGATATTTTTAGCTATTCAGTATTTAAGCAAGTAAGCAAAAAAAATTATAAAAACTTAATTTATTAATAAAAGTTATATTTAACAAGTAATTATAACTTTTATCATTTTAGTTGAGGAACGCTTGAGATAAATTTATTTAAAATGATATTGAATTTTACATTTATTTTTGTTTTAAAATAAAGGTAAATGATCAATTTCTTAATGGAAATAAAATATGGCTCTCATAAAAGAACAAGCAATCGAAAGCATTCATAGCATGCATGTCTTGATTAAAAAAATTTTCAGCGGTAAACATAGTGAGCAAGACCTTGGCCTGCTCATTGATTATTTTGCCGAACATTTTGAAATGGTCGGCGCAGCTGGAAAACGTATTTCCCTGCAAGAGGTTAAGGGTCTGTTCGCAAATAATCAGGGCAAGATGCCGGACATTCAGATTGAAATCTACGATGAACAAATTTTGATGCAAAAGCCAGATGCCATTGTTCTGACTTATACTGAAAAGCATACTAAAGCCACGGGTATTCTGATTCGACGCTCTTGTGCCCTCATCGAAGAGATAGAAGGGAAAATGTTATGGAGTTATCTTCAAGAAACTTTTTTAGCCTGAAAAATACAAGCCAGATAACTCAGCTATAGAAAACCTCAGCTTAATCAGGTAGTTTAGATTATACGCACTCCTACCTGTTTAGCTTCACATCATATATTCATCTCATTGATTTTACTCTGATCGTATTTCTATCGCTAAGCAAATGATCCAAGGAATTAATGTAGTAATAGTAAATATGATAAGCAGCCACCTTTCTGAACGATTAACATCAGATAAACGGTAACTAACAGGACAGACCCCGATTCTTTTCTAGATGAGCTACAGGAAAAATATTTATTTGGAATCCTTGTTTTAAAAGAACTGTTAAAGTGGCTGAACTAACAATAAAAAAGTCTACAATCCTGTTTTGCGCCCATCCAGCCCTGCCCCCTTCCTAATATCAGATTTATCAATATTATTAAAATTCAACTTAGGGTTCACTCGAGTTGAGAAAGCAATTTCTTTTGTCGTTTATTTCTTCATTCGTTTTAGGAATTCTTTTTATCAAACACACTCAATTTGTTAAGATGACATCCGTGAGAAATAAAATGAACCTCGCCAACACGATTGATCCAATTTTGCTCGACAGACAGATTTTTGAAACCAATTTATTTATTATTTGAATTTAAGGAATAAAGTTACATGAATATGAAAGAAATCATGACTGATCTTTCCAGCCACACCCCTATGATGCAACAATATCTTAAGGTCAAAATGGAACATCAGCATGCTTTACTTTTTTATCGCATGGGTGACTTTTATGAACTTTTTTTTAATGATGCGCATAAAGCTGCCAAGTTATTAGGTATCACTTTGACCCATCGTGGTAAAACTAATGGTGAACCTATTCCAATGGCTGGTGTACCTTATCATGCTGCAGAAGGTTATTTAGCACGCTTGGTGAAGGCGGGACAAACCGTTGCGATTTGTGAGCAGGTGGGTGAAGTTACAGGTAAAGGGCCTGTTGAGCGCAAAGTGGTACGTATTATCACTCCTGGTACAATTACTGATGATGCGCTATTAGGCAGTTATCAATCCTCTAACCTCGTTGCCTTATGCATTCAGCAAAATAAAATTGGTCTTGCTTTACTCGATCTCAGTGCCAGTATTTTTAAAGTTCAGGAACATGACTTTAAAACTGAGCAATTGGCGATTGAACTTTCACGTTTAATGCCAAGTGAAATTGTAGTTGATGAAGATTTAGTTGACCAAAACATTCTGGAACAGATTAAAAAGCAACTCGATTGTCCGATTACAAAACGTCCCAATGTTGATTTTAATTTAAATAATGCGCAAAAAACGCTATGTGATCAACTTGGTGTCGCGACATTATCTGGTTTTGGTATCGACCATCTTCCCCTTGCTAAAGCATCGGCGGCTGCACTGATTCACTATGCCAAAGAAACCCAAAAAACTGCTCTGCCACATATTCGCTCGATTCAACTTGAGCAAAGTTCCGATTTTATCGCACTGGATCCTATCACGCGTCGTAATCTAGAAATTATCGACCCACTGTTTGAACATGGCACATCCTTGTTTAATTTAATTAATGACTGTCAAACAGCAATGGGTGGTCGTTTACTTAGTCGTACTTTAATGCAACCCATCCGTGACACAGCACTTCTAGATGCGCGATTGGATGCAACTGAGCAGCTATTGACTGGTTATCATGAATCCCCTGTGCGTTTAGTGCTTAAAGAGATTGGTGATATTGAACGCGTGCTAAGTCGGGTTGCATTAGGTAGTGCGCGTCCACGTGATCTGGTGCAATTGCGTCATGCCTGTGCTCAAGTTCCATTTTTGAGACATGCTTTATTACCTGTGATTCAGGCTCAATCCTCCACCTTATTGACACATCTTGATCAACAACTAGGAGATTTTAAAGAGCTACATCAGTTGCTTATCTCTGCGATCGTTGAAAATCCACCCGTGTTGTTAAGGGATGGTAATGTTATTGCCGAAGGTTATGATGGTGAACTGGATGAACTCCGTAAAATACGTGATCATGCTGGCCAATTTCTCATTGATCTCGAAATTAAAGAGCGTGAGCTCAGTGGCATCTCGACTTTAAAAATTGGCTATAACCGTGTGAGTGGTTATTATATTGAATTAACACGCGCTCAAGCACAGCAAGCCCCTGAACATTATATTCGTCGCCAAACCTTAAAAAATGCAGAACGTTATATCACACCAGAACTCAAAGGTTTTGAAGATAAAGTTCTTTCTAGTGAATCACGCGCGCTTGCTCGCGAGAAATTATTATTTGAAAACTTGCTTGAAACCCTTAGACAGAATATTGCTAATTTACAAATGATGAGTGCAGCCATTGCCCAGATCGATGTCTTGGCAAATTTTGCGCACCAAGCGCGCTTGCAACACTGGAGCCGACCTGAGTTTAGCCCTGAAATTGGTATTAAAATTCATGCAGGTCGTCATCCAGTGGTCGAGGCATTAAGTAAAACGCCATACACTCCAAATGATACATTCTTAGATAGTCAGCACCGTATGGCCATTATTACTGGCCCCAACATGGGCGGTAAATCAACCTTTATGCGTCAAACCGCATTGATTAGTCTACTGGCTTATTGTGGCAGTTATGTCCCTGCCAAAGCGGCCAAACTCGGACCGATTGACCGGATTTTTACCCGTATTGGTTCAGCGGATGACTTATCAACTGGAAAATCAACCTTTATGGTTGAAATGACTGAGACTTCTCAAATTTTGCATCATGCCACTCACCAGTCTCTTGTGCTAATGGATGAAGTCGGGCGAGGTACTAGTACTTATGATGGTTTGTCTCTGGCATGGGCATGTGTGCTCGATTTGACTAAACGCATCAAATGTTTATGCTTATTTGCCACACATTATTTCGAGTTAACTGAATTGGGTAGTGAAGCAGGTATTGATAATTATCACGTCACCGCCAAAGAAATGAATGGCAACCTGATCTTATTACATAAAGTACAACATGGGCCTGCTAGCCAAAGTCATGGTTTACAAGTCGCAAAACTGGCAGGTATTCCAGCAGGCGTTATTAAAGAAGCACAAAAACGCTTAAAGATATTAGAAAAGCAACAGCAGCAACATATTCAGGCAGCCGTTCAAAATGATTTATTCAATGCCGTTGAGCATGAAATTGAAACACCCATGATCGAAAAGATCATTGAAGTTGAAGCTCAATCACCTGCTCTAGAAATGTTAAAGCAAATTGATGTTGATAACCTCACTCCCCGTCAAGCGCTTGAACAACTTTATTCATTAAAAGCAACGCTGAGTTCTTAATTTTTTATGAAGCAGATCACTTATACTGATCTGCTTCACTATTTTATCTCATTGATTTATTAAAGTAATTGACTAAAAATTTTGCTCTTAATATAAATCACAACTATAGATTTTTAAGGGAACACTTATTTACAAACTTTAGATATCCCAAGTATACAAACGTAGACTTGATCTGAAAAATCGAGCCTAAAGAGATGCACTTAACTTGTTAGTATCATTTTTAAATTTACAAAGAAAGACTGATCTTTGACAACTTATTACCCTATTTTAAGGAGGACAATGTTAAAAATAGGATACTGTGTTTAAATCAGGAGAATAAAAATGTCACGTGGAGATAAATCGGCTTATACTCAAAAACAGAAACGCCAAGCCAAACATATTGAAGAAAGTGAATTAGAACGTGGACATTCTCAAGAAGAAGCCGAGAGAATTGCATGGGCAACTGTGAACAAGCAAGATGGCGGTGGCCAAAAAAAATCGCATAAAACCACTAAATAGTGGCTTAATTGAGAGTTACTATCAACTAGAGTGATATAAATCAGTCCTTTTCATCAATCCGAATAATAAATATCAATAAAAGGAATTGTTAGTCACCCCCTTTTTTGCCTAAAATACAGCATTCGGAATTAGAACCATATTTTTTAGGTAGCTGTCGCCATGACCTTCGTTGTCACTGAAAACTGTATTAAATGTAAATACCAAGATTGCGTAGAAGTATGCCCAGTTGATTGTTTCTACGAAGGCCCAAATTTTTTGGTGATCAATCCTGATGAATGTATTGACTGTGCGCTGTGTGAACCAGAATGCCCGGCTAATGCGATTTTCTCAGAAGATGAATTACCAGAAGGTCAGGAAGTCTTTATTGAACTCAATGCCGAATTGTCTGAAAAATGGGCAGGTAATAATATTACTCAAATTGGTGAGCAGCCTGCTGATCGTGAAGAGTGGAATGGTAAACCAGATAAGCTTCAGTATTTAGAGAAGTAATTGCAAATTAGACCAGCAAACGCTGGTCTTTTTGTATCGGAATCACACATTTCATTGCAATTTTTCCTCATTTTATCCATCCTTTTCGATTAGAATAAGCCCAATTTAAAGTAAGCAATTGATTCTATTATGCCGAAATTTTTGAAGGGTTTGCTTGCCATAAGCCTTGCACCCGTTGTCATGGTTGCCTGTACTACCTCCCCTCAAAAAACTGGAAAAGTTACCTCTTCAACTGGACATCGCATTTATATTCCGCAGGAAAAAGTCACATTAGAACGTCCTGTTCCAGTTAAAACCGTTCCCGCAGCCTATCTTGCATGGTTAAGCATGGGCGATAATCGTTCGCGTGTTCAAGAATATGAACATTTTCTTGAGCGTAATAATGTCGCCAATGTTGTACCTAATTTTGAATTATTAAAAACTGCACGCGACTGGCAAAAATGTGGCCGCTCACAATATGCGGTTCCCAATCGTGAACTATGGAATAATGCCATACCGACCTTGCGTATTTTTAAAGCCTTAGTTGCCCAAAAGGTTTTAACCGATTTTGAAGTCACCTCGGTTTATCGAGATCTGCCTTTAAACCAATGTGCAGGTGGGGCTAATTCATCACGACATTTATTTAACTCCGCTATCGATTTTCGTATTGGTCCAGAGTTTCCACAGTCTCAGGATTATGCATTTATAGAAAATACCAAGTTTAAGCTATGTCAATTCTGGGCACAGCATGGACAAAGTCTAGATATGGGGATTGGTATTTATGCTTCCGGGCAGATCCATATCGACACGCAAGGCTACCGAACTTGGGGGCCAGATCATAGTCGTAATAGTTCAATGTGTAATTATTAAAGGTATTTTTATCTTGTTTGGAAGAGACCATCCGTGTCTCTTTTTTAATATTTAAAATAGTGAGGTTTTGATTTTCCCTTCACTTAAAATTGCACATCTATTAGAAATGGTTAAAATGCTGTTATCTCAGTATAGGTAACACCCGTTATGCAACAGATGTGGACAGACATTGATCACTATATCGATTCACATTTAATTCCCGAAGATCCAAACCTGCAATTTGCGCTGGATAATACTGCCAATCAGGGATTTCCAGATCATTTGGCCGTTGCACCTAATCAGGGTATGCTTTTACAAATGTTGATTCAGATGAATCAGTGTAAACGTGTTTTGGAACTAGGAACATTTGCAGCCTATAGTACAGTCTGGTTAGCTCGCACTCTACCTAAAGAGGGTTATCTGCTGACTATTGAAGGACGAGATACTCATGCTGCACTAGCACAGCAAAATATTGATCATGCCCAATTTGAAGTGCCTGTTGAGCTTAAAGTCGGACGTGCTGCTGATATTTTACGTGAAATAGACCCTGCTACCTTTGACCCATTCGATTTTATTTTTATCGATGCTGACAAACAAAACTATCCTGAATATTTAGAACTTACTCTGAATCTTTCACATTCTGGTACTATTCTTGTGTTAGATAATGTGATTCGCGGAGGTGATATTCTGGATCAAAATAATAAGAAACCTAGCATAGAAGGTATTCGCCAGACTTTTGAAGCCTTGCAAAATCATCCTCGTATTTTATCCTGTACAGCCTTACAAACGGTGGGAAGCAAAGGCCATGATGGCTTTGCAATTGCCATTGTAAAGTGATGATCAAAAAACGCTCTTAATTTATTTTTATTTTAAAATCAATATCCTATTTTTATTTACATTGCTTGTCCATATAGTTATCCACAAGATTTGCGGATAACTATGGATAACCCGCTTAAATTATTTAGCCACCAACAGTGGCACAGTCGCATTACGGAAAATAGAAGTTGCAATACTACCCAAAAAGAACTGATGAATTTTACTGTGACTAAATGCACCCAACACGATCATCTGAATACCGTGTTCGCGTTGGTATTCCAGTATATTTTCCGAAACGTCGCCATAACGATAAACAGTGACCACTTCAATGCCTGCATGGGTTAAAAATTCTTCTGGATCTTTTAAGACTTGTGGGTGATCTCCAACATAGAGCAAATGGCACTGCAAAGTTTTAAGTAAATCACTTTGCGCAATTCGATGCATCATCTTGACGCAAGTTGGAGAATACTCATAAGCAAAGATAAAGCGTGTAGGCGCTTTAAATGTTTCACCTACTGTCATAACAGTACAATTTGCACCGCGAATAAAATTTTCAACATTACTGCCAATAGGTTTATTTTTTTCTGCTGCCCGTTCTCCTACACGGCCGATTACAACAAAATCATCTTCTTTTAAAATACTAAAACTTTGTTCTAGAAAATCACCTTTTTCTTGAATCTTTGAACTTGTTAAACCATATTTCTCTTCAATCATTTCAGAAATGTGTTTAAGCAAATTATTGCTATAGTCTAAAGCCAGTTCACTTTGTTTTTGCTCCAACTCAGCAAGCTCTTTGAGCAACATGGCGTTACTCTCAAAACCAATTACACCACTGATTTCGCCCAAATGATAACTAGCAGGATAGTAATCAAGAATTTGAAGCAATACCAGTTCACGCTTGGTTTGTTTAGCCACCCACGCGGCAGCTTCTGCAATTGCATTAATGCAAGGTGAAGAATCAATACATGCAATAACACGACTCATAATAGCCTCTCTTCATTAAGGTCTAATGCCTTGGAGATTTTGTTTTGTTATTTTTAACTTAGCATAATTGAATGAAAACTTTGGTAATTTTTTATGCTGTTTAACTTATTTTCTATGAAAAACAATCAAATGATTAAAAAACCAACTACTCTCTATTTCTAATCCAACGTGCAGGATTTCCAGCAACCACATGATACGCTTCTATATCCTTCGTTACCATGCTGTTCATACCAACCACCGCATGGTGGCCAATCGAAATGCCATCTTTAACGCCAACATGTGCCCCTAACCAGACATCCTGACCAATTTCAATGCCTTTGGAGGTGACTGGTTGTTGATACACCGGACGATCTAGCTCCATCCCATGATCAAAAGCATATAAATGGCAATATGCGGCTATCCGTACTTGATCACGCAAAATGATACCCGCCCGCGCGCCATCCAGAATACAATGATGATTAATCGCAACTTCATTACCAATGTTTAAAGGCCCGTGTAAGGTACAATCCGCTGCAATAAAAGTATTATCACCGATGGTAATTTTGCGTCCAGGTTCTGCAAAAATATGCGCTAAAGGAGAAATAAAACAATTTTTCCCGATTTCAACCGTTTCCATCTCCATCAAATAAGCTTGGTATTCCTTTTGCCATGCTTCTGCCCATTCACGATGTTTAGGTTTTAAGCTCCAATACAACCATGGCATATAATTCAAGCGATGTTTATGCTGTTCACGATATTTGAGTAAACCTTCATCACTCATGCTCAGGCTCCACGATGTTTAAGTGTTCTCGTCCCCGAGTAATATCCTGAAGTTTTAATTTTAAGGGATCGATCTGATGAATCTGTAAAGCTGCTTCGACTGTAACTCCTTCACTTGTGTAGTTTTCAATATATTCAATTTGCTGATGCTTTAGCTCATACTGAAGAATAGGCCATTCATTAAAATGGCAAGAAAATACAGTCTGTTTTTTTTCAATTAATTCTATTTTTTCTGCAAGGGTTAAACATTGCCCAGCACAACCGCCATAAGCCCGTACTAAACCACCAGTTCCTAGCTTTACCCCGCCAAACCAACGATTGACCAAAACTAAAACATTAGTAAGTTCATTACCCTCAATGGTTGCCAATATTGGTCTACCCGCTGTGCCAGAAGGTTCACCATCATCATTAAAACGTACATGGTGCCCTATTTTCCATGCCCAACACTGATGAGTGGTACTGATATCTTTATAGCTTTCCAAAAAATCCTTCACTTGCTCTTCATTCTCAACAGGGGTTGCAAATGCCTGAAATCGACTTTTTTTGATTTCTTCTTCAAAACAAACCAGTTGCGCAATAGTAAAAGGCATAACAGCAAAAAAGATTAACAATAAACGCAATATTATAGCGTGAATTAAGAGTTGCAATGACAAAAATCCCCGCAAAAGCGAGGATTCAATTATTTCGTTAGGTCTCTATTTGTATTTACCGTTCGCGCAAAGCCTCTTTTGCTTTATTAAACGGTTTCAATAAATAATCCAGTACGGTTTTCTCTCCAGTACGAATATCCACTGTTGCCACCATTCCCGGCGTGATACTAAATGACTTGCCATCTTTATTATAAAGTTTGTCAGAATCCGTGCGGATATAGACCCGATAATAAAACTGATCCTGCTTCACTTCATCACGAATCGTATCAGGGGAAATCACCGTCACCTTGCCCTTTAATCCCCCGTAAATCGAATAATCATAGGCCGTGATTTTAACCAATGCCTCCTGTCCAGGGTGGATAAATGCAATGTCCCGCGGTGAAATTCGCGCTTCTATCAGCAGTTGTTCATCCAGTGGGACAATGGTCATCAACTTACCATTTTGTGGGATCACTCCCCCTTGCGTCGTTACCGCAATTTCTTTTACCACGCCACGTACAGGTGCTTTAAATGTCGTGCGGTTTAAGGTATCCGTTCGACCGCGTACAATCTGCATTTGCTGTTCGGTATCGGTGTTGGCCTTGGACAGCTCTTCGCGTGATTTGACGTAATACTGGTTACGTGCATCATTGATTTTATTTTGCAGATCGTTGGCTTCGCGTTTTAAACGCAATACTTCAACTTCACTGGCAGCACCTTTGGCAACCAATGGTTCAGTCATCACCAGTTCTTGTTGTACCAGTTGCAGGGCTTGTTTTAAGCCAGAAACAGATTGTTCCAGATTTTCACGTCTGGAGTTATATAATGCCGTTTCTTCTTGTACCAGCTTTGGATCTTTTCTGACTTCTTCTGGAAATGCCAGTGCCGTCCCATTGACTTCAGCACGTAACCGAGCCGCAGTGGCCTGAGCTGAAATCAGTAAGGATTGTGATTCTCCAACATTGGAGGCAAAGCGGGTCGGATCCAACTGTGCCAGCACTTGTCCCTTTTGTACGATGTCTCCTTCTTGTACATCCAGTTTCGTCAAAATCCCTCCATCCAGTGATTGAATGACTTGTTCTTTGGAAGAGGGAATAACTTTGCCT